>JBGTLY010000238.1:0-13301 GCA_041743865.1 Woeseiaceae bacterium
GGGTACGACGACCGTCGGCAACGACGCGACGCTCGAGGGGTCGGCCCGCATGCGCTCGATCCGGAAGCGTGCCGCTTCCAGCCAGGCGGATGCCACGGCGTCACGCCCGACGGTCGCGCCTGCCGACTCGTACAGCCGGTCGATGGCGGCCAGCGCGGTACCTTGCACGGCATCCTCTGCAGCCGGATTCACGGCAAGCCTGAGCAACGCGTCCAATACCAGCGAGGCGGTTTGAAGTTGCAGGTCATCCCCGGCGCCCCGGGCCCTGAACCATGTGGCCTCGAGCAGATCGTCGACGAGCGCTGGGAACCTCGGCGTCTGCTGCCGGTTCATTCGCGCCGCACGCTCGGGGTTCAGAAGGACCTCGAGGGTCAGGACCGTCGCCGCGGCGGCGGGCGCCAGCGGATCGAATATTTCGCGGGTCGCACCGCTGAAGGTTTCGCGCGTTGCAGGGAATCCGGGAGGCCGCGGCGGAATACGAGCAGCAAGTTCATCCGGGAGCCGGAGGACCTCCGGTGCGAGCGCCGCCAGCAGCGCGTCGATCGCCGCCTGCTGCCGTGCCGGTTCGACTGCTTCCGGCCTGGCACGGCTGCCATCGCGCAGCGAGTAGTCGAAATACACGCCGCCGACCAGCTTGCCGACGGCCTGCAACTGGTAGCGATGCAAAAGATAAATCGGTACCAGCACGTCCCCGAGTGCCGCATCGGGACGCCCGAGGCGAATATTACGCTCGGAGAATCGCTCCAGCGCATGGGCGCGCACACGCAGCACGTGCGCCAGTTCATCGAGCGCATCCGCCCCGTTGTCCCACAGGTTGCCGTCCGGGTGCGCGGCCCCCGCCGAACGCGCATGCTCGTCCGCCACATAACGATATCCGGCGTCGATCGTCGCCTGCATGATCTCGTTCCGCTCGTTCGCCGAATCCGCGCCGTTGGAAAAATCCTGGTACGCATACAGCACGGTGCGCTTGTCCCATTCGCCGATACCGATGGCATAGGCATCCGACAGATCGAGATTGCCGGCGCCATCGAAGCGGACGAGCGGCGCCGGATAGTCCATCACCGATGCACGATCCTGGGTGCTCGCCGCGAAGTTGTGCTCGAAGCCCAGCGTGTGACCGACCTCGTGAGCCGAGAGCTGCCGGATACGGGCCAGCGACATCTCCAGCATCGTGTCGGGCACGCTCTTGTCGTCGTAGGGCGCGAGCAGCCCTTCGGCAATCATGTAATCCTGCCGTACCCGCAGCGAACCGAGCGTCACGTGGCCCTTGAGTATTTCACCGGTGCGCGGGTCCAGGATCGACGCGCCGTAGGACCAGCCGCGGGTCGAGCGGTGCACCCACTGGATCACGTTGTAGCGCACATCCATGGGGTCTGCATCGTCGGGCAACAGTCTCACCTGGAACGCGTCTTCGTAGCCGGCTGCTTCGAATGCCTGGTTCCACCAGCTCGCGCCCTCGATCAGCGCTGTACGCACCGGTTCCGGTGCTCCGCGATCCACGTAATACACGATCGGTTCGACCGCCTCGCTCCGCGCGGCGCCCGGATCCTTTTTCTCGAGCCGGTGGCGCTGCCCGAAGTTGACGAACATCGGATCGCCAATGGCGGACGCGTAGTCGATGAAGCCCGGTTCGTCGTAGCCGAGGCCAATGACGCCGGCGCGCGGATCGTAGGGCAGCGGTTCGTAGCCCTCCTCCGGCAAGCGGATAAACGAATGATGGATATGCACGGTGACCGTGCCCGGATCCGGGACGACCGTCGGCAGGTGCCGACCCGCGGATTGTCCGGTGAAGGTGACGATAGCTTCCACTTCGGTGTTGTCCGGGAAGGCGCGAGTCCGTGCCTCGTGGATCGCCGAACGCGATTTGTCCACCGAGTAGTTGCCTTCGCCGCGAGCTGCCAGCGCGGCGGCCAGGTCGTGGGCGTCGCGCAGGAAAAAATCGGTAGCGTCGAGGACCAGCGCGCCGTCGCGACGGTCAGCGATTTCGAAGCCCCAGATGACGGAGCGCGCAAAAGATTCCGCCACGGCCTGTCGTTCGTCCGGGTCATCGGTGACGGCCCGGTAGTCCAGGTTGTCCTCGACGAGCAGGACCTTGTTGCCACGCAATTCGAAGCGCACGAGCCGCGTCGCGCCCAATTGCCCGCGATCCAGGCCGAGATCGTTGGAACCGACGCCCCGGGCGAGCGAACTCTGGTAGATGAAGGGTGCGTCGATTTCCTCGACCAGGAGCGACAGGCTGCCTTTCGCGTCACGCTGCAGGCCGAGGAATCCGTCCTGCACGGCCGCCTCGTCATCCGCTTCGGGGGCAGCGGCCGGGACCGAAGTGCAGCCGCCCAGCATGGCCAGCACCAGTCCCGCGATCAGTCGCTCACGCATTGTGCTCCTCGGGCCCCGGTCACGGACGCCGGCCTCACTGATGCGATTCAGTCCGATATTGGCGCCGCCGGGAAATTGCGCCGGCAACGATGCCGCCCACTACCAAAACCAGAGCGATCCCGAGCAGGTATTCCGGGTAGGAGCGCGTGATGCCGCAGTAAAAAATGAGGATGATATTGACGATCTGGAATACGTTGATCAGGGTGTTATCACGCACCGTCGCTTTCGGGAACCGCAGGCGGGAAATCATCAGTGCGGCCAGCAGGAGCAGCAGGATCGGCAAGTACAACTGCAGGGGAAGGGACGCCGCGAACTCTCGGTGGTAGAACAGCACCAGCACAAACGACGCGAGCACACCGCCGCCGCAGGCGGTAATCGGTACACCCGTAAACCAGCCGGGCGGCGGTTTGTCGGTTGCGATATTGAATCGGGCGAGCCGCATGGCGCCCGCAAGCGCAAAAATGCCGGCCGTGATCAGGAGCACCCAGAACGCGTCGGTGCCGTAGCCGATGTTGCCGACCTGCACGCCGGCATTCAACGTCAGCACGGCTGGCGCGACGCCGAAAGAGATGACATCCGCCATCGAATCGAACTCGGCGCCAAAACTGGACGTGGCTTTCAGCAGGCGCGCCGCAACGCCGTCCAGCGTGTCCAGCAACGCGCACCAGACGATGAGCCAGGCGGCCAGTTCGAGTTGCTCGAACTGGCTCATGACGATCGATGCCAAGCCCAGCATCAGGCTCAGGCCTGTCACGGCATTGGGTACGGTATAGCGAAGTTTGATGGCCTTGTCCTGGCTGCGGTGCCCCCGGTGTCGGCCATTCTGCCTACACCTTCCGCGGGAATCTACTTCGCTTCACCGCCCGCGCGATGTGTGGTTTGATGGCGGGATCGCAGCCGGTCGAAAAACACTGATGAATCGCAGCTTGTGGATGTCGCTGGTCGCAGGTACTGCCCTCCTGGGCTGTTCGGGGCCGGACGAACCGTCGCCGAGCGACACGGTCAATCGCGTGGCGAACGAATTTCTTGCCGGCTATTACGCGCAGTTCCCGGAGGAGGTGTACGAAGTCGGCTATCCCGATGCACCGGCCGATCGCTTCGGCGACCACGGGACCGACGCGCTCGGGCGCTGGGACGCCGGTGTTGATGGCTGGCTCCGGGAACTCGAAGCCATCGACGTTGCGGCGCTCGCCGGCACGCCGGAGGCGCTTACGTACGTGTTCACCCACGAGCGATTGCGGGCCATCGCCGATCGGCGTATTTGCCGCATGGAACTCTGGAATGTGAGCCCGACCTGGACCGGCTGGCCGTCGGCCATCATCGCCACGCTCGCCGTACAGCCCGTCGCCACCGCCGACGAACAGGCGGCGGCCCTGGCACGGGCTCGCGATATCGAGCGCTTCATACGTACCGAGATCGCGAACCTGTCGCGCGGCATGGACGAGGCTTACCTGGCGCCCGTCTCGAACGTCGCCGCGGTCACCGGGCAGATGGATGCGCTCCTCGCCACAGCGCTCGAAGATTCGCCATTCATGAGCCCGGCAGAGCGGGCTGACGGGGCGGGGTTCGCTGCGGAGTACCGCAAGCTAGTTGAGAGTCGCGTGCTTCCGGCCGTGCAGGCCTATCGCGATTTCCTGGATGAAGACTACGAGGGACGCGAGCAGATCGGCGTGGGCGCCAACCCGAACGGCGAAGCCTGTTACCGGGCCTCCGTCCGTTACTGGTCGTCGCTGTCGATGGATCCCGAGGACATACACCGCACCGGCCTGTCGGAGATGTCACGCATCCACACAGCGATGCTCTCGATTGCCCGATCGGCTTTCGGCACGGACGATCTCAAGGCCTTGTTCGGCCGGCTGCGTTCGGATCCGGAGTACACGTTCGAGTCCGAGCAGCAAATGCTCGGCTACGTGAATGCCGCGGTGGACCGGGGACGAGAGACGGTATCGAACTGGTTCGGTCGCCTGCCGGATGCGGAACTCGTCGTGGTCCCGTCGCCTGCCTACGAGCAAGACTCCGGCGGCGGGTTCTATTCGGCGGGCGCCGCGGACGGCAGCCGGCCCGGCAAGTACCAGGTCGGCACCTGGAATCCCACCGGCATCAGCCGCGCGGGCACCGAAGCGACCGCGTTTCACGAAAGCTGGCCCGGGCATCATCTGCAGGTGTCGATCGCGCTCACGAACGAGAACTTGCCACCGATCCTACGCTACATGTTCGTCTCCGGGAGTGTCGAAGGCTGGGGTCTTTACGCGGAACGGCTGGCGGACGAGATGGGCCTGTACTCGAGCGAGCTCTCGCGCCTCGGGATGTTGTCGAACGAAGCGTACCGGGCGGCCCGGCTCGTCGTCGACCCGGGTATCCACGTAATGGGCTGGACACGCGAGGAAGCCATCGAGTACATGCTCGCGCACACGGCGGAAGGCCGTGACGGCATCAGCTCGGAAATCGACCGCTATGCGGCCGTGCCGGGACAGGCGACTTCGTACCTGCTTGGCAGTCTCGAAATCCAGCGCCTGCGCCGCCACGCCGAGGCAGCGCTCGGCGAGCGCTTCGATATCCGCGAGTTCCACGATCGTGTACTGGCAAACGGCGGGGTCACGTTGCCGATGCTTGCGACGCACGTCGACGCCTGGATCGAGGAAGTATCGGCCGGGGAATGATGCCGGGATTCAGCGGGCGACCTGTGCCGCGATAACCTTCCCGGGGCACTCGCCGCCGGTGTATGGGCCGACGCCCATGTTGACCTGCGCAACCTGACCGGGCGCGAGGACGCCGTTGATGTTCCGGGTGAGCCGGCGCGCCCGCCCGCCGCTGTCCACGACATCGACGGCGACGACGATGCCGGACGCGGACACGGATGATTCATTTCTCACGGCGACGACGAGGTTGCGATCCCGATCGGCGCCGCAGCCGGTCGCAAAATAGGCCCCCGGATTTCGGGGCATCTCGAGGCGCGCCAGGCCGGCATTCGCAGCATCGCCGTATTGGCCCCCCGCCCCCGCAACGGCCCGGTAGTGCGCGATCGCGGCGTCAATGTTGCCGCGTGACTCCGCAATGTCGCCCAGCGCCAATTCGGCGGGTGCGGTCGCCATCAGCTCGCGGCTGCGTTCCAGGTCGGAGACAGCACTGCGCGTATCCCCGGCCGCCTTTTTCGCGAGGCCGCGTTGCAGGTGGTAGTAGAAGAAATCCTCGCGACGCTCGACCGCACGGCTGTAGTTCGTAATCGCATCGTCGTACTTCTTCTCGACGAGCCGCACGTCGCCGCGCAGGGCGTGAAAATGGGCCTCGGCCGGAAACAGCTCCAGCGCCTCGTTCGCATGCTGTAGCGCCGCAGCACGGTCGCCATCCGCCAGCGCCTTGCGTCCTTTCTCGTAGGCGTCGTAGGCCGGTTCGACCTCGCGTGTCCTCGCGAGCTGCTGCTGATAGCGTTCGGCACCGACCTCGCCGCCCGGTGGCAGGGATTCGGCCATCGCACGGTTGGCGTCCAGACGTTCCTGTGACGGCGGATGGCTCGCAAAAAGTCCGCTCAGCCAGTCCGGGTTGTCTCCCTCGCTCAGACGGACAAAAGTTTCCTGCAGGTCTACAGCCCCGGACGGGTCGTAACCCGCTCGCGCCATGTACTCCATGCCGTAGCGGTCGGATTCCCGCTCGGCATCGCGGCCGTAGCGCAGGTTCACGAGTTGTGCACCGAGGTTCGCTCCGCCCACAGCGAGCGCACCATAGTCCTCGTCACTCACTACGATCGCCGTGGCCAGCACTGCCACCTGAGACAACATGCCGCGGGTAACCTGCTGCGCCGAATGCCGCGCCGCGGCGTGCACGATCTCGTGACCGAGCACCGCGGCGAGTTCGGCCTCGGAGTCAAGCTCGGTCAGCAGGCCCCGGTTGATCGCAATTTTCCCGCCCGGCAGGGCCCAGGCGTTCGGCACGGAGTTGTTGAGGACCACGAATTCGTAAGGGAGTTGCCGGTCGCTCACGGCCGCGAGGCGCTGGCCAACCTCCTGCACATAGCTTGTCAGCGCCGGATCGACATCGTAGGCGCCGCCCTGCGACTGCTGCGAAGGCACGTAAGCCTGGGCGCCCATCTGTAATTCCTGGGCTTCGCTGACCAGCACGACTTCGCGATCACCGGTCACCGGGTTGACGGAGCAGGCACCGGTCAGTGCCGCGAGCAGCGCAAAGGCCGGCCGGCGCATTCGCCTCAAAAATTTTCCTGCCGAACCATACCTCATGCCGTATCTCCCGGAACATCGGGCGCACCCGCCGCTTTGCTACACTGCCAGAGGGCGCCACCGATTGCTTCGCAAATCCTGTCACCGGTCGTCGTGCGCCGCAACTCAATAATGCCAATGGATAAGGCTGCCAGACGAATGATGCTTTGCGGGCTGTGGTTGCGGGTATTGCTGATGCTCATTGGTCCGGCCGGTGCGGCAGACCTGATGCATTTCTGGGATGAGCCGCAGCGGGGCGCGAACAGCTTCAACCGGGCACCGCCGGATTCGGCGTATTTCGAAGCACTTGCGCGCACGGGCGCAAGCTGGGTGCGGCTTACGTTCTCAAAGTGGGACGGCCTGGGCCCAGATTTCCTGCTGGGTGATGCCGATCGTTATGCGGGCCTGCCGGCCACGGATCTTGCCATCCTCGTCGAGGTACTCGATGCCGCCACGAGGCCGGTCTGAGGGTCGTCGTCGTGCCCCTGAGCCTCCCGGGCGCCCGCTGGCGACAGCAAAACGGCGGCCGCTTCGACGACCGCTTATGGTCCGACCGCAACTACTGGAGTCAGGCTGCGCAGCTCTGGGCGGCCCTCGCGAATGCGCTAAAAGGCCACCTGGCCGTCGCCGCCTACAATATTGTCAATGAACCGGCGCCGGAACGGACGCAGTCGCTGGCCGAGAATGCCCCGCTGGGGGACAACCGCCGTTTCCTCGCGGCCCAGGTCGGAACGGCACGGGACCTGCCCGCGTTCTACAGCCGGGTCATCGACGCGATTCACCAAGTCGACGCGCTGACCCCGGTCATGGTGGAAGGCGGGTTTTTCGCCAATCCGCGCAATCTGGCCGCCCGGCAGGAACCGATACCGGACGAGCGGGTCTTGTATGCGTTTCATATGTACGAACCATACGCGGCGACCAGCGCGCCCAACATGCAACGACAGGAGCCGCTACGCTATCCCGGCGCGATCGCGGAGTACGCGGGTGAGCCGCTCACGTGGGATGCGGCGGCCGTGGAGGCGCATATCGGCACCGCTTTTCGCTGGGCCGCGAGCCACGACCTGCGCCCGACGCGGGTCGTGGGATCGGAGTTCGGCTGCATGCGAAGCTGGACGGATTGCGGCACGTATCTCTAGGACGTTGTCGATGCCGTCGAGTCCTTCGGCGGGCACTGGGCCTTCTACGCCTTTCGTGAAGACGAATGGGAGGGTATGGACTACGAACTGCCGGCCGACTTCCCGCCCGGACGATTCTATTGGCTCATGCAATCAGGCCAGTTTGCCCAGATTCCCCGCGATGGGGACCTGATGCAGCGCCTCCGGCGACACATGCGTTAAAGACACATGCGCTAAACAAGTACCCCCGCACGGTTACAGGACTCTCGTGAGTAGTGAAAACCGATTTTTTGTTGGTGCTCTAGAAACTCCACTGGGCGCTCACGGAGAACGTCACGCCGACTTCCTGCTCGATGATGTTTGCAGTCTGCCCATTGGAATTGACCTGCTCGTACAGGAGGTCCTCGTCCACGATGTTGTCGACCTGGAATTCGAGCTCGACCTGGTCGGTCGGGAACCATTTGTAGACCAGCCCCAGGCTATGGAACGGTTGCTCGAAAGCGTCCTCAGCGCCCGCGACACCACCGTAGAAGATGCGTTCCCCATAGGCGTTGTAGCTGAGGTAGGCACTGTGATACCCGCTGTCAGAATCCCATCCCAGCGTACCGTTGACGACCCACTCGGAGTGACCGGTAAGGCGCCGGGTCGCGTTGGTCGGCCCGCCGGTGATCGCGCCCGTATCGATGTCGAGCTCTGAATCACTCAGCGTTATGTTTCCGGTCGCAAACAGGCCTCGCGGCAAAGTCTTGAACGCCTCGAATTCGACGCCGTAAACCTCGCCGGCCTCGGCGTTGACGAAAGCGAGCTCGATATTGTCGTCAGAACCGGCTGTCCGGATGCGCTCGATCGGGCTGTCGATATCCTTGTAGAAAAGCGAAACCGTGAAGTTGTCGGCATTGGAGTAATAGAACTCGCCACGTGCCTCGAAATTGTCGATAGGCGATGTTCGCAGGTTGGGATTACCGCCGACAACGATGTTGAGTTCCGGGTCATTGTATTTGACGTCGGACACCTCGCGCAGGTCCGGACGTACTACCGTCTCACCATAACTGAAGCGGAACTGGTACTCGTCCGCACCCAAGAGGCCACTATTGAAGTAGGTCAGAGCGCCGGAGAGATAGGTATCGTCTTCCTGTATCGCGTAGCGCTGGTTCGGGTCCTGCAGCCCATCGATGATGACTTGTATTGAATTGCCGCTGAAATCGAGCAGGTCGATAGGTATTACGGACTGCTGGTATGACTCCCAGCGAGCGCCGCCCGTTACACGCCAGTTTTCGGCAAACGTGACATCAGCCATGCCGTAGCCGGCGTTAACCTTCTGCGCCGCAAGGTAACTCTCGTTGCCGGTCTGGCTGCCGAGCGTAAGGTCGAAACCGTTCTCCAGCAACAGGCCGCCGGAGTTCAGTACGTCGTCGGGAGATCCGGCCAGCAAGGGCGCTGTTACGCCCACCGCGTTCAGGTTGATATTGGTTCCGTAGTAGTTGCGGGCTTTGTTGTAACCCCACCATCCGGTGGACAGCTCGACGAGCGTTTCGCCGAATTCGACCGGTAACGCGAAATCGCCGCCCCAGCTATCCTGCTGGTCTTCAAGCTCGAGGAAATTGAAGCGTCCCATCGATGTCGTTGCGAGGAGCCGTTCATTGCTCCGGGACTGCGGATCGTCCGGGTCGACGTCTGCTGCCCCCTGGAAGGTCGCCTCATTCGGAATATCGGTGGTCGCCTCGCTGTCGGAGTAGAACCAACTGAACTCCAGGTTGACGAGTTCATCGAGGACATCGTTGCCTTCGAGAAATTCAGTGATCCACGGTGTCTGGGTCAAGGTATGTGTACCCGAGACCTGGGCCATCGTCAGTTCCCGCTCTTCGAGACGTGTTAGGTACTCGGTCTTCTGGTCACCCTCCGCCAGCTGGTTGTTCGTGTCGTAGCCTCGCTCGATACTGGCCTGCTGCGCGTCATTCTGCAGCACGTAATAGCTGAGCTCGACCGAATGATCATTCAACCAGTCGAGACCCGTGTTGATGGCACCGACCGTCCGCTCGGAGTAGTCCGTGCGTATGATATCAACGAAATTGATGTCCGGATTGCCGATACCTTCCCGCCGCTGGGACTTGTTGCGATACTGTTCGTCGTAAGTCGCGTTCAGCATCACGCCGAAACGCCAATCATCGGAGTCACCGAAATCCCAGCTGTTTCCGACCGCGATCTTGCCACCAAGGTCCGGGTCGAGCGAATCCGGATTGGTCCCGACGTTGGTATTGAGGCTGTCAATCAGCCCCTGGTGAATCGTTTGCGCTTCGGCAATTGTTCCGTTGCCACCAAAGTTCAGCGTATTGAAAATATTAGAGACAGTAATGTCGCCGCGATAGGTCGGAATCGCTCCCTGGATGGCACCGGGCAGCCACTCGCTGCTGGCATCGTAGACAAGACCGTCGTCGCTGTTAGCGTCGTTGTAGCCGACGCCAACCTCGAGCGAGAGCAGCGGCCCGTCCGGGATGCCCCGTGTGCGAATGTCGATGGCCCCACCGCCAAAGTTGGCCGGCTGGTCCGGCGATGGTGACTTCGCGATCTTGACCGATTCGACGATCGTGGTCGGGAACAAGTCGAGCGGCACGACGCTGCGGGTCAGCTCCGGTGACGGTACCGCGGCTTTGTTAACGGTAACCGTGGAGTATCGTTCACCGAGACCACGCACGTAGACGAATTTGCCGTCAATGACAGTAAGGCCGGGAACACGCCGCAGCGCCTGGGCGATGTCGGAGTCGCCGGCGCGCGCCATGGCTTCGAAACTCAGGTAGTCGGCCGAAAATGGCACCTCGATGCGCTCATCGGTGAGGGCTGCAGCACCGCTTTTCAGGCGCCCCAGCACGACGACTTCTTCAATCTGGGGCGCGGCTGCTTCCGGCAGAGCATCTGCGGGTTCTTCCTGGGCCAGCGCTGACTGTGTGAGGACGGCTGTTCCGCACGCGACTTTCACGGCGACGAACAGGCTCTTGAATCGGAAATGTCGTTGCATTGTCTGGTGCCTTTTCGTACAGGTAGGAACGGGTACGCGGAACGCCTTAAAAGACATTCCGCGTACCTTTCGCATCAGGCCCGGGTGCAGCTTTCACTGCACCGGCCAGCCTCGTTCTGCTTACGGGGTGAGATCAAGGTCGAGACCTACGGTCCAGCCTTCGAGCCAGTCGTCGCCTTCGCTCGCGCCGCCGAGGTAGGTCGGCGTTTCGAAGATGTCGCTGGCCACACCGCCGCCGAGCGCACCGTCGGCGGCGACGTCGAACAGCTGGGTCGCCTGGTCGAACACGACCGTACCCGTAGAATCCTGGATCTCTGCGGCCGTCAGGTAGGCGCGGGTCCCGGTCCCGCCGACCAGCAGGCTGTTCCAGGGAATGTTGGTCTCGTCCACGACGTTGTTGCTGTTGGGGGCGGTATTCAGCCATGCAACGAACGCCGCTTCGTCAAAGGCCGCATTGGCGGCGTCCGGAGACGTTGTGACTGCATCACTGCACGCGACCACGTTGCTGCTCGCGAGGCTGATAAATGCCTGCACGCCGTCGATGGTCTCCGGTCCTTCGGAGTCGTTGAGGTCGAGACAGTCGTCGCTTTGCATCGTGGCTTCGTTGGACGTCATGATCGAGTTGTACATCTCGAACCAGGCGCCTTCGCGGTACAGCACGCCCTCGGAGTCACCTTTGGCACTCGGGTTCGTGCCGGTGCCTTCGGCAAGGCCGGTCTGCACGCAGGTCATGTTCGATACCCGAAGCAATGTACGTGGTGTTATATCGTCTGCGCGGCCTTCACCCGTGTTATCACCCTCGACGCAGCGGTTTGCACCGGACGTGTGGACGGCGACGGCGTACTGGATATCGCCGACGTAGCCTTCCGAGTAATCGAAGGAATCGTCACCGACGTTCACGGCGACGATGTGATCCAGGTTGACCGCGCCGCCGAACATTTCAAAACCGTCGTCGAGCGACGTATAGGTCTGCACGTGGCTGATCGTCGTGCCACTGCCAACGCCATTCAGCGTGAGCGCGTTCAGCTCGCTACCGTCGACCACTTCGAAGCCAGCGTGCTTGATGACCACGTAGGTCAGTACGCCGGAGTTCTCCTCGTTGTTGTTGCCACCATAAGTGGCGGGACGGCCCTCGGCCTCGGCGTGGCAGCCGTGCACGTTGTTGACGGTCGGTGCGAACTGGCTCGGGATGCCAGCGTCGGCCAGCGCGCCGGTCGCCGTGCCGTCGTGACACTTGTTTGTCCAACCGTTGCCGTTGATCTGGATGCCGCCCCAGAGACCGCGGTCGCTTTCAGTAGCCGTGTCGCCGACCGCGTCCTCGTCCGCCGTAAACGTGATGGGTGCATCGGCCGTGCCCTCGGCAAAAATCTGCGAGCCGCGTGCAATACGGACATAGCTGTCCGGGGACGAGAAGACCATGGTGTTGCCGGCGTCGATCGTAAGGCGCGTGCCCTCGCCTTCCTGCGGGATGCGCGTGCCGGTGGATGCGGCGGCTTCGTTGACGTCTGCGCCGATGAAGAGGCTGTCCGCAAAGATATGCAGA
The DNA here is from genome assembly GCA_041743865.1 of Woeseiaceae bacterium. Classification (GTDB taxonomy): domain Bacteria; phylum Pseudomonadota; class Gammaproteobacteria; order Steroidobacterales; family Woeseiaceae; genus UBA1847. The sequence continues at coordinate 12,259 of JBGTLY010000238.1, forward strand.
CCCTCACCAATATTCGGGAATCGTATCGAGCTGACCTCGATCGGTCGCGTGTCGCTGACGAACGACGTGTCGTAGGTGCAGTTCGTGCCGTCGAACGTACCCGCGAAAGTCTGGCCTGCATCGACGTAGCTGGCGCACGGGTTGCTGTTGACCGGTGGTGGATTATTCGTGTTGTTCTGATTCGAATTATCGACATTGGTCGGCTGCAGGTTGATGTCACCACTGTCGCAGGCCGCGAGTACTGCGCCCGCCAGGACGATGGTGAGCAGTTTGTTGCAATTCATGTAACCTCTCCAGAATGTGAAACTAAGCATGTTGCGAGAACACCTCAGGGCGGTGCAGCTCCCGGAACTTGGATGTTTGGGTGCGTGACGTTCTCGCCAGCACAGTTTTATTTTCGGCGCGCTGCCGCGCGCGTCTTCGGTAAACACCTATGTAATGCGGGCGTACCATATCTCCGGCGTATGCAAACGATGTGACATTTTCGTAAACAAATTGTTACGGACTCAGCTGTCGAGCGAGAATCGATAACCGCTGCCGCGTACCGTCTGCAGGTACCGGTCGTAGCCTGACGACTCGAGGAGACTGCGCAGGCGCCGGACGTGCACGTCGACCGTTCGGGGCCCGACGAGCGTGTCGCGGTCCCAGACATGGACGAGGAGCTGCTTGCGGCTGAAGACCCGGTCCTGGTTCGTCAGCAGGAAGTGCAGTAGCCGGTATTCGCGGGGTGCGAGCGAGACGCTGGTGCCGTCGATGAGGACACGATGGCCGATGTCGTCGATGGTAATGCCACCGGCGGTGAAGATGTCCGAGTGCGCGAAATTTGCGGGACGGCGCAGGCAGGCGTTAACACGGGCCAGAAATTCCGGCATGTACAGCGGTTTTCCGACCACATCGTCCGCCCCCGATTCGAGCGCGGCGACCGCGTCGTCGGCGCGGCCGTCTCCGGACGTCATCAGGACCCGCATTGCCCGATACTCGCCGCTCCGCCGCACGTCGCTCAGGAGCTCGACGCCGGCGAGATCCGGCAAGGAGCAGTCGCA
>JBGTLY010000239.1:0-3175 GCA_041743865.1 Woeseiaceae bacterium
AGCACGCGCCGCAGGTACGGTGGCAGACAGAGCGTGACCTCGACCCCGCCGGCGCCTCCGCCCACCACGAGGATGCGGATCGCCTCGCGCCTCCGCTCGGCCGCCGCGGCCTGCACTCGCTCCTCCAGGCGCGACAGGAACGTCTGCATCGGCTTGATCGGCACGATGCGGCGGCCATCCACCACCTGCACGCCGCCCCACCCCGGCACCGAGCCGATGCCGACCGACAGCACGTCGAAGCGCACGGGCGCACGGCTATCGAACAGCAGTTCCTGCCGGGCCGGATCGAGACCGGTCACCTCGTCGACGATAAGGCGCGCGCCGGCAGCCGCGGTGAGACGCACGAGGTCGATCTCCATGCGCTCCGGCGGATACTGGCCGGCGAGCACGCCTGGCAGCATGCCCGAGTACGTGGCAACCGCCTCGTTCGAGACGCAGGTGAGCCGCATGCCCTTCAGCGGTTCCATGCGCCACATCCGCAGCACATGCGCGTTGGTGTGGCCGATGCCGAGCAGGATGACGTCGTGGGTGGGCAGCGCGATCACGACGCGAGCATGCCACAGGAACGAGGGCGGTCTATCGCTTCCCTCGTTCCGAATCGAGCGGCCTGAGCGCGACGGTCCAGATCAGGGGCACCGACTGGGGCATGTAGCAGATCCTGTCGTCGCACGCCTGGTAGTTCAGCGTACCGGTAATCGTCAGCTCCCTTCTGGCCGCGAGGGCCGCCTGTCCAGCCCTCGACGGATCGATCATCACGTCCTGGACGACCCGGAACGGGCGCTGGTAGACGGGCACGCGTTCCTGGAGCGGCTCGAACAAGTATTCCTCCGACGGCGGATAATGCGCCTCACGAACGACGACTCCAGGCTGCGGTGCGAGGGTCAGCGCAATGGGCTTGTAGCCCTTCACTGTCGGAGCGTACACGTGAATTTTCGGTCCGGGCGTAATGTCGAGCACTAGCGAGAACCGCGTACCCGGTGCAACGGCCGCATCCGTGGCATAGCTCGTGATTTCGAGCTGCGGCGCCGAAATCTTCGTCGCGGCGGCGTTGACCTGCCCGCCGAGGCGCACCAGGACGCTGCTAATGGTGCTCCGTTCCTGGTACCCCTCCTCGAAGAACCGTGCGGTAACGGTACCGGCCCGATCGAGGATGAACGTGCCCGGAAACGGGTAACCATGCGACGGATTCGTCTCGGGCACCGTCGTGTTGAGGATTCCGTATCGTTTGATCGTCGAGGAGCCCTGATCGGAGAGCAGGGGAAAGGTGATCCCGCGCCGCGCCGCGAACTCGGCGAGGACGGGGCGCGGATCGTACGTCACCACCGCCAGCCCCATGCCTGTCTTGCGAATCTCATCGTATCGGCCTTGCAGCTCGACCAGCTGCGTTTTACAGTACGGTCACCAATCTGCCGAACGCGAGAAGACCAGGATGAGGCCCTTCTCCCCCATGAGGGACCGAAGCGGTCGCTGCCGGCCGTCCTGGTCGACGAGTGTGAAGTCGGGGACCCGCTGACCGACCTGGGGCCCGAGCCGGTGCACATCGGGCTGCGCGGGCGGGGTCGAGGTGCCTTGCCATGGAGCGGTTTCGGGGGTCCCGACGGCGAGGGTCAGCGACAGCACCGCCAAGGCGGCGAACCTGTGCGTGAAAATACGCATGCGTGCCGGATTGTATCGAATCGGCTCGGTTGCCGTCGCGCGCCTCCGATTGTTGTGAGCGAAGTCACAGCCCGAGCCCGCAGGATCGGTCGGGCGGGTTCACCTGTCGACGGCAAGGCGCGTGTCCAGATCCCGGAGCAGGTAGAGCGCGAAGCAGGCAGCGAGCATGGGCCAGGCGGCGAAGAAGAGCAGGTTGTCGAATGGCTGAAGATACTGCCGATACGACGAGAACGTCGAGATCCCGTGCAGCACGAGCACGGCGCCATACGAGAAACGCTTGCGGAAGCCGGCGGCGAAGGCCAGGACGAGCAGCAGCTCGGCGACGCCGACGGCGGTCATGATTGCGGACCCGACGCCGGTCAGCCCGTAGAAATTCTGGAACACGGCGGCCGCATGTCCCGGATTGACGAACTTGTCCAGCGTCCACATCAGCATGACGAGAAAGACCCCGGCGCGCAGTGCGAGCAGGGCAGTGGCGATTCGATCCCGATCGGTCATTCGTGTCCCCTCAAATGCATGTGCGGCTTACCGCTTCCACAACTCTGTATTCGGAAAGTAACCCAGCCATCCGAACCAGAATGCCGGATACGCAGCCGCGCGTTCGAGCTGTGCACCCTTCAGTGGGCCTGAGATGGCTTTGCCGTCGGCAAGCGACCAGCGGCTGCCGGTCTCGGCGTCCTCCATCGTCGCCGGCGCACCTTCCGCCAAGCGGAACGAGAGCACGCGTCCCGACACGCGCCGGTTGAACGTTACGACGGGGTGATCGCTTGTTACGGCGACCAGCACTACCGGCAGCGTTCCGACCTCTGCTTGGACCAGTCGGGCTTCGCGCACGTCGTTTTCAACGAACGCCGTCGCTGCGTCCTCGGTGCGTACGCCGATCACACGCTCCTTGGGGGGGAGACGCTTGTCACGCACCCGGCGTCCCAGAATACCCGCCTGATTCGGATCCCGATTGTAGGCGTCGTACGCGGATCGTGGGATGCCGCGCTTCTTCAGCACCACGCTGTTCGGATAGAGCTGCTTCCATTGTTTCCACGTTGCGTGCACGGACGGCACGACCTCGAGCCTTCGGTCGGCCAGAGATCCTTGGATCGCGCGGCCATCGACTTGCGTCCAGAGGGTGTCCGTTTCACGGTCGTACATCACGAGCCCGTCGCGGAACAGCATGCCCGAGACACCGAACGACAGAACCTGACCTCCGAGCTGTCTGGCATACACGATGCCAGTGCCACAGAGCGGTCACCAGGTGACCGCGATGGGCCTCTCCTCGAACACGTCGTTGACGATCTCGTGCCGATCGAGCTGCCAGGTGGAATAGGCGCGCTGTTCACCGTCGCCGACCACGCCGATCACCAGCTCGTGGTCCGCGAGGCGTGCCTTCGACGCCGGCTCGAACTCCGGGTTGAAAATGGCCGGGATCGCATCCCGCGGCAGGACGACGTGGAGCGCGTTATCACTCTGATCGCGCTGCCCGTTCGCCGTGACCACGGCCACCGCGGCGCCTCCGGTCAGGAGA
>JBGTLY010000240.1:0-10368 GCA_041743865.1 Woeseiaceae bacterium
TCGAGGACCGCTGGCGCATCTGCTGGGCGGTCAACGTCATGGCCCACGTCTACGCGGCACGTCATCTCGTGCCGCGGATGTCCGGGCGCGGGGGCGGCACCCTCGTGAATATTGCTTCCGCCGCGGGACTCCTCTGCCAGATCGGTGATGCCGCCTATACCGCGACGAAACACGCGGCCGTCGCTTTTGCCGAATCGCTGGCCATCACCCACGGTGACGACGGTATCCGGGTGTCCGTCGTCTGTCCGCAGGCCGTTGCGACTCGCATGATCGGCATCCCGGATGACTCTGAGACCCTCGAAGGTGGCTTCGGCGGCAACGACGTCGACGGGATCCTCACGGCCGAGGACGCTGCCGGCATCATCGTCGCGGGTGTGCGGGCGGGCCGCTTCCTGATACTCACGCACCCCGAGGTCGCCGTGTACGTCGCACGCAAGGCGAATGACCGGGATCGCTGGATCGCAGGCATGCGGCGCTTCCGGGGCCGCCTGCGGGAGAAAGAAGGCGACTAGGTCCCGTTGTGCCTACAGGACGTTGACCGGCAGCTTGAGATAGCTGACGCCATCATTTTCAGGTTCGGGCATGCGTCCCGCCTGAACGTTGACCTGGATCGACGGGAGCATGAGCCGCGGTATGCCAAGTTCCCGATCCCGCGCTTCCCGCATCGCCACGAATTCCTCCCGCGACACGCCTTCACGCACGTGCACGTTGCTTTCGCGCTGCGCGGCCACCGTGGTTTCGAAGGCGAAGTCGTCACGCCCTGGCGCCTTGTAGTCGTGGCAAACGAAAACGCGTGCTGACGCGGGCAGCGCAAGTATCTGCTGGATGGAATCGTAGAGCTGGCCTGCACTGCCGCCGGGAAAGTCGGTGCGCGCTGTTCCGTAGTCCGGCATGAAAAGTGTATCGCCGACAAAAACCGCGTCGCCGAGGACATAGCTGACACACGCCGGCGTATGTCCTGGCGTGTGCAGGACCCGGGCCTCGATCTTACCGATCCGGAAGCGGTCCCCGTCGCTGAACAGGCGACCGAACTGCCGGCCGTCGACCGCCAGGTCCGGGAGGTTGAAGATCCTGCGGAACACCGACTGGACTGCACCGACCTCGGCCCCGATGGCGATGGTTCCGCCGAGCTGTTGCTTGAGGACCGCGGCGCCCGATAAGTGGTCGGCGTGCACGTGGGTCTCGAGGATCCAGTCGAGAGCCCAGTGACGCTCGCGAATCCAGGCAGCCACCGCGTCGGTGGAGCGGTTCGACGTACGGCAGGCCGCCGGGTCGAAGTCGAGCACCGGGTCGACGACGGCCGCACGCCCGGTCGACGGGTCGCCAACCACGTAAGTCACGGTGTTCGTTGCGGAATCGAAAAAGCTCTGGACGTCGGCACGGGTCATAGCGGTCATAGGGGTCATAGCCGCACCAGGAGAGTGGCGATGCCGGCCAGTGCGCAGGCAGCAATGACAGGAATGATACCGATACGATACCGCCACAGCGCGAGCAATGCCGCTATGGCGAAAATGAGCGACAGCCACTCGAAGCGCCCGACGAATGGGGCCGCGGACGATGCCTCCGGCCAAAGCACATGCCAGGCGAATAACAGCGCGAGGCTCGCGATCACACCGACGACCGCTGCGGTGATTCCGGACAGGGGAGCCGTAAATGCCAGCTCGTGGCGTGTTGCTTCCACGGCCGGGCCACCGACCAGCACGAACAGGAACGACGGCAGAAAAGTCACGAAAGTCACGACGATTGCGCTGAGTACCGCGCCCGACACGAGGCGGCCGGCGCCCAGGACCTGTTCATTCCACCCGGCCACGAAGCCGACAAAGGCATTGACCATCACGAGGGGTCCGGGCGTCGTTTCGCCGAGTGCGAGGCCGTCAATCATCTGTTCGGCAGACAGCCAGCCGTGATGCTCGACCGCACCCTGGTAGACGTAGGGCAGCACCGCATAGGCACCGCCGAAGGTAAGGAGCGCAGCCTTGGTGAAAAACCAACCAAGCTGTGTCAGCGTGCCGTGCCCGCCGAACGCCAGGTACAGGCCGCCTTCGACGAACAGCCACAAGCCGGTGCCGACGCCCAGGGTGGCAAGCGCCTTGTGCCAGCGAAATCGGGCCCAGGGCGGCAGCGGCGTGCCATCGCCGATAAATGCCGGTGCGGCAGGAAGCACCGCCGCCGTGTGTGCCGGCGCCAGTGCGAACGCCGCCGGCGCGACCCGGCTCCCGATCCAGCCCGCGATGCCGGCGCCAATGACGATCAGCGGGTACGGTATGTCCAATACAAACAGCCCGACGAAAGCCGCGATCGCGATGGCGGCCAGTGGCGCACTGTGCAGTGCACGGCGGCCGATGCGCCAGGCGGCAAACACGACAATGGCGGTTACCGCCGGTTTGACGCCGTAGAGCACGGCGGCAACGATGGCGAGATCGCCCCAGGCCATGTAAATCCAGGACAGGGCGATGAGCAGCACCAGGGAGGGAAGGACAAACAGCGTGCCGGCGACGATACCCCCCGAGGTACCGTGCATCAGCCAGCCGATATAGGTCGCTAGTTGCTGCGCTTCGGGCCCGGGCAGCACCATCGTGAAATTCAGCGCATGCAGGAAGCGCCGGTCACTGATCCAGCGCCGGCGTTCCACGAGCTCCGTGTGCATGATCGATATCTGGCCCGCCGGTCCGCCGAAGCTGACGAAGCCGAGTTTGAGCCAGTAACGGCAAGCCTCCGCAAAGGAAACCGGAGGCCGGTCGTCCGCCGTTACGTCCGCGATGTCGTGCATGGCCCAGCATAGACAATCTGTAGCGGCGAAAGCCAGCCTCGATGTCGTTACGCGGACCCGGCGCGGGTGCTGATCTCCGTGATGCGTTCCTCGTAGTCGCCCGATCGTTCGGACAGTTGTGACACCAGGCCGAGCAGGTGCCGCATCGCCCGGTCATTGAGCAGGCGCGGAAGCTTGCACCGGCGCCGCGCCAGGTCCTCGTGAAACGTGTACAGCATCGCGCGCAGTGCATCCGTCATGTCCGCCGCGGTTTCTTCCGCCTCGAGCAAATGCATGAGAATCAGCTCCGAGACTTCGGCATCGAGGTTCGCCCGGTCATAGCGTGCTTCGATCGAGACCCAGACGAGGTCCAGGTTGTCGCTCGAATGCGCAAGCTCGTCGGCGAAGAGGATCGGTGCGATCCTGGGCAATTGCTGGTACAGCCGTCCGGAGATACCGGCTTCGCCTGCGAGCCGTCGCAACTGCGCGGCGTTGGCAGCCGGCGTCGCCAGGTAGATCCCGCATTCCGCCTCGGAGTCGATTTCCCGAATGAGGTTCTGGTAGCAGTGCTCGACCCGGTCATCCGATTCGAGAACCAGTGCGAGCTTGGCCCTGTTCTCTGCAATGATGCGTTGCTGCGACCAGCGGTCGAGTCTCGACATCGAGCTATCCCTGCTCTCAAAGCGCTCAGCCAGGTACGCATGTACCGCGTCTTCCAGCGTTGTCGCGGAAAGGTGCCGACCTTTGCCACCCTCGATAACTCGAAGCATTTCCGTCCCCTTTGGTTCGTTCCGGGGACGTAATCTAGGGATCCGTGCAGCAAAGCTCTTGTCCGGACAGGTCGATGTCTGTGCAATTTCCGTCAAGGGCGAATTATGATGTGCGGACCGGTCGCAACCGCCAACGAGGAACCGGTGCTCAACCAGCCCTCTTCGCTGTCGCAGCTCGTGTATCGCATCGGCGATACGCTCAAAGTGGCGTATGGCATCGATCCCCGACCTGTCTATGAGTCCATCGGTGTCGATCCCGATGGCCCGAAACACGCGGGCGAACGCCTGCCCAACCGGGTAGTCACCCGCATGTTCGACAAGGCCTCCCAGTTGTCCTCTGATCCCGCGCTGGGGATCAGGGTCGGCCTCCGCAGCGAGCCCCGCCATTTCTTCGTCATCGGGCATGTCTGGCTCGCGAGCTCAACACTCGCCAATGCGTTCAGAAAGCTGCTGCGCTACGAGGCGATCTTCGACAGTGGCCACACCGATCTTCGTTTCGAACGCCAGGGTGATTTCTTCGTGCTGAGCGAGGCTTACCCGAACCCGGCCGACTACCCCGGCAGGCTGCGCGCGGACAACAGCATCGCCAGCGTGCTGAAGATGTGCTACGTGGCGCGCGGCGCGCCCCTGTACCCGGTGCGGCTCGACCTGTTTGCGAACACCGACGTGCCGCTCGACATTTATCAGGAAATCATTCACGGGCCCGTGCGCCGGAACAACGAAAGGACCGAGATCACCTTTCGGGCGTCTGACCTCGAAGCGCCGCTCGGCGGCGCGATACCGGAGGTCGTCGACGCATCCTGCCGGATCGCGGATCGATACATCGAGTCTCTGGACGCGAGCAGGGTCGCACACCAGGTGCGCGCGCAACTGGTGCAAAAGCTTCCAGGTGGTGTCGTCGACCAGGCGAAGATCGCCGCGAGCCTGTACCGCAGCGCGAGCACACTCGCGAGGCAACTCAATGCGGAGGGAACCTCCTACCGCGATGTCCTCGACATGACCCGCCGGGAACTTGCGGAAGCCTACCTCCGCGACAACCGGCACTCGCTGACGGAGACGGCCTTCCTGCTCGGATTCTCCGACCAGGGCAACTTCACGCGCGCGTTCAAGCGCTGGACGGGATCGAGTCCCGGGCAATACCGGAAGTCGATGCGCGCAGCTTAGGCGTCGTCCGGCAGGCGGCTCCGGATTTCGTCAATACGGGAGCGCTTCGGAATTACCGGCGCCCCGGTGCAATGACGGTCGCGCGGGCAACCGGAACTCCGCGGACAGATGATCGTCGCGTCGCGCTCGGCGCCATCCGCAATCCAGCCGATGTTCAGGATTCTCGCAATGCCTTCGAGCTGTCGCCGAGCTTCCGGCGGTATCGGGCCGGACCCACCGTTTGCGTTGCAGCTCGCCTCGATCAGTTCGATCGTTTGCGCCGGGTCGTCGCCCCGGGCGCGCAATGCCGGCGCGAGATCGACGCCCGCGCACAATACATGGGGGTTGCCGGCGGCATCGCGATTACGGATGGACTGGCAGCAGTAGAGGAATGTGTCAGTGCCGCTGCGCAGAACCGATATCTGCGCCGCGGGCCGCTGCGAGCGCGATTGCAGCATGCGAAAGACCGCCCAGTGCCGGCAGGGATCGGACACGGCCGTCATGTTGCCCCAGGGCAGCGGGATGCCGTTGCCCCGGTACACAGCGCGCAGGCTGCCGGGCGGGTAGGCATCGAAGTAATGCCAGTGCACATACGGTGACACACTGGACATGCGCCGCATCGTGAGCGTCGTCGTCAAACCGACCTGCTCACCGGCATTGATCGCATAAGCGTGCTTCGCGAGGTATTGGCGGAACGGCGTTTTCGGCGCGAGGAGTGCCGCGGCAAAATAACTGCACTCGAAATCGCGCCAGGCGTAGAGGATGTCCTGTGCGTCAATCGTGGCCGACTCGCCGTCATGGCGCCGCTCGCTGCCGTAACCACCGGATACCTGCGCCGCGCGGGCGCCGTCCCCGTCGTGCAGGACCTTGTGCCCAATGTGGTTCGCGAGATCGAACTTCAGGCGGGCCGGATTGCGGCGCAGTACCTCGTTCAGGCATACGGTATCCGGCGTATCGAAAAACGAACGTACCAGGGTTTTGGTCGGCACGCCGCCAAGTCGCGGGTCTCTGAAGGCCGGATTGTCGAACCAGACAATGCGAAGGCCCAGGCTTTCTGCAAGCTCCATGACGTCCTCGACGGCCAGCGGAAAGCGTTTCCCGCCGATGGATTCCGCGGTCCGTTCGAGGTCGGGAAATCGATTGTGGCTTTTTTCCTGGTGGGCTCGGATCAGAAGGTGCGCGAACTGCCGGCCGGTGATGCCCGTCTGCGACAGCAACTCGGGGATTGCGAGCTGCAACAAGTGCTCGGAGAAAAGAAATCCCGGCTCGAGCGGCATCGCGCTCACGGGTGCCTCCGGTGCGGCGTCCAGTGTTTCCGCGTCCAGGGCATCATCGAAAAACCAGTCAGGGCTCTTTTGGAAGATGTCCGCGATGATGCGGACCAGGCGTTCGGCCGGCACGCGCTTGCCGTTTTCGATCATAGAGAGATAAGAAATCGAGGGCGCTGCGTCAGGATCGAGCTGGATGCACCGCACTGAAAGATCCTCTAGCGTCAGATGGTGGCGTTTCCTGAGCGCACGGATCTTCGTTCCAAGGAAATGTGCCCTACGCCTGATGCCGGCCGTCTGGGTCATGAGTCACGCCTGAAAGCGTTGTGAAATTAACACCGTGAAATTTTCTTTGTAAAATTTCATTACCCCTCAGCGTAATATCAGTCCCGGTCCAACACAAGTGCCGGCCTGTCCCGGCCAAGGGAGAACAGCATGAATCGCGATCGACATAGCCAGGTGCGGCAGCTCGAGGCCGATTGGGTCAGAAGCCCGCGCTGGCAGGGAATACGGCGGACCTACGGGGCCGCTGACGTATTGCGGCTCCGGGGCCACGTGCGCATCGAGCACACGCTGGCGCGTCTCGGGGCCGAGAAGTTCTGGCGGCTGTTGCACCAGGAGACACCGGTTTGCGCGCTCGGCGCACTGACCGGCAACCAGGCGATCCAGGAAGTGCAGGCCGGGTTGCGGGCAATCTACTGCTCCGGCTGGCAGGTCGCCGGCGACGGCAACTCCGCAGGCGAAATGTACCCGGACCAGAGTCTCTACCCGGCGGATTCCGTGCCGAAGATGGTGGAACGCATCAACAATGCGTTCATCCGCACCGATGAGATTCATGCCCTCGACAACAATCATTGCATCGACTGGTTCCCGCCCATCATCGCCGACGCCGAAGCCGGCTTCGGCGGCAACCTGAACGCATTCGAGCTGATGAAAAGCATGATTCGGGCGGGAGCCGCGGGCGTGCATTTCGAGGACCAGCTTTCGTCCGCGAAAAAGTGCGGCCACATGGGTGGCAAGGTCCTGGTGCCGACACAGGAAGCGATCGCCAAACTGACAGCCGCCCGCCTGGCGGCGGATGTGGCAGGCGTGCCGACGGTCCTCATCGCGCGCACGGACGCCGATGCGGCCAACCTCATCACGTCGGATATCGATGAGCGCGACCATTCCTTCATTACCGGGGAGCGCACCAGTGAGGGCTACTATCGCACGATCGCCGGCCTCGACCAGGCAATCGCTCGCGGCCTCGCGTACGCGCCTTTTGCGGACTTGCTGTGGTGTGAGACGTCGCGCCCCGACCTCGAGCAGGCAGAGCGATTCGCAAAAGCGATTCATGCGCAATTCCCCAACAAGCTGCTGGCCTACAACTGCTCGCCATCATTCAACTGGAAAGCAAATCTCGATGACGCGACAATGCGGAAGTTCCGGGAAGAACTCGGGCGCCTGGGCTACAGGTTCCAGTTCATAACGCTTGCGGGCTGGCACGCGCTCAACTCGAGCATGTTCAAGTTGAGCCGTGCGTACAAGGAGGATGGGATGTACGCGTATTCGCAATTGCAGCAAGGCGAGTTCCTGGATGAGCAACACGGCTTCCGTGCGACCCGTCACCAGTCTTTCGTCGGTGCGGGATACTTCGATGCCGTGCAAAACACGATCATGGCGGGACTTTCGTCCACGACCGCGATGCAAGGCAGCACTGAGGAGGAACAATTTGTCGCGTGAGTTTTTGCGGGTGGAGCACAGCGGACTCCGTATCGATCCTGTCTTCGCGGCCTTTGTCGAGTCCGAGCTACTGCCGGCCATCGACCGCGAGGCCGGTCCTTTCTGGGCCGGCCTCGCCACGCTCGTCAGCGAACTCACGCCCGCCAATCGGGAACTGCTCGCCCGCCGTGACGCACTGCAGGCGCAGATCGATGAGTGGCACCGGGCGCACCCCGCGCCGTGGGTCCACGACGACTACCTCACCTTCCTGCGCTCGATCGGCTACCTGGAAGAGCCGGGCGCTCCGTTTACGCTCGAAACGACCGGTGTCGACTCCGAGATCGCCCGGATCGCCGGACCGCAGCTGGTCGTACCCGTCGACAATGCCCGCTTTGCAATCAACGCCTGCAATGCGCGCTGGGGCAGCCTGTACGACGCCTTGTACGGCACGGACGTCATCGACGAGTCGGATGGCAAGGCGCGGGGCGAGGGGTACAACGCGCGGCGCGGCGACGCAGTAGTTGCGTACGCGGCGGACTTCCTGGATGAGGCCGTACCGCTTAAGGGTGCGAGTCATCGCGACGTGGTCGCCTGGTCTGTCGGGGCGTCCGCCCCGGCCAGTGCCGTGGCGCTGCTCGCCGACGATCGTGAGGTGTCCCTCGCGGATTTCGGGCAATTCGCCGGGTACTCACGCGACGGCGACCGCCTGGTGCTGCTTTTTTGCCGCCACGGGCTGCACATCGAGCTCCATATCGATCCCCGGCATCCAACCGGTCGCCATGCACGGGCCAATCTTGCCGATGTCGTCCTGGAATCTGCCCTTACGACGATCCAGGATTGCGAGGATTCGGTGGCCGCGGTCGACGCGGAGGACAAGGTCAGGGTCTACCGAAACTGGCTGGGCCTGATGCAGGGCGAGCTCGAAGCGAGCTTCGACAAGAACGGCCGCCGCTTGACACGCAGGCTCGCGGATGACCGCCACTTCCTTGCCCCCGACGGCGCCGCGTTCTGCTTGCCGGGCCGCAGCCTGATGCTCGTGCGCAATGTCGGTCATCACATGACGACAGACGCCGTCCTGGACCGCAAAAGCGAGGCCGTGTTCGAAGGCATGCTCGATGCCCTGGTCACGGCCGCGTGCGCGATGGCCAATCGCGGCCGGCCGGGCCGGCTGCCCAACAGCCGCTCCGGCAGCGTATACATCGTCAAGCCGAAAATGCACGGAGCGGCGGAAGCGATGTTCACGAACACCCTGTTCGCGCGGGTCGAACAGCTGCTCGGCCTGCCGGACAACAGCCTCAAGGTCGGCGTCATGGACGAGGAGCGCCGGACGACCGTGAATCTCGCGGCCTGCATTCACGCCGTCAGGACGCGGCTCGTGTTCATCAACACCGGCTTCCTCGACCGCACCGGTGATGAAATCCACACGAGCATGCATGCGGGTCCCGTGCCGCCGAAAGAGGCGATCAAGTCCGAGCCCTGGATTCGCGCCTACGAGGACTGGAACGTCGATCTCGGCATACGCTGCGGTCTGCCAGGGCGCGGCCAGATCGGCAAGGGCATGTGGGCGAAGCCGGACGCCATGCGCGAGATGATGCTCAGCAAAGGGGCTCATCCGCGCGCGGGTGCGAGCTGCGCGTGGGTGCCCTCACCGACGGCTGCGACCCTGCATGCGATGCATTACCATCGCGTCGACGTCCGGGCCCGGCAGGCGGAACTGGCGAGCCGGACGCTGGCCAGCCTCGACGATATTCTCATCCCGCCGCTGGCCGATACGTCGGCACTGTCCGCCGATGCGATCCAGGCCGAGCTCGACAATAACGCGCAGGGCATCCTTGGCTACGTCGTACGCTGGATCGACGAGGGTATCGGCTGCTCGAAAGTGCCCGACCTCGACAATGTCGGGCTGATGGAGGATCGCGCCACCTTGCGGATTTCGAGCCAGCACATCGCCAACTGGCTGCTGCACCAGGTCGTGGACGAGGCGCAGGTCGAGACGGCACTCAGGCGCATGGCGGCGATCGTCGATGCGCAGAATGCGACCCTTCCCGGCTACCGCAGCATGAGCGATGACTTCGGCGGTAGTCTCGCCTTCCAGGCCGCGCGCGATCTCGTGTTTCGCGGCGGCGAGCAGCCGAACGGCTATACGGAGACCCTGTTGCACGCCTGGCGGCGCAAGGCAAAAGCGCGCGCGCGCGGCGGCTAGGGCGCAACCTGCCAGGGCGCGGCTTGGATCCGGTGCCGCCCTCGGCTATCGTGCAGGCTTGTGCAGGCTGGCCGTTTGTCCCAGGGCGTCACCCATGAACCATTGCCGCTTCGTCGCCGTCGCCGCAGCATGCTTCGCCGCGGCGGCCGAAGCGGATACGGCACGGGTCGCCGTTGCCAGCAATTTTCTGCCGGTCGCCGAAATCCTGGGTGAACGATTCCACGCCTCGTCCGGGCACGAGCTGCAATGGGTTCCCGGTTCGACTGGCAAGCTGTACGCACAGATCGTCAATGGTGCGCCCTACGACGTATTTCTCGCCGCCGACGTCGAACGGCCCCTGTTGCTGGAAGCGGAAGGCCATGTCGTCGCCGGCAGCCGCCGGACCTATGCGGAGGGCCGGCTCGTGGCCTGGTCCCGCAAGCCGGCGGCCGATGGCAGTGCCTGTCTCGCGGCACTCGAGGATGGTGTGCCCGGAAAAGTCGCGATCGCCAACCCGGAACTGGCGCCCTACGGTGCGGCGGCGCGCGCGTACCT
>JBGTLY010000241.1:0-1855 GCA_041743865.1 Woeseiaceae bacterium
ATCGCGGGGCCGGACGGCGGCACGGTGGACAAGCCCGTCGGCACGGTCTGGTTCGCCTGGGCGCTCAGGCATAACGGCAAGGTGATCCTGGCCACCGATTTTCAACGCTTCGACGGCGAACGCGACGACGTCCGGCGCCTGTCTGTCGTGCACGCCATACAGGGCATCCGGGTCCGACTCCAGGGGTAGCGGGACGGATGGGCAACAAGCGGGTGTTCTTCGCGCTGTGGCCGGACGACCGGCAGCGCGACCGCCTCCGCAATGCCATCAGTCCCTTCGCCCGCCAGATCGAAGGCAACCCCGTGTTTCGCGGCAACTGGCACACTACGCTCGCGTTCGTCGGTGCGTTCCCGGAGGAGCGGATTCCGTCTCTCATGGACGCGGCCCGTGCGGTACGCGTCGAACCCTTCCGGCTGCGCTTCGACCGGGTCGAATTCTGGCCGCGACCGAAACTCGCGGTACTGCTCGCGCAGGCCATCCCGGCGGAACTCGAACAGCTCGTGGGCGCGCTCGCCGTGGTGCTGGCCGATGCCGGCATCCCGGCCGACGAGCGGCGCTTCCGGCCGCACATCAGTTTTGCCCGGCGCGCCCGGAGTTTCGAGGCGGAGCGCCTTGCCCAGCCTGTCGACACCGAGTGGGACCGCTTCGAGCTGCTCGAGTCCACGCCGGAGCCGGGTGGCGCAAGTTACCGGCCGCTGTCGCTCCACGAGGGGCGTGCCTGACCGGTTTCTGCTCGAATCGCCAAAATTCTCAGGCTGACGGGGCCCTAGCCCTCTCGCACAATTACTGTATATAATCACATGACTTTTCAACTCGACGATAGCGCAAGGCTGTCGACACCAACGATGGACACCAACGATGGATGACAATCGCAAGAAAGCACTCGCAGCGGCCCTCGGGCAGATCGAAAAGCAGTTCGGCAAGGGCTCGGTCATGCGGCTCGGCGACGGCATCGCGTCGCGCGACATCGAATCGATTTCGACCGGGTCTATCGGGCTCGACGTGGCGCTCGGCATCGGCGGCCTGCCGAAAGGCCGGGTGGTCGAGGTGTACGGGCCGGAATCTTCGGGCAAGACGACGCTGACGCTGCAGGTTATCGCCGAGGCGCAGAAGAAGGGCGGGACCGCGGCTTTCGTTGACGCGGAACACGCACTCGATCCTTCCTACGCGGAAAAGCTCGGCGTCAACGTCGACGAGCTCCTGGTGTCGCAGCCGGATACAGGCGAGCAGGCGCTCGAGATCACCGACATGCTGGTGCGCTCCGGCGCGGTCGACGTCATCGTCGTGGACTCGGTGGCGGCTCTGACGCCCAAAGCGGAAATCGAGGGCGAGATGGGCGACTCGCACATGGGCCTGCAGGCCCGCCTGATGTCGCAGGCGTTACGCAAGCTGACCGGCAACATCAAGCGCTCCAACGCCATGGTGATCTTCATCAACCAGATCCGCATGAAGATCGGCGTCATGTTCGGCAGTCCGGAGACGACGACCGGCGGCAACGCGTTGAAGTTCTACGCTTCCGTGCGCCTCGATATCCGCCGCATCGGCGCGATCAAGAAAGGCGACGAAGTGATCGGCAACCAGACCCGCGTGAAGGTCGTCAAGAACAAGGTATCGCCGCCGTTCAAGCAGGCGGAGTTCGAGATCCTGTACGGCGAGGGTATTTCCCGCGAAGGCGAAATCATCGATCTCGGCGTTGCGCACGGTGTCGTCGACAAGGCGGGCTCGTGGTACAGCTACGGCAGCGATCGAATCGGCCAGGGCAAGGAGAACGTGCGCGAGTACCTGAAAGCAAACCCGGCCGTGACAGCGGAGATCGAAACGAAAATACGCGCGACTTTGTTGCCGGCGAAGGCGA
>JBGTLY010000242.1:0-2918 GCA_041743865.1 Woeseiaceae bacterium
CGCGGCGTGAGGAAGCGCTCGGCAAGCAGACCGCGGACCGCAGGTGGGACGGGGGCGAGCAGTTCATCGCCCTTGCCTTCACCAGCCTTACCGCTCATGTGGACAAGAGTCGCCTCGGGTACGCGATGCAGCGAGTGCAGGAGTTGCTGCGCAAGCTCGAAGGTCACAACAGTGAGATCGTCGAGAGGCTGCGCGCATACCTGACGGAGTCGCTGGGTAATGCGACGGCCGATGAGGCATCACTGCACACCACGTGGCTCGCGCTTCAGGCGGAACTTGCGCGCCTGAACTCCCTGCGCCCAGCGTTGAACGACGTCGCGCGCGTCGCCGATGCGATTGAAGTCGCGGGTGCGAAGAAGTGGGCGCAGCGGGTGCGGACGCAGCCGGCTGGTCGCGACGCCGACGCGATTGTGCCGGCGAGCTGGCTCGAGGCGTGGAACTGGCGCCAGGCGACGATGTTCCTGGACCGGATCGACGGACATCAAGCTTTGCGTAAGTTGTTTGAGGATCGCAAGACGCTGACCACGGCCCTCGCACGCACGTATCAGGACCTAGTTGCTGAAAAGACCTGGTTGGGTGTGTTCAACAACTCGCCTGACAGCGTGCGTCAGGCGCTGCAGCGCTACCTGAACGCGGTGCAGGCGATGGGTGCGGGAACCGGTGTGCGTGCCGTGCGGCATCGCCGGGACGCTCGCGAGGCGATGCGTGACGCCTACCAGGCCGTGCCCTGTTGGGTGCTGCCGCAGTGGCGAGTGTCCGAGACGATTCCGCCTGAAGTGGGACTGTTCGACCTAGTGATCATCGACGAGGCATCTCAATCGGACATCTGGGCACTGCCCGCCCTGCTGCGCGGAACGAAGATGCTCGTCGTCGGTGATCACAAGCAGGTGTCGCCATCCGCCGTAGGGATGGCCGAAACGAGGATAACGGAACTGATCAACCGGTTCCTCGCAAAGCAGCCGCACGGTTCTCAAATGACACCTGACAAGTCGATCTACGACCTCGCCCGCGTTGTATTCGCCGGTAACTCAGTCATGCTCAAGGAACACTTCCGCTGCGTGCCGGCCATCATCGAGTTCTCGAACCGCGAGTTTTACGAGAATGATATTCGCCCGTTGCGCCTGCCGAAAGCGAACGAACGTCTGGATCCCCCTCTGGTCGACGTGTTCGTGAAAGGCGGCTTCCGGCAGGGCGACGTCAACGAGCCGGAGGCCATCGCAATCGTCGAAGAGATCGAGGACATCCTCAAGGATCCGCAATTTGATGGACGCACGATTGGCGTCGTCACATTGCTCGGAACCGAGCAGGCGGCCCGTCTCCACAAGTTAGTCAGCGAGCGCATTTCCCCCGTCGATGTCGTCGCCCGAAAGATCACGGTCGGTCCGCCGCCGGTGTTTCAGGGCAGCGAACGCGACATCATGTTGGTGTCCATGGTCGTCGCGCCGGGCGGCCGGGCTGCGGCCAGCCGGGCCGACATGCATCAGCGCTTCAACGTGGCGCTGTCGCGCGCGCGCGATCGCATGTATCTCTTCCGTTCGGTGAGCGAGACGGAGTTCCGCGAAGACTCGCTGAACAGCCGGGTCATCAGTCACTTCAAGCAACCCTTCGTGCAGGACGCTCGCAAGATTAAAGTGCTGCGCGAGCGCTGCGAGTCGGGTTTCGAACTGGAAATGTTCGATGAACTCGTCAAGCGCGGCTTCCGAGTTGAGCCGCAGGTGAAGTGCGGTGGCTTTCGCATCGACTTCGTCGTCGAGGGGAGTGAGGGACGACGTCTAGCGATCGAGTGTGACGGCGACCAGTTCCATGGTCCGGGCCAATGGCAGGACGACATGGCGCGGCAGCGCGTCCTCCAGCGCGCTGGCTGGACGTTCTGGCGTTGCTTCGCCTCGAGCTTTGTGCGCCGTCGGCAGGCTGTCATTGCGGATCTGGAGCGGACGTTGCAGGAACTCGGCATCGAGCCGCTCGGCGCGGAATCGATCGACAACACCGTCTGGGTGCACCACAAGGATGTGGACCCAATGGGTGTCGAAGTTCAGCAAGAGGCCGCCTGAGCATGAATCGGCCACTAATGCCGCGTCGAATCGAACAGCTTGAAGAATTATTCCGAGCGAGCGGAAATGATGAGAAGGTATTGGAGCAGCTGGAGTCCGAATTGCACTTCCGGCAAGTGTCACGCGCACGAGCGCTGCTCTTGAGAGTTCAAGCCGAGCGAGAGCGGGCGTCGCGGCCAGCCTCCGCTTCGACTCCTGTCGCACCCACCCAAGGCGATCTGCTGACGGGGAATTCGCAGAGCGGCACGCACGTGCCCGCGTCGACCGAGTGGAAGCTACGCGTGCCGGTCTCTACGGAGCCTGATATCCCAAACTCGTCACCATCATCGCTTCGGCAGAAGATGGCGCCGCCAGCTCCAAGTATGAGCGCGGTTGAGGCGTACAAACTGCTGGGCGTGTCACCGAGCGCCTCTTGGGACGCCGTTGAGTCCGCTCGCCGACGCATCGTGCAACTGGCCCATCCGCAGCGACTCGCGTTGATCGCCGCTGACAGGCGCGCTGCTGTGCAAGCAGAGGCGCGTCGGGTCAACGAGGCCTACGCGGTTATTCACCAAGCTCGCGCGGAATGACCAGCGAACGGCGCGGGCAGTTTGCTGTACGGCCGACTAAGGTTGACGAAGTGCGATAAGGGGTGCGGCGAAACGTCCTCGCACTGCCGAGGACTGCAAGCATCCGCCCGAAAGCTGACACACGATCACACTGTCGGTCGTAAGTATCTCGCCAGATATCGGCCAATTGCAATGGGATGGACGCCCCCACCCGTAACGGCATCTACGTGCCAAAGTGGAAGTGTCGTCAACCACTGACCGAGAGGGGCGTCCACCATGAAGATTACGACTGTTGGCATTGACCTGGCGAAGAACGTGT
>JBGTLY010000243.1:0-4254 GCA_041743865.1 Woeseiaceae bacterium
ACCGTGCCCAGCAGGGCGAGCGCGGCCAACGAGGAACCGGCAACGACAGGGATCGTTTGCGACGGCGGCGACAAGAGCACGCTGAGCAAGGGGAGAGACGCGCCAAGGCTGAAGGCCAGCGCCGACGACCAGGCCGCTTGCATCGGACGGGCACGCACCACTTCCGAGATGCCGATCTCGTCGCGGGCGTGGGCCGCCAGCGCATCATGGTCCATGAGCTGCTTCGCCACCTCGAAAGCCAGCGCAGGCTCGAGGCCCCGGTCTTGGTAGATGATCGCGAGCTCCCGGCGCTCATCCTCGTAGTCGTCCTCGAGTGCCCGCTTCTCGATCCTGAGGTCGGCCTTCTCTGTGTCGGACTGTGAGCTGACGGAAACGAACTCCCCGGCCGCCATCGACATCGCGCCGGCAACGAGGCCGGCAACGCCCGCGAGGAGTAGCGTCTCCTGAGAGGCTTCCGCGGCCGCGAATCCGATGACGAGGCTCGCTGTCGATACGATGCCGTCGTTCGCGCCGAGGACCGAGGCCCGCAACCAGCCGATACGGTTTGACCGGTGCTTTTCAGGGTGGGTCATGGAAACCTCCGGAGCCAGCCCGGATTGTTCCAGAATCAGGGTTGGGAGTGTAGGAGCGCGCCATGCGCGCGATGGGTCGCCACCGGATCGCGGCCATGGGCCGCTCCTACAGCGCCGTTTCTTTCGTGCGCGTGCGGTTGTCGCGCCGTCGCTCGCCTTCGCTAAGCAGTTTCTTCCGGACCCTCAGGCTTTTCGGCGTGATCTCGACCAGCTCGTCGTCGTCAATGAATTCCAGGGCAGCTTCCAGCGACAACTTCAGGGGTGTCACGAGCTGGATGTTCTCGTCGTTGCCGGCCGCCCGGATATTCGTGAGCTGCTTCCCCTTTGTCGGGTTCACCGGCAGGTCGTTGTCGCGGCTATGGATGCCGACGATCATGCCTTCGTACACTTCCGCGCCGTGCCCGATGAACAGGTGGCCGCGCTCCTGCAGGTTGAACAGCGCATAGGCGAGTGCCTTGCCCTGCACGGTCGATACCAGCACGCCGTTGTGCCGCTGGCCGATGTCTCCGGTCACCCGTGGGGCGTACTTCTCGAAGATGTGATAAAGGAGACCCGTGCCGGAAGTCGTGGTCAGGTAGTCCGTCCGGAAACCGATCAGTCCGCGAGCCGGGATCCGGTACTCGAGACGCATGCGCCCGCGGCCATCCGGCGTCATGTTGAGGAGTTCGCCCTTGCGCTCGGCAATGCGCGTCATCACGCCGCCCTGGTGCTCCTCGGCGAAGTCCACCGTCACGAGTTCCCAGGGCTCGCACAACACGCCGTCGAATTCGCGTTCGATTACCGCCGGGCGTGACACGGCGAGTTCGAAGCCCTCGCGGCGCATCGTCTCGATCAGGACGGACAGGTGCAGCTCGCCGCGGCCGGAGACGCGGAACTTGTCCGGATCCGAGGTCGGATCCACGCGCAAGGCGACGTTATGCTTGAGCTCCTGTGCGAGCCGTCCCTCGATCTGGCGCGACGTGAGGAACTTGCCCTCCCGCCCGGCAAACGGCGACTTGTTGACCTGGAACGTCATGCTGATCGTCGGTTCGTCCACCTGGAGCGGCGGCAGGCCCTCCGGTTTGTCTCGCTCGCAAAGTGTGTCCGAGATCTGCAGGTCGTCGATACCGGAAAATACGACGATGTCACCCGCACCAGCCTCGTCAATCTCGATGCGCTCGAGACCGTGGAAGCCGTAAAGGTGCATCAGACGTGCACTCTTTACCGAACCGTCGCGGCGCACCAGGCTGATGCCTGCATTCGCGCGCGCCGTGCCGCGGCTGATCCGGCCAATGCCGAGCACGCCGACGTACGCATTGTAGTCGAGGCTCGAGACCTGCAGCTGCAGCGGCCCTTCGGGGTTTACCGCCGGGGGCGGCACATGCTTCGTGATCGATTCGAGCAGGGGCAACACGTCGCCGCTGCGCACGCCGGCATCGGTACCGGCGTAACCGTGCAGGGCAGAAGCGTAGATGACCGGGAAGTCGAGCTGTTTGTCGCTCGCGCCAAGGCGATCGAACAGTTCGAAGGTCTGGTCGAGTACCCAATGCGGCCGCGCACCATCGCGATCGATCTTGTTGATCACCACGAGTGGCGTGAAGCCCTGCGCGAACGCTTTCTGCGTGACGAAGCGGGTCTGCGGCATGGGCCCGTCGACGGCATCGACGAGCAACAGTACGCCATCGACCATCGACAGGACGCGTTCGACCTCGCCGCCGAAATCGGCATGCCCCGGTGTGTCGACGATATTGATGCGCCAGTCCTGCCAGCTGATGGCCGTATTCTTTGCAAGAATCGTGATCCCGCGCTCGCGTTCGAGGTCGTTCGAATCCATAACGCGGTCCGGCACGATGCCGCGGGCGTCCAGCGTTCCGGAGTGCCGGAGGAGCTTGTCGACGAGCGTCGTCTTGCCGAGAACGACGTGCGCGAAGATCGCAACGTTACGAAATTTGTCGGTGGGGAACACGGGGGGTACCAGGGTGGCGCCAAAAAGTCGCGCATTATAGCGTTACCGGGCGGGGGCTGCGCCAGTAGGAACGCCCCACGGGCGCGATGGCTGTAGGAGCGCGCCATGCGCGCGATGGGGGTAGGAGCGCGCCATGCGCGCGATGGGGGTAGGAGCGCTCCATGGGCGCGATTCAACCGCGGCCGCATTCGCGCCCATGGGCGCTCCTACGGTTTTTGCGGGTTTCTTTACCGGCCGGGGCGGTCCTCCGCGTCGAAGACCACCCGTCCGCCGACGACCGTCATCAGGATCTTCGCCTCCCGCAGGGTCTCGGCCGGGACAGCCGTGAGGTCGCGGTCGATGAGGACCATATCGGCCAGGAGGCCGGTTCGCAGCATGCCTTTGTCATCCTCCTCGAAGGACGCGTAGGCGCCTTCGCGCGTGTAGGCCGCCAGCGCTTGTTCCACCGATATACGTTGTTCCGGTACCCAGCCGTCCGGATGCGCGCCGTCCAGCGTGCGGCGGGTAACGGCAGCGTAGATGCCCTCGAGCGGTACCGCGGGCGCGACGAACCAGTCGCTACCGAAAGCGACATGCGCGCCCGCGTCGAGGAGAGAGCGGAAGGCATATGTCGTCTGGCTGCGTTCCGTGCCGATGACCCTGTCCGCCCAGCGGCCGTCGTCGATCGCGTGGTAGGGCTGCATGCTCGCCACTACGTCCTGGATTGCGAAGCGGGCAATGTCGGAAGGTCGGATGTGCTGTGCGTGCTCGATGCGGAAGCGCCGGTCTTTATCGCCGTGCGCCTCGGCGACATCGAGGTAGATGTCGAGGAGCTCGGCAATCGCCCGGTCGCCGATCGCGTGAACCATGACGTGCAGCCCGGCTTTGTCGGCGCCGGTTATCCATTCACGCATGTCATTCGGATCGTTGATCAAAAGGCCCCGGTCGTCCGGTGCGTCGGTGAAGGGCTCGAAGAAAGCGGCGGTATGCGAGCCGAGCGAGCCGTCCATGAAACCCTTTAACCCGCCGACCCTTAGCCACTCGTCGCCGCGCCCGTTCGCCGCGACCTCGTCGCGCAGGGTCTCCCACTCGGACAAGGGGACGACGGAATAGATGCGGGTCTTGAGCTCGCCGGATTTCTGCAGCCGCCGGTAGGCCGCCACGCTCACGAAGTCGTCCCCCATGTCGTGTACCGTCGTGACACCGTGGGAGGCCACGTAGTCCATGGCGGCGCGTATCCGGCGCTCAAGCTGCTCCTCCCCCGGTGCGGGGATTACCGAACCGACGAGCGCCATTGCATTGTCCTTCAGAACACCGGTCGGGCGTCCGTCGGCATCGCGGACGATTTCGCCGCCCTCGATATCCGGTGTATCGGCGCCGACGCCGGCATGTTCGAGGGCCAGCGAGTTCGCGAGCGCCATGTGCCCGTCGAGGCGATAAATCCACACCGGGTTGTCCGGCGTCACCGCATCGATCCATTCCCGCGTCGGCAGTTCGCCGCCCCAGTTCTCGTGGTCCCAGGTGCCGTCCAGGATCCATTCGCCCGGGCCGATACCGTCCGCATAGTCCGCGATGCGCTGCACGAACACGTCCGTCGTTTTCGCGTCACGCAGCTGCACCGACGCAAGGCTGGATCCGCCCACTGCGAAATGCACATGCGTATCGATGAAGCCGGGCATGAGCATCGCGCCCCGCGCCTCGACGAGCCGCGTTTCCGGCCCCAACCATTGCGCCACCTCGTCGTCGCTGCCGACGGCC
>JBGTLY010000244.1:0-11340 GCA_041743865.1 Woeseiaceae bacterium
GCGCGGTCGATCGCGGCAGGTGCTCGAAGAGGCGCACGACGTCGTAACCCGACACGCCGACGAGGCCACCGGTGAAGGGCAGGCCGTCGACCTCCGGCACCGGTCGCGGCGCCGCCGCGAGAATGCCGCGCAGTGCATCGAGGTATTGGGCCTGCGTCACGGGCCTTTTCCGCAGATCGCCATTGACGGCCAGTCCGGCGGCGTCCATCCGCACTTCGAGCGCGTCGCCGAAGCCGAGAAAGGAATACCGCGCAAGCCGCTCCCCGCCCTCGACGGACTCGAGCAGGAACCGCGGCGACAGCGGTCCGAGTTTCAGGAACGCGGATACCGGCGTGTCGAGATCGGCAGCTATGTCGAACGGTGCCTGCATTGATTTATCCGTTCTCGCAATTGGGCCGCTTTTGAGTCGCTTATATTTGTCTGCATTCGATTCGCGGCCATGGGCCGCTCCTACAACACTGTGTGATTCGCGGCCATGGGCCGCTCCTACACGAAAAAAAGCCCATCTCTGCGTGTGCGGAGATGGGCTCGAGGTTTTGTTTCGCTCAGGCGAGGCTTAGCCGGCCACCCACTCCTTTCGGGTCGCCCGCCACCATGTCATTGCCTTGCGAATGTTCATGGCGGCGAGTATCACCATCGCCGCATCGCCCGTCAAGCGTTGCATCGGCAACACTTGTTACTCGAGGTCATAGATCATCGGCAGCAACAAGGAAAAGCCGATCCACATGATGAATGTCAGCGGTATACCGACTCGCATGAAATCAGAGAACTTGTAGCCGCCGGCACTCAGGATCAGCAGGTTCGTCTGGTAACCGAAGGGGGTTGCGAAGCTCATGTTCGCACCAAACAACACCGCGAGTATGAAGGGCTCCACAGGCGCGCCGAGTTGCTGGGCGACGCCAATGGCGATAGGCGTGCCGATGACGGCGGCGGCGTTGTTCGACACGATGTTCGTCATGATCGTCATGAGGAGCATGAAAGCGCTCAGGATCATCGGCGGCGGGAGAACGGTCGTGGCCTCCACGAAGGCGTGCGCAAGGTATGTTGCAGTGCCCGTGCCCATGAGTGCCTTGCCGAGAGCAAGGCTCGTGACGATGATCATGATGACAGGAATCGACAGCGCGCTTGCAGCATCGCGCCAGTTGAGGCAGCCGGTAGCGATCATGAGGCCGAGACCGATCACCGCACTGACCGAGATCGGCATGAGCCCGACGGCGGCGGCGAACACGACCAGGCCCATGATGGCGAGCGCGCGTTTTGCACGATGCGTATGCGGCAGGTCCGTGGTGCCGTCGAGCACGAGGACCGAGCCGGAATCCCTCAGGCTCGACAGCGCATCGCTCGTGCCCTGCACCAACAGCACGTCGCCGGCGCGCAGGCGAATCTGGTTCAGGTCGCCCGTAACCTGGGAGCTCGGCGCGCGTGCACGGTGCACCGCCAGCGGCATCAGTCCGTAGTTCGCGGTGAAACGCGCCGCAGCCAGGCTGCGCAGGTGTAACGGCGAGTCGCGCGTGATCACGATCTCAGCAAGCTGCTGACCTTCCGCGCGCAATGGTGTCTGCTCGTCGACCGGGTGTTCGTCGTCCGACACGTTGAACAGGGTGGCGCCCAAAATTTGCTCGTAGAACTTGAGGTTTTCCGGCGTGTCCTTGACGAACAGGCGGTCGCCGGGCTGCAACACGACTGACGGCAGTTTTGCGAGGAACAGGGATTCGCTGCGCTGGATCTTGTCGACGCGCATGTTGCCTTCCGCCTTGGCGAGCACTTCGGACAAGCTGGCGCCATCGGCGAATCCGCCTTCCTTGATGTTGAGCTGTCCGCTGAATATGCGCGGCGACGTATCCGCAAGCGGCGGTGTCCGGTCAGGCAACATCCGCGGCGCGACCAGCCAGAGAAACAGGATCGCGACGCCGCCGACCAGCGCAACCGGGATGACCCACTCGAACATCCCGAATTCGTGCAGGCCGAGATCTTCGGAAATGCCAACGACCAGCAGGTTCGTCGAAGTACCGATGGTCGTCGACATGCCACCGATGATCGTAGCGAGCCCCATGGGCATGAGCACGCCGGACACCGGAAAGCGCGCACGCAGCGATGCGCCCACCAGTATCGGCATCAGGAGCACCACGATAGGCGTGTTGTTCATGAACGCGCTAAGAAACGCGGCAGCCACCAGCGTGGTCAGCAAGGCAAGTACGGGGCGTGTTGACCATGCTCTGCTGACGATATGTGCGAGGGGCTGCAAAGCGCCGGTGGTCTCGAGTGCCTTCCCAACCATCATCAGGGCACAAATGGCTATGAGCGCCTCGTTGCCGAAGCCTGCGAAGAAGTCGGAGGCGGATACCGTCGCGCCGCCGTCAGGCTCGTAGGGAAACAGTGTGAAGCCTGCGACCAGGAGTATGAGGATAGTCAGCGAGGAGGATTCGAGCGGAATACGGTCGCGCGTGAACATGAACAACGCCACGACCGTCAAACACAGTACAGCGACGCCGTGAGCGTCCAGGGCTACCTGGTTCAAAAAGGGCCTCTCTCCCCGTCGCGAGGGTAGACCCTATCCTTTTCAGCGCTGCTCCGCAACGACGTAGCCGGTGCACAAGCGGGCAAGAATGGCGCCGAGGCGTGTATGGAATGCGGTGAATCTGTCGATGTTCCAGTTGCGGAATGCTGGCGAACCGTCAATCGCGCAGGCATCGGCATGCACCAGCAGGGGGAGCAGGTTCGCATAGCGAAAATCGGGCGCAGTCCTGGGAAAGAGGGCGTACGGCGAAAGCGCGATGAGATTCCGGTGCCGTGTAGCCGACTGCCGTACGGCCTGCATCCAGCATTGTTCCCACGCGATTCCGCCGATGCGGGACGGACTGCACGCGGTGATCGCCGGCAGGGTCTCGCTCGTCGCGGCAAGCTCACGGGAGTGCCGCAGGACCACGGAGCGGCAATGCGCCAGCAAACGATCGAGCCGGTCCAGGGTCCGGTGGCTGCATGGCTCGAGCCCGAGCGCGGCGACGAGGTCGCCGATGCCGTCGAGGCGAATCGCAACGCGGCGGTTGAGCCACGCGTCCTGTTGCATTCCCGGCGTCGGCCACCGGGCGCTGTCGTGGGCCTGCTCCGCCGTCGCGAGTACCGCCTGCAGGTGCATCTCGAGCCCATCGACATCTACGTCGCCGGTCGGTGTGGCATAGCGATCGAGCGACAGCGTGGCGAGTACCCACGCTGTCTGGGCCGGCACCTGCAATGCGGAGGCCGGCAGGACATCGCCGGCTGCCTCGGTCGCGAGCAAGGGACAGGCACTCTGCACGAGAGGCCAGAATGCGATGCGCCGGTGGGGATCGATGCGGGTGCGCCAAAACCAGCTACGCCAGCGTGTGAACGCCTCCCGGTCGACCAGGATGTTCACCGTACCGGCGCCCAGGTGGCGCCGCGCGTAAAACATCGCGGCGTCCGGGGCCACCTCCGCCGCGTCTATCGTGAATTCGAGCACCGCGCCGGCGATGCCGGCACCTCGGATACCCTCGCCCAGTGAGCTGCAGAATTCGCCGAGCTCGCCCGCGTCTCCGGTCGTAAGCCCGCTTGGCCGGATGGCCACGGATATACCCCGATTGAGGAGATCCCAGAGCTGGTCGACCGAGCGCGAGCGCGCAAGCGTACCGTTGATTACATCCGGAACTGATATTGCGATTGCAACGCCGCCGGATTGCGGAGAGAGTTTACAGTAATCAAGTACCCTCGCGTTTTCAACGCGTTGTGGTTCCGGCATGGCATCCGTCCCTGGACACAGAAAACGCAGCAGACACCATTGTCGCCGACGAGACTGCGAGCTGTTCGGCCTGTAACTGTGATCGCCGCCGTGATTTTGCTATTGTCGCGACGCTTTTTTACCCCCACCGACCCGACTGAAGACACGATTGCGCCGCCAGGACATAACATTCGAGGACAAGGACCAGGCGTTGCGCGATGACGTGCGAACGCTTGGCGCCATGATCGGCGAGCTGCTCGTGGAGCAGGGCGGCCAGGAGCTGTTCGACTTCGTAGAGAATGCGCGCCTTCGCTCGATCCGCCGCCGCGAGGAAAATGAAAGGCCGGGCGAAGAGCTCGCTGCCCTCGTCCAAGATCTCGACGCGAGGTTCGCACTGTCGGTGATCCGCGGTTTCTCCACCTACTTCCAGATCGTCAACACGGCTGAAAAGGTGCATCGCATCCGGCGCCGCCGCGATTACCTCCGCGAAGTCGGGCACTACCAGCCTGGCGGCCTGGAGGACAGCCTCATCAAGCTGAAAGCGGCGGGCCTGTCGGCGGCCGACGTACAGGCGCTGCTCGATTCGATGTTGATCGAGCCGGTATTCACGGCGCATCCGACGGAGCCGACCCGCCGCACGATGTTGCGCAAGGAACAGAACATCGTGAAACAACTGGTCGATCTCCTGAACCCGACCCGGACTCCGCAGGAAGAAAAGGCAGCACTTGCGAATATCCGCCTCCTGATTACGACCGGCTGGCAGACCGACGAACATCCATCGGAGCAAATGACGGTTGCCGACGAACTCGAGCACGTCCTGTTCTTTCTTACGGACGTTCTCTATCGCGCGATTCCGCCGTTCTACGAAGACATGGAGACGGCGCTCGAGCGCATCTACGGCGACACGGACTTCGGCTTCGACGTGAAGACCATCGTCCGATTCGGCTCGTGGGTGGGTGGCGACATGGACGGCAACCCGAACGTCAATGCGAAGACAATTCGCGAAACGCTGACGCGGCAGCGCTCGCTGGTTCTCGATCTCTATTACAACGAATGCGGTGTGCTGGCGACGAAGCTCAGCCAGTCACTCGAGCGCGTCGTCGTGAAGACGGAACTGCTCGAGAAGATCGAGGAATACCGCGGCGTGTTCCAGCAGGCCTATCACTCGGTGCCGGCGCGCCACCGGGACATGCCGTACCGGGTTTTCCTGCGCCTGGTGCAGCAGCGCCTGCAATCGACTTACGATGACGACGTGTTTCCCTACGAGTCGGTAGGCCAGTTCCGCGACGACCTCACCCTGGTCGCAGACAGCCTGCGCGACAACAAGGGGAGGCATGCCGGCCTGTTCACGGTGAACCGGCTGCTGCGCCGCGTGGACACGTTCGGCTTTCACCTCGTGACGCTCGACGTGCGGCAGGATGCGCTCGTGCACCGCCAGGTCGTCGGCGAATGCCTCGGGCTCGAGGACTGGGAAAACTGGTCGGTCGAACAGCGTTTGGCCCGCATCATCGAGGCGATCGAGAGCCGCGAGAGCCCTTCGCTCAACCAGTCGACACAGGCGCGCAAGACCATTGCCGCTTTCCAGGCGATAGCTTTCTGCCAGCGAAAATACGGCAAGGAAGCGATCGGGCCCTTCATCGTCAGCATGACGCAGGGCGCTGATGACATCCTCTCTGTGTTATTGCTCGCGCACTGGGGCGAACTGCATCACCGCGGCGGCGAAGTACCGATTGACGTGGCCCCTCTGCTCGAAACCGTCGACGACCTCGAAAAGGGCCCTGAAATTCTCGAGCAGCTGTTGTCCACCGCGCTCTATCGCCGGCATCTCGAAACACGGGGAAAACGGCAGACCGTGATGATCGGCTACTCCGACAGCAACAAAGACGGCGGCCTCGCCTCGGCGCGCTGGGCCCTTCAGGTTGCGCAGGAAACGCTGGTCGCCACCGTAGAGCAACAGGGGGTCGAGCTAACACTTTTCCACGGCCGCGGCGGCACGATCAGCCGGGGCGGCAGCAAGACCCATGTTGCGGTGCTCGGCGCACCGCCCGGCACGGTCAACGGGCGCCTGCGAGTCACCGAGCAGGGCGAAATCATCAACGAAAAATACGGGCTGCGCGGCATCGCGCTGCGCACGCTCGAGCAGGTCACGGGCTCGGTCGCGCTTGCGACCGCAATCCCGAGACACCGCGGCAACGACCAGCCCGAGTGGCACGAGATGATGGATGTCATCGCGCGGGAAAGCCGGAAAGCCTATCGCGACCTGGTCTACAACGACCCGGACTTCACCGCCTATTTCCGTGCAGCGACCCCGATTGACGTCATTGAACGCATGCGAATCGGCTCCCGGCCTTCCTCCCGGCGGGCGAATGCGGGTATCCGAGACCTCAGGGCAATACCTTGGGTTTTTTCGTGGACACAGGCGCGCTTTGTGCTGCCGGGCTGGTTCGGCTTCGGCACCGGCCTAGAAGCGGCGAGCCGGCAGTTCGACGACGCGGCGTTTCGCACTATGTTCCAGGAGTGGTATTTCCTGCGTGCGCTGACGGCAGACGTCGAGATGGTGCTCGCCAAGGCCGACATGGGCATCGCGAAGATTTACTCGGAACTCGCAGGCGAGCTGCACCCGCAGTTTTTCCCGCGAATCGAGGGCGAGTTCGAACGGACACGCAGGCTGATTCTCGAGTACTCCCAGCATGGCGAATTGCTGGAAGGCGACCGCACGCTGCAACGCGCGATCATGCTCAGAAACCCGTACGTGGACCCGATGAGCCTGATGCAGGTCGACCTGCTCCGGCGCTGGCGCGAATCGGACTACGCCAACAGCGCACTCTTTCATGCACTCCTCGCGAGCGTCAACGGCATCGCCCAGGGCCTCCAGAATACGGGATAGGGCCGGGTCCTCGACCAGTCCTCTACTAGTCCTCGACGAAACTCGTGTATGCCTCGAGCGGCTTTCTCCCGATGTCCGGCACGCGCGCGCCCGCCGCTGGGTAGCCCGTCACCAGGAGCAGGAAAGGTCGCTCGCTCGCAGGCCGGCCGAGGATCCCGTTCAGGAATTTCATCGGGCTCGGCGTATGCGTCAGCGTTGCGAGACCGGCTTCGTGCAGGGCGGCGATGAGAATGCCGGTCGCGAGCCCGGTCGATTCCGCCGGGTAGTAGTGCTTCAGCTTGCGGCCGTCGTCCAGCCGCCCATACTTCTGCATGAACACGGCGATAAGGTACGGTGCGGTCTCGAGAAAGGGCTTGTCCGAATCCGTGCCGAGCGGCCGCAGCGCGTCGAGCCACTCCTTCGAGGCGCGGTGCGCGTAAAATTCGCGTTCCTCGACCTCGGCCGCCAGCCGGATACGTCGGCGCGTCCCGGCGCCGCTGACCGCCACGAAGTGCCAGGGCTGCAGGTTTGCACCGCTCGGTGCCGTGCCGGCGACCCTGAGCGCGGTCTCGATGATGTCACGCGGCACCGGCCTGTCAGAGAACTCGCGAACGCTGCGCCGCCTCTCGAGGTTCTCGTAGAATCCGCGCAGTCGCCGGCGCATTTCCTCCAGGGGATACTCTTTGTGGGCCAGCGGGATACTCGGGTAGTCGGTCACGTCGCTTCCGCCTCGTCGTGCACCGTCCAGAGCACCGTCCACTCGCTGGTATCGCGTTCCGACACGACCCTGCCGCGCACGGAAATGCCGGCGTCGTGTACCGATTCCGGATCACCGGTAACGAGCGGGTGCCACGCCGGTAGATGCTCGCCCCGCGAGAGCAGCCGATAAGCGCAGCTCGCCGGCAGCCATTCGAAGGCCTCGGTCGAGTCGGCGGAGAGCCGCAGGCAGTCGGACACGAGTTTCGCGCGCTGGCCGTAGTTCAAGCAGCGGCAGGTCTCCGTATCGAGCAGCCGGCAGGCGAGGTTCGTATAGAACACCTGTCCCGTGTCTTCGTCCTCGACCTTGTGCATGCAGCAGAGGCCGCATCCGTCGCACAGCGACTCCCATTCGGTCGAATCCATCTCCGCCAGGGATTTGCGTTTCCAGAAATCTTCGGCCATCGTCCCTCGATTGTCACCCGCCGACGCCCCGAGCGTAACCCGCCAGCCGATGAAAGCCGTATTTCTGGACTTTGCGACGATGGGCCCGGATCTCGATCTCGGTCCGCTCGAGGCGACCGTCGACGAACTGCAGGTCTTCGACGTCATCCCCGGACCTGAGCTCCCGGCGCGTATAGCCGACGCCGATTTCGTGTTCACCAACAAGATGCAGTTGCGAAGGGACCTGCTGGCAGGGGCGCCAAAACTCCGGTTTATCGGGCTGACGGCCACGGGTTGCGACAACGTCGACCTCGACGCCGCGGCCCGGCATGGCATCGCCGTTGCGAACATTCGTGCTTATTGCACGCATTCCGTCGTCGAGCACGTTTTCGGTGTGCTGTTGTTGCTGACGCATCGCCTCGCTGCCTACCGTAGGTCAGTCGCTGCCGGCCGCTGGCAGCAGTCCGAGATGCCGTTCCTGCTCGATCACCCGATCACGGAGCTTGTCGGCAAGACCCTGGGAATCGTCGGCTACGGTGACCTCGGCAAGGGCGTCGCAAGGATGGGGGAGGCCTTTGGCATGCAGGTTCTCATCGCTGCGCGCCGCGGCACGGCGACCGTGCCGGCGGGCCGGACAAGCTTCGACGAGATGCTTGCACAGGCAGACGTCATTTCGCTGCACTGCCCGCTGAACGACGATACGCACAAGCTGTTTTCCGCGCCGCAGTTCGCCCGGATGAAGGCGTCCGCCCTGTTCGTCAACACCGCGCGCGGCGGTCTCGTGGATTCGCAGGCACTCGTGCAAGCACTTGAAAGTAAACAGATCGCCGGCGCCGCTGTTGATGTGTTGCCCGCCGAACCGCCTGTCGACGGCGACCCGCTGCTCGATTACACTGGTGACAATCTGGTCGTGACGCCGCACATTGCCTGGGCCAGTGACCAGGCAAGACAGAATGCAATCAATGAGCTGGCGGCCAACACCCGGTCGTTCATCGCCGGCGAACGAAGAAATCGCATCATATAGGCGCTGTTCGTTTTTTAGGCGCATCATTCAGGAGAGACTCCGTGCAACGCACATCCAGAACCCTCAAGGCCCTGTCCTTGCCCGCCGTCGTATCGCTCGCTGCAGGCTGCGCATCGGGACCGGACCTGCGCTCGGACTACGATCGAAGCGCAAATTTCGCCGAGTATGAAACCTACGACTTCTACGACGATGCCGGTCCCGGCGGCAGCAACTACCAGGACCTGTTCTCGCAGTACGTCGAAGCCGCGATCGAGAAGGAAATGCAGGCGCGGGGCTACCGCAGGTCCGAGAGCGACCCCGACCTCCTTATCAACTTCAACGCGATCCTCGAGGACAAGACCAAGGTCACGACTTCGCCCGCGCCCATGACCGGTTACGGCGTCGGCTATTACGGCTATCGCGGCGGCTTCTACGACCCCTGGTACGGTTACGGCTACGCCCAGGAAACCCACGTTTCGCAATACACGCAGGGCACCTTCAACATCGATCTCGTCGATGCCGAGAAAAAGAAACTCGTCTGGGAATGCGTCGGCGTCGGGCGCGTCACCGATGAGGCGCTCGACAACCTGGAGCAGTCGGTGAACAACGCGGTGCCAAAATACTTCGCGAAGTTCCCCTTCCGGGCCGGCAGCGGTACGCCCGGCGACACGCCGTAGCAGCGGCTGTTACCCGCGAATGATCTGTACGTAATTCCGTCACGATCTGATTCGCGGGCATGGCCCGCTCCTACACTGATTCGCGGGCGTGGCCCGCTCCTACAGCGGGCGTGGCCGGCTCCTACGCGCCGATGACCTGCCTTGCCCACCGCACGACCTCGCGTACGCGAGGCGCCGCGAGGTCGTAGGCCTCGTCGAAGCTCACCCATCGCCACTCGTGATGCTCGGGTAGACCCGTTTCCGGGGATGGCGCGAGTACCACCGCGGCTTGCCGGGTCGCCGCCAGGTAGTAGCGCGCCGTCTTTCCGCGGCTGTACGGCCCGGTCTCGATAAAGCGTTCTTCCCAGCTGAATTCCACGTCACCGATTCCCGTTTCCTCCTCGAGTTCGCGAACCGCTGCCTGCAGCGGTGCTTCATTCTCCTCGCGAATGCCCTTCGGGAAATCCCAGTGATGCCAGGCGCGCAGCATGAGGGTGGTCAATCCGCCGTCACCGGCTCGCGCGAGCACGATGCCGCAGGAAAGCTTTTCCTCCGTCAATGCGTGGCCCCGCGCAACACGTCCACCGGCGCCGCATTGATAGCACTGCGCGCCGCAAACCAGCCGCTCAGGCACACGACGACGACGCCGGCGGCGAGGCCGGCAACCCATAGCAGGGGATTAAACGTATACGGGAGGTTGAAGAGCTGTACTGCCACTATGGCGGCGAGTACGGATGCGCCCGCTGCCGCCAGTAGCCCCGCAGCGATACCGAGCGCCGCGAACTCCGCCATGACGCCCGCGAATACGACCCGCTTGCGTGCCCCGAGCGCCCGCAGCATCGCGCTCTCGAAACGCCTTTCGTCGATAGTCGATTGCACCGCGGCGAACAACACGGCGATACCGGCTGCGAGCGTGAAGATGAAAACCGCCTGTACTGCGAGACTCGCTTTCTCGATGATGCCCCGTACCTGGGCGAGGACCGCGTCGAGGTCGATAACGGAGATCGTCGGGTGCGCACGGACGAGTTCGACGAGCGCAGGGCGCTCGTCCGGCTCGACGCGGAGGCTCGCGATATAGGTGGTCGGGAAATCGTCGAGTGCACCTGGCGAGAACACGAGGAAAAAATTCGGCTGGAAGGAATCCCAGTTCACTTTCCTGATGCTCGCGATCTCCGCTTGCACCTGCTGTCCTGCCACTTCGAAGTCGAGGACGTCGCCGACACCGAGCCCGGCTTCGGTTGCCTGCTCCTCTTCCATGGACACGAGCGGCGCCCCGGCATAGTCGGCCGGCCACCATTCCCCGTCGACGATTTCATTGCTGCTCGAGAGTTCGCGGGCCCAGGACAGGTTGTGTTCGCGATTGACGAACCATTCGGCACCCTGCTCGGGATACTCGCGATCCTTCACCGACTCGCTGTTGATCCCGGTCATCCGCGCCCTCACCAGCGGCGAAAGTGACGGGGGGTCGATACCACGGTCTGCGAAGATGCGGATGACCGACTCCGTCTCCGCCGGCTGGATGTTGATCAGAAACTGGTTGGGTGCTTCTTCATCCAGTGTCTGGCGCCAGCCCTCGAGCAGGTCCGTCCGGACCAAGGTCAGCAACAGGAGGACGGTGAGGCCGAGCCCGAAGGCCACGACCTGGACGGCGCTGACGCGACCCCGGCGGGCGACGTTTGCGAGTCCGTAGCGCCACGCGACGCCAACGCCGGAACGAAAGCGGCCGAGCAATGCGACCAGGCCGCGGCCGACGAGATACAGCCCCGCGGCAATGACAACAATGCCGGTCAGGACGATGACCAGCAGGCGCGCGTCGCCGACTGACTGGTACAGAAGGCCAGCGACGGCAAGCAGGGATGCACCGGCGACCAGGATTCGCGACGGGGCCGGCGGCACCGCGTCGTGCCGCAGCACGCGGAGCGGCGGCGTATTGCGCAGCTGC
>JBGTLY010000245.1:0-9515 GCA_041743865.1 Woeseiaceae bacterium
GCTCGGCCAGCGCGTACTCGTCCTCGAGGCCCGCGACCGGACCGGCGGGCGGACGTGGACCGCCCCATGCCCGGGCACCGATGTCGGCGTCGACTGGGGCGCGGAGTGGATCATTCCTGGACTGCATCCGCAGATGGAGTCGCTTGCCCGGGAATTCGATGTAACGACCGAATCGGAGCCGGAGGACACGGAGTGGGTCGTGCCCGCCGGCCGTTTTCGCGGCAGCTATGAAGACCTGAAGCGGACGCGCCCGGGTTTTGTCGCCGGCCTCGAGGCCTTGCAGGCGTGGTACGAGCGGGCAGAGGAACGCGAGCTTTCGCTCACCGGGCTCCTTCGCGAATGCGTGCGCGACGCGACCGACCGTATGTTGATCGCGGCTGCTTTCTTCCCGCTCAACGGGGCCGATCCCGAGGACGTTTCATCCCTTGCGATCCGCGAGAAGATTCGTTTTCACGCCGGCAGCATCGATCGCACGCTGGACCCGGAAATACTCAGGCTCGAGCAGGGTAGCGGTGCGATTGCGGCGGGCCTTGCGGCCGGCCTCGGCAACGATATCCGGCTCGGCTGGCCGGTGCATGCGATCGATGCATCGGCCGGGGGTGTGGAGGTGTTCGGCCCGGTGGGCAGTTTGCAGGCGAAGCGGGCGCTCGTCGCGGTGCCGCTGGCAGTGCTCGGGCGCATACGCTTTTCCCCGGTGCTGCCCGTACCGAAGACGCTTTCCGATGCCGCCAATTGCGGCCGGGTGACGAAGCTCTGGGCCCTCGTCAAGGGAGACGCGGGACCGGCGCGCTGGCAGACGACGCACCCCCTGCGGCTCCTTTACGGCCGACGGGTCGCCGGTGAACAGCTGATCAGCGCGCAGGGCCTCTATCGCGACCTGGCGCCGGCCGATGGGACGCGACTCGCCACGCTGCTGCGTTCGGCCTGTCCCGGGCTCGAGGTAATCGAAGTCCGGGCGCATGCCTGGACCGCCGACCGCTGGGCCGGGGCGAGCTGGATGACGGGACGCCGGGCCACTTACCGGCCCCTGTGCGAGGCGATCGATGCCATGGAAGGCCCGCTGAAGCTCATCGGCGGCGACGTGGCTGGCGATTGGTCCGGCTGGATGGAAGGCGCTATCCGCTCTGCCGCCGACGGCGTCCGATGGGCTACCCGGGAGTGACGCCGACCCGGCGTCGTGCTCCAATCGCGTCACGGTGACTGATTCGCCAGAACGAAAGGAATCGCGGATGTTGTTGCGCATCAATCGTCGACTCTTCCTGCCACTGATTGGCCTGTTCGCGTCGACCGCCGCTATGGCCGAGGACGTCGCGCCCGGCTGGCAACCGGGTTTTGCGATTGCCCCCTACGGCTGGCTCGCGGGCATCGATGGCGATATCGGCACCGCATCCGGCGATGGTGGCGACGGGGGACTTCCTGATTTCGTCAGCGTTGCGTTGGATGACGACCTGGATCTGATCGGCTTCATGTTCTACGCTGAATGGCGCGGCGACCGCTGGCTGGCCTTCTTCGATTCCGTGTGGGCCAACGTTGCCCGGGATGGTGAAATCCGCCTTGCGGGCACCCTGCCGCTTGCGGAGGCGCGGGCCGGCATCGACGGCAACGTCTACCAGCTTTCGCTGGCCTATCGACTTGCCGAGCTGGGACCCGGGACGATCGCGCTCTACGGTGGGGCCCGCTACTACGACCTCGAGGCGGACGTTCAATTCGAAGACGGGATCCTGCCGCAACCCGTAATGCTGCAGGGCGCCGAGACCTGGACCGATGCCGTCGCGGGCGCGCGCTGGGACTATCGGCTGAATGAAAAATGGGGCGGAGTAGTGCTTGCCGATGTCGGCTTCGGTGAGTCGGACACGAGCTGGCAATTGTTTGCGACGGTGGCTTACCGCTTCAACGAGCGGGGCTCGGTCGTCTTCGGCTATCGCTACCTGGCACTCGATTACGATACGCCGGAGTACCTGGTCGACCTCGCCCTGTCCGGCCCTGCTATCGGCGTCGGCTTTCGCTTCTGACCGCGTTTCTGATACCTGTTCGCGCCCGCACTATTCCCGCCAGATACGCTGCCAGACTTCGCCGAGTGCGCGGTCCGTGACGTCCACGGGCAGGAGTTCGGTCTCGATCGCTTCCCAGCGCGGGTTACCGCGCTTCGCGACGACATGCGTGAATACGTACACCGGCTCCTGGCCCATCCGCAGGTCGGTGATCTGCAGGCGGTCGTCGGCGACCCGGGCACGGACGAAATCACCCGCGAACCATCGCAGGCGCCGCACCGCCGGCACCGTGCCTGCCGCGTCGAGCGCCGCGCTATCCGAGAGATAGTGGGCAAATTCCATGTCGCTCTCGCTGAGCACAAGGGAATCGAATCCCTCCAGGTAGCCGCCATCCGTCACGACGACCACTCGCCACAACAGCGTGTTGAAGGGCGTCGGTGTCACGAAGCGTGGTGCGTGGGCCAGACCCTGCGCAGTGAGCGCGGCCTCCGTGTGCCGGTTCACGATCCCTTGTGCAAGCCAGGTCCAGCCCAGGTAAAACGTGCTGAACGCGAGGGCAGCACCGAGTACCGTGCCTGCTGCCCTCGCCCGTGGTCGTGCGAGTGCGTAGACGGCTGCAGCCACGAGTGGCAGCGTGAACAAGGGGTCGATGATGAAGATCGTCGCCCACTTTGCGGGCGGGGTCGGCAGCGGCCAGAAGAGCTGCGTGCCATAGGCCGTGTGCGCATCGAGCAGCGGGTGCGTGAGCAGGGCGAGAACGATCGCAGCGAGCCAGCGCCCGGGTGCTTCACGCGCCGGCGCCCACCAGCGCCGGAGTGCAAGCCACAGCAGTACGGCGACGGGCGCCAGAACGAACAGCGAGTGCGAAAAGCCGCGATGGCTGGTGAAGTTCTCGACCGCCCCGCCATAGTCGATGAACACATCGAGGTCCGGCACCGTGCCGAGCACTGCGCCGACGGCGAGGGCCTTTCGCCGATGCCCGGGCGGTGCCGCCAGCGCGGCCACGCTCGCACCGAGCACGAGTTGGGTGACGGAATCCATGTCCCCTAGGATAAGCGGTTCCGGTTATCTCCGCCCTCCGGCGACGGCTGCGCGCTCAGGCGAGGGACATCGCGGGCAGTGCCTCGAACTCGGCCAGGCGCACGGTGTCAGTGCGGGTTTTTTGCCAGGCGGCTACGCGCAGCCCGGACCGTTCCATCGTCGACTGGATCGACGGCCGGCGCCAGCCGAGCACCTGTTCGAGAATCGGCATCATCACGCTGCAGGCGTGCTCGCTGATCACCGTTGCCTGTGCGACCTGGGCCAGCTGCCTGTTCTCGGCGACAGCCACGGTGAAGCCGTAGTGCTTGTTGACGTGCAGCATCGTGTGCACGTCGGCGCTGCCGTCACCCACGTAAATCACGCGATCGAGCGGAATGCGGAGTGACGCGGCGAGGTCGCCGATGACCGCGACCCGGCCGAATCCAGCCGCGACCCTGTGCACCTCGGCAACCTCGCCCGATGCCGCGTCGAATTCGACGTCGGTAGCAATGATGTTCGGGGGAGGAACGATGCCCTGCAACGCGGTGGCGACGATATCCCTCGGTGCCGCGGAGATGACGTAGAGCCGCGCCTCGAGCCCCCTGATGCCTCCATTGAGCAGGTGTACGAGTTCCGGAATCGCCCGCTTCAGTCGCAGGCGCTGCCCGGCTTCGACGAGCAATTCACGGCGGACGCGGCGAAAGTCCGGATCGTGTTGCATGAGCCAGGCGAGTTCGCCGCCCTGTTGAACGAGGTGGCTCGCGGCGAGTGCGGCGAGTCGATCGCCGTAGTCACGGACGCCGAGCAGGCCTGCGACCGTGGGTCCCGCCTCGTTGTAGCTGAGCGCCTGGTCGAAGTCGGTTGCGAAAAGATAGTATCGGGACTCGACGGCAATCATGCGGGGTACCTCGATGCGGGCGTGTGCTGAACACTAGAAACCATGCCAGACACGCTACCAGCCGCCGGTTACGAGTCAATGAAATGCGGGCACTCGAGCAGGAAAGTTTTTTGAGCCAGGGATGAAAAAAATCCACCCACGACCTGAACGCGCCGGAGCTTCGGCGCCCCGCATCGCGGCATATATTATGTGACCGCGCGATTTCGCGGCCGTGGGCGATATCGCGGCCATGGGCCGCTCCTACGGGTTGTTTTTCTGCGATTTCTGGATTAAAGGCGCCCGGTCTGCGTATATAGGGTCAGAACGCGGAGTCCGGATGATTGACGATCTCGAGGTCCATATAGCCAGCCTGCGGCGCTACGCACGGGTTTTGTGCGGCAACCATGCCGATGCAGACGACCTGGTGCAGGAGTCGCTCACGAAAGCGATCGGCGCTGCGAGCACGTTCAGGCAGGGCGGGGACCTGCGCGCCTGGCTGTTCAGTATCCTGCACAATACTTTCGTGTCGCAGAAGCGCCAGTACGCCCGCCGCGCGCGCGCGACACGCTTCATCGACGTCGGTCTGCGGGAGGCGGCGGTGCCGCCCAACCAGGAAAAGCACGTCGAGGCAGAGAACACGCTGTCGATGCTGAGCAAGCTTACGCCGGACCAGCAGGCGGTGCTGGTACTCATCGCAGTCGAAGGGCTTTCCTACGCGGAAGCCGCGAAAACACTGGATATACCGATCGGGACGCTCATGTCACGCCTGGCTCGCGGACGCGAAGAGCTCAGGCGACTGATGAACGGCGAGAAGTCCGGTCAGCTGAAGGCGGTGAGGTAACCTCAATGCGCGAAGATCTCGATATGGAATTTGAACTGCACGCGTACGTCGATGGCGATCTCGATGCCGACAACATGTCGCGGATCGAACGTTACCTCAGCACCCACGCCGAAGCAGCGGGCAGGGTGCGGGATTACCTGCGGCAAAAGGAAACGCTGCGTTCGCTGGCTCACGCGGAACGGAGTATGTCTCCCTCGCCGGAGATCGACGCACTGACCCGGCGATTGGCGCGGCGTTTGCGACCGGCCGGGCTCTTTGGCTGGCAACGAACGTTGTTCGTGGCCGCAATGCTCGCGGCCGGCTGGGTGGGCCACATGGTGCTGCAGCCGCTGTTTGAAGGGCCAGAATTCACGCACGAGGCCGTGCAGGCACACTTGCTGACGACCATCGAGCCGGGCGAGCTCCTGCCCATTTCTGAGGAGCGGATGA
The DNA here is from genome assembly GCA_041743865.1 of Woeseiaceae bacterium. Taxonomy (GTDB): domain Bacteria; phylum Pseudomonadota; class Gammaproteobacteria; order Steroidobacterales; family Woeseiaceae; genus UBA1847. The sequence goes on from JBGTLY010000245.1 coordinate 5,159, forward strand.
CGAAGCTGTTCGCACGCGTGGGCGCGAGCGAGCGCCTGCCGGACCTCGCGCCCTTTGGCTTCGAACCTATCGGGGCGGAACTCGTACCGAGCGATGACGGGATTCTCCTGCACGTGCCATATCGTGACAAACAGGGTACGACGATGTCGTATTTCCTGGTACACGACAGCGAAGTCGCGGAAGTCCCCCGCCACATCCTCCATCGGGATGGTGTGACGCTCGCATACTGGCAGCACAAGAACGAACGCTATGCCGTTGCGGCGCCGCTCAGCGACGACGAGATTTCACGCATTGCTGCCTACGTCGATTCGTTCGAAATCGCCGAATAAAAATTTTTGAGGGATTAAAGTTCCGGGCAGTGCGTATATACGTTACGAGGCATCGGCAGCAGCCCTGCTGCCGATCAACGACAATCAGAGGGAGCCTCGATGAACGTATACAGAATCGCTGCATTGCTCTTGATTGGCACATCATTGCCCCTGGCGGCAATGGAATGGCTCAGTACCGACGAGCTCGAGAGCTCCTGCGACGCCTTCCTCGACGGCGCGACCGGGTCCGATGCCGCGTTGTGCCTCGCTTTCATGCAGGGTTTCCTTGCGGGCGCCGATGCGGCCCCGGTACAGAATCCGGCAATGCCGGGCGCGGCGCCTGAAGACGAATCGTTTTCCGAGCGCGCAACCCGCACCCGTCTCAGTACCCTGCAGCTCATGCAGCTTCGCGCGAACCAGCCGGCCTACTGTCTCGACGATGCTCTCTCCGCCATTGACATCGTAGAGACAGTGGCCGGCTATCTCGAGAGTCACGAAGAAGTGCTGTACCTTACCAACGCGGAGGCCGTGTACGCGGCGCTCGTGCACGAGTTTCCCTGTGAGTCATGAACGCAAGGCCCTGTTGCCTTGCGCGTATTGCCGGTTGTAGCAGCGCGATGCAACGCAGGCACCTGACTCGCGCGGCGCGGACCGCGCCCGGAGACGCGTCGTGAGCGGTAGTGGCGTGCTCATGCTCGCCATGCTGATTCCATTGGCAGGCGCCGGCGGCATTCTTCTCCTGCGCAAGCAGCCGAATCTCCGCGAGTCCGTTTCACTGCTCGCCGCCGTACTGCTGTTTCTTACGGTCGCGTCGCTCATGCCGGCGGTCGCCAGCGGTGAGAGGCCCGTGCTCGAACTGTTCGAGATCCTGCCGGGAATCGGTCTGGCATTTCATGCCGAACCGCTCGGGACCGGCTTCGCACTGCTCGTCGCCGGTCTCTGGTTCATTACCGTCCTGTACGCGATCGGCTATATGCGGGCGCACGAGGAAGAAAACCAGGCGCGTTTCTATACCTTCTTTGCGATCTCGATCGCTGCGACGATCGGTGCCGCTTTCGCCGCCAACCTGCTGACGCTGTACCTGTTCTACGAAGCGCTGACGCTTGCCACCTATCCACTGGTGACGCACGGCGGCAAGGAAAAGGACCGCGCCGGCGGACGCACGTACCTCCTGCTGTTGCTCGGTACCTCGCTAGTCTTCCTGCTCATCGCCATCGTCTGGACGTACGAACTTACCGGTACGCTCGCGTTCACAGAGGGCGGCATATTCCGCGTGCTCGGCGAGACGGTGCCCGGTGCCACACCGTTCGTCCTTGCGCTGCTGTATGCGCTGTTCCTGTTCGGCACCGGGAAGGCCGCGCTGATGCCCTTCCATTCCTGGCTGCCCTCGGCGATGGTGGCGCCTACCCCGGTATCCGCGCTCCTGCACGCGGTTGCCGTGGTGAAGCTTGGCGTATTCGCGGTGCTGAAGATCACGCTCTATATCTTCGGCCTCGAGACCCTGGACGACGTCGGCGCCGGCCGGGCGATGCAGCATGTTGCGGCAGTGACCCTGCTCGCCGGGGCCGTGATGGCATTGCGTGAGGACAACCTCAAGCGGCGTCTCGCCTATTCGACCATCAGCCAGCTCGCCTACATCGTCCTCGCGGCGACGCTTGCGAACGAACTGTCCGTCGCCGCCGGGGGCATGCATATTGCCGCGCACGCTTTTGCCAAGATCACACTTTTCTTCTGCGCGGGCATGATTCTCGTCTCCCTGCACAAGACGACGGCCAGCGAGCTGCGCGGCATCGGCCGGCACATGCCCGTTACGGTCGGAGCATGGATCGTCGCAAGCCTCGCGATCATCGGCTTGCCGCTGACGGGTGGCTTCTGGAGCAAGTGGTATCTCGCCCAGGGCGCATGGGCGGCCGGTGAACCGCTGATGCTTGCGGTGATTCTCGCGGGATCCCTGCTGGCGGCAGGTTACCTGCTGCCCCCGGCCATTCGCGCATTCTATACGACGCCGACCGGCGTCTCCGCGACGCGGAGTGCAGTCGAGGCACCCGAAGCGCCGCGCTCGTCGCTCATTGCACTGTGCACGACGGCGCTCCTCTCCGTGCTGCTGTTCTTCACCGCGCAACCAATCCTCACTTTCCTCGGCGGTGTTCCATGAGCGGCACCCGCGAAACTCAGGCCGATGACCGCAAGCCCGCATTCTGGCTGACGCGACGGGGCGCCATGGTGGCCGTCGTCGCGACGCACGTCGCCGCGCTCATCGCCGTGCTGGCCGAGGTCGTCCGGCCCGCGTCGGGTTCGTACCCGGTGAAGCGTCCCGAGGCTCTCGACTTCATCGCGTCCTACGCCCTGTATGGCTTCGCCGCCTGTGTACTGCTTGTCCTGCTCGGGATCCTGTTACGGCGGCTCGTGATGCGTGATGAAGATTATTACCGGGGCGGCCGGCGATGATCGACGCCGCCTTTCCGCTTTCCCTCACGATCAGCGGCATGCCGGTGACCGCGCCGTCGCTCGTATTTTTTGCGGGTGCGCTGCTGATCCTGCTGTGCCGGAGCGAGAGGTTCAGGACGGTACGCGCGGCGGTGTTGCTCGCCGTGCCACTCGTCGGCGCGCTCAACCTCCTCGCCATCGAGTCCGGAACGGTCTGGACCACGACAGTGCTCGACCTCGAGCTCGTGACGCTCCGCGCCGACCGGCTGAGTCTCCTGTTCGGGCTGCTGTTCCACCTGGGCGCGTTCATCGGGGCCATCTATGCACTGAAGGTTCGTGACCCGCTGGAGCACGCGGCCGCGCTGGTGTACGCCGGCAGCGCGCTCGGGGCGGTTTTCGCCGGCGACCTCATCACGCTGTTCTTCTACTGGGAAGGCATGGCACTTGCGTCGGCACTACTCGTCTGGGCCGGACGCAACGCAGATTCGAACGGCGCAGGCCTGCGCTACCTCATCATGCACCTGGCATCTGGCCTCCTGTTGCTGGCGGGTACGGTGATCGCTTACCAGGAGAACGGTTCCATCGCGTTCGACGCCATCGGCACGGATAGCATCGCGGGCTGGCTGATCCTCGGCGCGTTCGGTATCAAGTGCGGCTTTCCGTTCGTCCACACCTGGATCACCGATGCCTACCCGTGCTCGACCCCGAGCGGCACGGTGTTCTTAAGCATGTTCACGACCAAGGTTGCCGTCTACGCGCTGGCGCGCGGCTTTGCCGGCACGGATATCCTGGTCCCGATCGGCACGGTAATGGCGCTGTTCCCGATTTTCTATGCAGTGATCGAGAACGACCTCCGGCGTGTACTCGGTTACAGCATGATCAACCAGATCGGGTTCATGGTCGTGGGCGTCGGCGTCGGCACGGAACTCGCGCTGAACGGCGCCGTCGCGCACGCCTTCAACGAGGTGCTCTTCAAGGGGCTCCTGTTCATGAGCATGGGCGCCGTGCTGTACCGGGTGGGTCACGTGCTCGGCAGCGACCTCGGCGGACTGTATCGCTCGATGCCGAAGACGGCAGTGCTGTGTGCCGTCGGCGCCGCGTCGATCTCGGCGTTTCCGTTGTTCTGCGGCTTCGTCTCGAAGTCGATGATCATGTCCGCCATGTTCGACGAGGGTTACGCCGTGTTCTGGCTTGGCCTGCTGTTCGCGTCGGCGGGCGTGTTCCACCATGCGGGCATCAAGATCCCGTACTTTGCGTTCTTCGCGCACGACCGCGGACTCGACGTCCGTGAAGCGCCGCGCAACATGCTTATTGCAATGGGTATCGCCGCGGCGCTGTGCGTTCTGATCGGCGCGAACCCGCAGGCCCTCTACGCGTTGCTGCCGTGGGACGCAGGCTACGCGCCTTATACCTGGGGCAACGTCCTGTTGCAGCTGCAGTTGCTCCTCTTCTCCGCCCTTGCGTTCGTGTGGCTGCAGCTGACCCACATCTACCCCGCGGAACTCCGCTCGGTAAACCTCGACGCCGACTGGCTGTACCGCCGCTTGTTGCCCGGGGTCCTGCGCCGCCCCGGCGCGCGGCTGCGGCGCCTGGGCGCCGGTGCGACATTGCGTTATCCGGCG
>JBGTLY010000246.1:0-17401 GCA_041743865.1 Woeseiaceae bacterium
TGCGGCTCCAAGGAGCGTCCGTTCGCCAAGGCTGAGGCTGACCGGCTGGCCCGGTTGCAGCTCGACCGATGGCGCGAGCGGTACCGATACGAGTCCCTCGCGGCTCTTACGCCCAAAGAGCCCCGCACCGCACCCGCGACCGGCGGCACAACGGGGACACGCAGGGACCGGATCGAACGCGAGATCGGCGATTCGGCCAGAAGGCGTTGACCGTACTTCGCGAACGACGGCGCCGAGAGCGACGGGCCCGGTGCCCACGCTCAGAGGCGGCGCATGGCTCGCGCCACACGCTCCACTGTCACAGGCGGCACCTCGCCGACAGCGGTAATGCGGACGCCGTCCTGTAAGGTGCTGTAGGTATTCGATGCGCCGGTCGTCGACCGTTCCGCTACTTGTGCCCCGGTGTCATCCGTGATGAAAACCGAAACATTGGCGAGACCGTCCGAATACAGGATGTGGGTTACGTCCTGTTCCGTGCCGGGGACACGTTCTGCCTGCACCCATGCCAGCCTGAACCCGGCTGGCAGATCGTCATTCTGCCAGGGACTTTCGACGACCGGTGTCACACTACGACGCGGCTGCGTGTACCACGTAAAATTATCGGTGCTGTAACTCGGATTGAGATCGTTCTCGTCGATTTCCCGTTCGAAACGGATGTCAACGAACTTGACCTGGTCGACGGGTACGCCATTGGCGGACACGAGTTCCGTCTGTAACGGAAACGCCGTGGCGTGATCGAGCCAGATAATGTGCTCGTAACGGAACTCGTCATGCGGCTTGATGGAGAGCTTGACCGCCTTGCGGCCGGCGACGCGCGCCTCACTTACCAGGCGGACATCGTATTCGACGCCGATCTGCAACTCGCGGCTCGGCAGCGTCGAAAACAAGGTGCTCTGGTCTGTCCATTCCTCGACCAGCACCGACCTGGCCTCCGGGAGGATGCAGTGTACCTCGTTACCCACGCGGACAATTTCGAGACCGTTGCCTTCCTGCGCTATGAGCCTTTCGCGAATGACGCCGTCGGCGACCGAGTGAGCGACCTTCAGCGCTTCCGCCTTGCCGTCAGATACGCGCACGACGGTCCCTTCATAATCGGTCGACTGCACCGCGCGCGACATTCGCTGCAACCACTCGAGCGGGCTGTCGCCCACGTCGGCAGCGGCCGTGCCGAAAAGCCCGACCACTAACAGAATTGCCAGGCTGTGTCGGGAGTTGAGCATCATTCCGTTATGGCGTCGGGGACTTCTGCATTGCCTGCATTGCCTGCATTGCCGGATCGTTCGCCCTCGTCACGGGTCTCGTCACTGGCCTGGTCCGTCTCCGGCTCCTCGGCCGTACCTGATTCGACGGCCAGGCCCTGCCGCAGTTCTATCGACGTGAATCGTGTGCGCATGCTGCTGTCAGCGGCTTCTGTCTCGTGCATCAGCCGGAACCGGTCCAGCAGCTTGTCCGGCGGCGGCTGCGTGGAGAAACTCGCGTCCTGTGCGATCGCCGGTGCGCTGGGCGGCAGCTCCGGAAGCTCGGAGAAGATTTGCAGACCGAAAATTGCAAGCAAGGCAACGACCGCTGCTGTTGCCAGACCGGCAACCGGTCGCACCAGGCGCCGGTTGGACGGGACATCCGCGTCGGCGACCGGCGGTGACACCTCATCCGTATGCGCCTCGAGTGTGCCGATAGCCGTTGCAATCCTGTCCCGCAACGCTTCAATGCCGCGAACCGGCACCTCGCCTCGCATGGCGCGGCCGAGCGCCAGGTATTCCGCGACCTGTCGGCGCATGTCGGGATCCTGACTCAGTCGCCGCAGCAACAGTTCTTTCTCATTGTCCGGCAATTCGCCATCGGCGAATGCGGACAACTGCATACGTATCGCTTCATTCATGGTGCACCACGTGCGGCCCCCGCGCTGTCGTTCGTCCTGTTGCCGTGTCCCGGCCCTGCTGGCAACCCCCGGCGCATACGCCCGGATTCTACCGAATCAGTGACCCTACCTTCTTAGAAATCGCATCCCGTGCCCGGAATATGCGCGATCGCACCGTACCGACCGGGCATTCCATCGTTTCCGCAATTTCCTCATAACTCATGCCGTCGAGCTCGCGCAGGATGATCGCGGTGCGCAGATCGTCCGGCAGCGACTGGATCGCCTGTTCGACGGTTTCCTTCATCTCCCGGCTGATCGACAATGCCTCCGGCGTGTCCGTTTCCTTCAGACGTGCGTGCAGGTCGTATTGTTCCGGATCCTGCAGATCCAGTTCGACGTCTATCGGCCGGCGCCGCTGTGCAGCGAGGTGATTTTTCGCTGTATTCACGGCGATCCGGTACAGCCAGGTATAGAATGCGCTGTCCCCGCGAAATCGCGGCAATGCACGGTAAGCCTTGATGAAGGCCTCCTGTGTAATGTCGAGCGCCTGCTCGGGATCGCGCACATACCGCATCACCAGGTTGACGATCTTGTGCTGGTATTTGAGCACCAGCATGTCAAACGCACCTTTGTCGCCCTTCTGGACGCGCTTGACGAGCTTGCTGTCGGTCGATTCATTCGACATGCAGAGACGCCCGCTCGAGCTTCCATCGGTGCAACCGTCCGATGCCCAGATAGACCGGGACCTTCACTGAAAGTTCTCTGTAAGTGACCGCTTTGTTCATTTCTTCCTGGGGTTCCGTAATGCCGTCCCGGCGCCGTCGGGCGGTGGCCCGTGAACGGTCGGCCGCAAATCTTAACATGTCGTCAAATGTCGGCATATGACCTGAAAACGACGCCATTGCTCACGATCCTGCGTCCGCAAGCCGAAGGGCTCGCCCCAGGCGGGCGCCGCGGGGAGCGCCATTCGCAGCCATGCCCAGCGTCGCAGCACCACGCTCCCCGGCAGCAGTCGCCCGGACTGATACTCGCCGCCCGTGCGTTCGATTTCCAGGCGGCCATCCGTATGAACCGTGACGGCGACGCAGGCACGGTAGGCCCGGATGAGCATCAGCAGTTCCGTCGCGACGATCATCCCCCAGGCAAGGGCCATGAGCCCCCGCCACCCAATCCCGATCGGTAGCGAAGCAACGACAACGAGACCGAAAAGGCCGAACAGCAGCCCGGAGCCCAGGGCCACCCGGCGCCACAGCGAGTCAGCGCGCAAGGTCGCCGAGTATGCAGCGGACGATTCGATCATACGCGACGGACTCCGGCCGTTGACCGTACAACAGATAACCGAGCAATTCCGGGTCCGGAAGCTCCAAAAGCGCCTGGAAGGCGGCCTTATCCCCACGGGAAGCCGCGCCGTAGTCGCGCTCCAGGTAGCGGAGCAGCAGGTCGTCGAGCTCCCGCATCCCGCGCCTGCATTGCCAGCGAAGCCGGCCCTCATGCACCCCTCTGATCCCCGCGACCCGCAACGCCCGTCGCCCGGTCAAAGCCCCGCCGGCTCAATGCCGGCGCTCGACCAGCATCTTCTTGGTCTCGGCAATCGCTCGCGCCGGGTTCAGGCCCTTGGGGCACGTCTGGGTGCAGTTCATGATCGTATGGCAGCGATACAACCGGAACGGGTCTTCGAGATCGTCCAGCCGCTCGCCGGTTGCCTCGTCGCGGCTGTCGACGAGCCATCGATACGCCGCCAGGAGCGCAGCCGGCCCCAGGAAACGGTCGCTGTTCCACCAGTAGCTCGGACAGGCGGTTGAACAGCACGCACACAGGATACAGGCTGCCGGTTCATCGATCCGTTCCTGGTCTTCCTTGCTTTGCAGCCGCTCGCCATCGGGCGGTGCCGGCGTCCGCGCCTGCAGCCACGGTTTGACGGCCGCATATTGTGCGAAAAAGTTCGTCAAATCCGGCACGAGGTCCTTGACCACCGGCATGTGTGGCAGAGGGTAAATGCGAATGTCGCCCTTGCTGTCGTCGATCGCACGGGTGCACGCCAGCGTATTGCCGCCATCGATGTTCATCGCGCAGGAACCGCAGATTCCCTCTCGGCAGGACCGGCGAAACGTCAGTGTTGCATCGACTTCGTTCTTGATCTTGATGAGCGCGTCCAGAACCATTGGCCCGCAGGCATCCACATCCACTTCGAACGTATCGACTCGCGGATTCTCGTTCTTGTCCGGATCGAAGCGATATACGGTGAAGCGGCGAACGCGGGTGGCGCCGTCCGGCGCCGGGAAGTGCCGGCCCTTCTGGATTCTCGAATGGGGAGGTAAGCGAAATTCGGCCAACGAATGGACTCCTGCTGTCTTTAGTACAATCGTGCTTTCGGCGGCACGCGCTCGACGTCGTCGGTCAGCGTGAAGTCGTGCACCGGACGGTAGTCAAACCGGACCTGGCCGCCAGCATCGACCCAGGCGAGCGTGTGTTTCATCCAGTTCTCATCGTCCCGATCCGGGTAATCCTCCCGGGCATGTGCGCCTCGGCTTTCCGTGCGGTTCGCGGCAGACTCGATGGTCGCAACAGCATTCAACAGCAGGTTCTCGAGTTCCAGCGTTTCGATCAGATCGGAGTTCCAGATCATGGAACGGTCGGCAATCCGCACATCAGCGAAGGAGAGGTAGGTCTTCCGTACGAGCTCAACGCCTTCCCGGAGCGTCTCGCCGGTACGGAACACGGCTGCATGACCCTGCATCACCTTCTGCATCTCGAGGCGGATCGCCGCCGTGGAACGGGTGCCATCCGCGTAGCGCAGCCGGTCAATTCGTTCCACACTGTTTCTGCCGGCGCCGGGGGCGAGCGGGCGTTGCCGGCGCTCTGGCGTCAGCGTCTCCGCAATGTGATGGGCGGCCGCGCGCCCGAACACGACGAGATCGAGCAATGAATTTGAACCTAGCCGGTTGGCGCCGTGCACTGACACACAGGCCGCCTCGCCGACCGCCATGAGCCCGGGCACCACTGCCTCGGCATCCCCGTCGCGGCGTGTTACGACCTCGCCTTTGTAGTTCGCGGGTATGCCGCCCATGTTGTAGTGGACGGTCGGCAACACCGGGATCGGCTCACGCGTCACGTCGACCCCGGCGAAGATCCGCGCGGATTCCGCAATACCCGGAAGTCGCTCATCGATGACGTCGGGGCCGAGATGCTCGAGATGCAGGTGAATGTGGTCTCTCTCCGGGCCTACACCGCGGCCTTCCCGGATTTCGATAGTCATTGATCGACTGACGACGTCACGCGAGGCCAGATCCTTCGCGTTGGGCGCATAGCGCTCCATGAAGCGTTCGCCATCGGCGTTCGTGAGGTAACCACCTTCCCCGCGTACGCCCTCGGTAATGAGGCAACCCGCGCCATAAATACCAGTGGGATGAAATTGCACGAATTCCATGTCCTGCAGCGGGAGGCCGGCACGCAGTACCATCGCGTTGCCATCGCCGGTACAGGTGTGGGCCGAGGTGCAGGAAAAATAGGCCCTGCCGTAGCCACCGGTCGCAAGGATCACCTGGTGGCTCTGAAACCGGTGCAGCCGTCCGGTCGCGAGATCGATCGCGACGAGACCTCGGCACGCACCCTCCTCCATGATCAGGTCAATAGCGAAGTATTCGACGAAAAATTCTGCCTCGTGTGCCAGCGACTGCTGGTAGAGCGTATGGAGCATTGCGTGTCCGGTGCGGTCCGCTGCGGCACAAGTGCGCTGCGCAGTGCCTTCACCAAAGCGTGTCGTCATGCCGCCGAACGGGCGCTGGTAGATGAGACCGCTCTCAGTGCGGGAGAATGGCACGCCGAAGTGCTCGAGTTCGATCACCGCGTCGGGCGCCTCCTTGCACATGTACTCGATGGCGTCCTGGTCGCCAAGCCAGTCGGATCCCTTTACGGTGTCGTACATGTGCCAGCGCCAGTCGTCCTCACCCATGTTGCCGAGTGCCGCACTGATGCCGCCCTGCGCAGCAACGGTATGGCTGCGCGTCGGGAAAAGCTTCGAGATACAAGCAGTGCGAAAGCCCGCCTCTGCCAATCCGAAAGTGGCACGCAGGCCGGCACCCCCGGCGCCCACGACGAGTACGTCGTAGCTGTGATCGATAAAGTCGTATTCCGCGCTCACAATCGATTCAGGCCGATCGAAACGATGGAATATAGTGCCGCAACGGCGACGAACGCATGCAGGAACCGGCTGGCGATGAGCGAAAGAATCTTGACGAGCGGCTCATGCACATAGTCCTCGATGATCACCTGGATGCCGAGCCAGGAATGATGTGCCATGCTGACAGTGAGGAGCATCAGCAAGACAGCGTTCATCGGGTCGGCGACAAATCGCTGCACATCGAGAAATGCGAAGCTCTCGAGTGAAAAGAGGCGATACAGGAACCAGATGCCGAGCAGCAGGAGGGCGACCGACGAAATACGCTGCGCCACGAAATGGCCGGTCCCTTCCCCCGCGGCACCTGAGCCCAGGACACGGGCAAGCGGTGAATGCAGCCTCACAGGCGCATGCCCCACAACACTGCCGTGCCGAGCGCCGAGAATGCCAATGCCAGCCAAGCGGACCTGTTGGCGTCCCGGATCTCGAGCCCGCGGCCTGTGTCCCATACGAGATGGCGAATGCCGTTCGCGGCATGCAACAGGAAAGCGAAGGTGCATCCGATCAAAAGCACGATACCGGGCAGCGAGCCCATCGCCGCGCGGAAGTACTGGTACTGTTCAGGACCTGCCGACGCCCGAACCAGCCACAGCGCAAACACGACCAGCCCCAGGGAGAGGAAAACGCCGGTCATCCTGTGCAGGATCGACAGAAACATGGTTATCGGCCAGCGATAGATCTGCAGGTGTGGCGACAGTGGTCTGCCGGAAGGTCTCATGCGATGTTTTCTGTCAATGGGAGGGGGTGCGGGTGTGCCCGGCGTATTATCCCTATTCGGCCACGCTGTACAAGCACGTCCGGCCGCTCAGAAATCGACGCAGCGACCGTCTTTCTCCCAATCGCCAAACCGTGTAGGGTCAGGCCCGTTGCGGCCCCCGATCTCGGCCGGCGGTACGGTATTCCCCGGCACTTCGTGCGCGTTATCATTCTCTTGCGCATCAGGCCGCCGGCCCGGTCGATCCGGTCGTTCAGTAAGTCTGCGTTTTTCTTCATTCATCGGGACCATCATGGCCTCATTTGATTCAAGCAATCCAGACGTGACAGTTTATTACAAATGACCTCGGAAACTGAAAAATGACGGCTCCTGCTTACTCTCGAATCGACGTAGCTGGCGCGGATGCGCTGGCGTTCCTGCAGGGGCAGCTCACGAACGACCTGCGCCGGCTCGATCATGACCCTCGACTTCTCGCGGGATGGTGCAATCCCAAGGGCCGCGTGATTTGCCTGTTCCGCTTGACCCGCGCGGGCGACCGCATTGGCCTGGCGCTTCCCGCGGAGCTCGCGGATTCAGTGCTCCGGCGGCTCACGATGTTCCGCTTTCGTGCCAAGGTCGATCTCTCGATCAGCGCCGACGCCGCGAGCATTCTTGCTGACGGGGACCCGGCCGGCTTCGACCTGGCGGCCTGGCAACGCTCAAATCTCGAGCACGGCGTTCCCGAGATCGGGATTGCCCAGTCGGAAGCGTATACGCCGCACATGCTCAATCTCGACCGCCTGGATGCCCTGAGCCTCGACAAGGGCTGCTACACCGGGCAGGAAGTCGTTGCGCGAACGCACTACCGCGGCGCCAGCAAACGCCGGACATTGCGCTACACCGCATCGACAGCGACCATCCCGGGCACCTCGGTCCTGGCCGGTGACCGAAAGGCCGGTGAGGTGTTGAACGTGATCGGCCGGGACGTCCTGGCCGTGGTGTCACTGGCGGTCAACGGCGCCGAACTCAGCGCAGGTGAAGCCCGCCTGAGTCGCGTGCCGTTGCCTTATGACATCGATTGACGGGACTCGCACGGGTCGTGGCCGGTCGCACGGGCGCTGCGGCGGCCTGGGCTGGCCGGCAGCTGTGGCGTTCGCTAGTCGAAGACTTCAGGCCGCATATGCGGGAACAGCAGCACGTCCCTGATCGACGCAGAATCGGTAAACAGCATCACGAGCCGGTCGATACCGATACCGATGCCAGCCGTTGGCGGCATGCCGTATTCCAGGGCGCGTATGTAGTCGTGATCGTAGGCCATGGCCTCGTCGTCGCCGGCATCGCGGTTTTTGACCTGAGCGTTGAAACGCTCCGCCTGGTCTTCGGGGTCGTTCAGCTCCGAGAAGCCGTTCGCAATCTCGCGTCCGGCGATGAAGAACTCGAAACGGTCGGCAAGAAACGGATCCGCATCATTGCGCCGGGACAACGGTGATACTTCGATCGGGTAGGCCGTGACAAACGTCGGCTGCCGCAAACGGTCCTCCCCGGTTTTCTCGAAAATCTCGATCTGAAGCTTGCCCGGCCCGTCTGTGTCTCGGACGGGGATATCGAGGCGCTTGCACAGACAGGCGAGGTAGTCCCGATCACGAAGGCGCGCGCGGTCCACACCGGCATTGAATGCCACGATCACGTCCTCCACGCTCATGCGCTCAAAGGGCTTCGCGAAATCGAAAGATTCGCCCTGGTAGCTGAGCTTCGTCGCGCCGAGCAAAGCATCCGACATGCCGCGCAGGAGCGCCTCGAGCATGTCGATGAGATCCTCGTAGTCGGCGTACGCACGGTATAGCTCCAGCATCGTGAATTCGGGATTGTGCTGGGTGGACACGCCCTCATTGCGAAAATTGCGATTGATCTCATAAACCCGCTCGAGGCCGCCGACGATCAGGCGTTTCAGGTTCAGCTCCGGTGCAATACGCAAGTAGAGCTTCATATCGAGGGCATTGTGATGGGTCGAAAAGGGTCGGGCCAGCGCTCCGCCGGGCGTGACCTGCATCATCGGTGTCTCGACTTCGAGATAGTCCTGGGCATCCAGGAACGCGCGGATGTACTGAACGATCGCCGAGCGTTTGCGAAATACCTCGCGACTCGACGCGTTCATGATGAGATCGACGTAGCGTTGTCGATAACGGATTTCCTGGTCGGACAAACCGTGAAACTTTTCCGGCAGCGGCCGCAGCGATTTGGTCAGGAGCCGCAGTTCGTCGGCCTTTACCGTCAGCTCACCGGTCTTCGTCCGAAACAGAGGTCCGCGCGTCGCCACGATATCGCCGACATCCCATCGCTTGAATTCCGCGTACTCGCCTTCGGGTAAGCGGTCTCTCTCCACGTGAACCTGGATTTGTCCGGAGCGATCGGCAAGTTTTATAAAACTTGCCTTGCCCATGACCCGCTTGGCCATCATTCGCCCGACCACCGCTACCGGGATCGACATTGCATCCAGCGTGTTGCTGTCGTGGCCGCCGTACATGTGCGCCAGTTCGTCGGCCAGTGCATTGCGCCGGAAGTCGTTCGGAAATGCAGTGCCGGCCTCGCGCAAGTCGCCGAGCTTGCGGCGCCGTGCGGCAATCAGCTTGTTCTCGTCGTCGTGGTCGCTCACCGTGTGCCTCAGAGTCCCTGCTTCAGGCTCGCCTCGATGAAGTCATCGAGGTGGCCGTCGAGTACCGCCTGAGTGTTACCGGTTTCGACGCCGGTGCGCAAATCCTTAATGCGGCTCTGGTCCAGAACATAGGAACGAATCTGGCTGCCCCAGCCAACATCCGCCTTGTTGTCCTCGATTGCGGCCGCTGCGGCATTCCGCTTCTGCAACTCGAACTCATAGAGTTTCGCCTTGAGTTGGTTCATGGCCTGCGCCTTGTTCTTGTGCTGCGAGCGATCGTTCTGGCACTGCACGACAATATTGGTAGGCAGGTGCGTGATCCGCACGGCCGACTCCGTACGGTTGACGTGCTGGCCGCCGGCCCCGCTCGCGCGATACACGTCGATGCGTAGGTCCGAGGGATCGATATCGATGTCGATGTCGTCGTCCACTTCCGGCGAGACGAACACCGAGGCGAAGGAGGTATGCCGCCGGTTGCCCGAATCGAAAGGCGACTTCCGAACGAGTCGGTGCACGCCCGTTTCCGTCCGCAGCCAGCCATACGCGTATTCGCCCTGTACATGCAGGGTCGCGCTCTTTATGCCGGCGACTTCGCCCGCAGACGCTTCGATCACGTCGACGCCAAAATCGTGAGCGTCCGCCCACCGCAGGTACATGCGCAGGAGCATGTTGGCCCAGTCCTGTGCCTCGGTGCCGCCCGCACCGGCCTGTATATCGAGGTAGGCGTTGTTCGGGTCCATCTCGCCGGCGAACATGCGGCGAAACTCGAGACCGGCAATCGCACGTTCGTAGGACTTTAGTTCCTTCGCCACTTCCCCGGCCGTGGCTTCATCGCCTTCGTCTTCGGCGAGCGCCAGCAGTTCGCCCGCATCGGAGAGCCCCGTCGTCATCTCATCCAGTGTATCGACGACCTGTTCGAGCGCGGCGCGCTCCTGACCGAGTGCCTGTGCGCGATCCGGCTTGTTCCATACGTCGGGCTGTTCGAGTTCCCGCCGGACTTCAGTCAGGCGTTCCGCTTTTTGTTCGTAGTCAAAGATACCCCCTCAACGCAGCGGCGCGTTCAGCGAGATCCTCGATTTGCTGGCGAATATGAGTGGTTTCCATGCGTGGTTCGTCCGCGGAGGCGCCGACCGGCGCGGCGAACGCGGGATGTTATCACCAATCCGCAGCTTCTGCGGCGCATAAGGGGCTGATCTGCTCAACGACGAGTTGTAGACTCTCAACGCCACGATAGTCATTGACATCAAGGCGGTAGACCAGCCGTATACGCCCCCGGTATCCGGCGCCCGCCTGATTGAAAGCGATTGCGTCGATGGCTTTTCCACCGGCAGCCGGGCATACCCGGAGTTTCAGGTGACGTTCACCGACCGTGCGCTGTTCAATCAGGTCGAAATCACCGCTGAACAGCGGTTCAGGGAACGCGGCGCCCCAGGGACCCGACTTCCTGAGTGTTTGGGCAAAGTCCAGTGTGAGCGCCGCGCCCGGCAGCGGGCCGTCCGTCACGAGGGCCCCGCTGAAATCCGCCTGCGGATACAGCCTGCAAAGCTGGCTGGCCGCCAGCGTGGAAAAGTCTTCGAAGGCACGCTCGGCCATTGTCAGGCCGGCCGCCATCGCATGGCCGCCGAACCTGGCGATCAATCCCGGACTGGCCGTCGCGAGACTGTCCAGGCGGTCACGGGCGTGCACGCCGTGCACCGAGCGTGCCGAACCTTTGAGACGCCCTTCACTTTCACGTGCAAACGCGATGACCGGCCGGTGACAGCGCTCCCTGACTCGCGAGGCAATGAGGCCCACGACCCCCTGGTGCCAAGCCGCATCATGGAGACAAATGCAGGCCGGCAGTTGCGCGGGGTCCAGACGATCGACAAAGGCAAATGCCTGGTCCCGCATTGTTGCCTCGATGCCCTGCCGATCGCGATTGATCGCGTCGAGGGCCCGGGCATGGCCGAGGGCGTCGTCCATGTCGTCCGTAAGCAGGCACTCAATGCCGAGCGCCATGTCCTCCAGCCGGCCGGCAGCGTTGAGACGAGGTCCGGCAGCGAATCCGAGATCGGTGCTGACGACCTGCCCCTGAGGCCGCCCGGCGATCCGTAGCAGCGCACTGATGCCCGCGACGCACCGGTTCGTCCGGATCCGGCGCAGGCCCTGCTCGACGAGTACGCGATTGTTGCGGTCGAGCGGGACGACGTCAGCGACCGTACCCAGTGCCACGAGGTCGAGGTAGCGTGCCGGGATCCGCGCAGCGCCCACGGCGCCCTGCCGCTCGAGAGCCCGCCCGAGCGCTGCGAGGACGTAGAAGGCGACACCGACCCCTGCCAGGTTCCGGCTGGGAAAGCGGCTGTCCGGAAGATTCGGATTCACGATGACCGCCGCCTGCGGCAATGCGGTCCCGGGAAGGTGGTGATCGGTGACCAGCACCTCGATGCCGGCCGAACGCGCCGCAGCGACGCCCGCGATGCTGGATATGCCGTTGTCCACCGTGACAATGAGGCCGGGCCTGCTGGCGGCGGCGACCGCCACGATCTCCGGCGACAGGCCGTAACCGAAACGAAAGCGGTTGGGAACGAGGTAATCGACGTCGCTGAAGCCGAAGTCGCGCAGGCATCGCAGGACGAGCGCGGTACTCGTCGCGCCATCGACATCGAAATCGCCGATCACGACAATTCGTTGATCCCGTTTCTCGAGGAGCAGCGCAACGGCCGCATCGACATGGTCGAGCCGGCCAACCGGCGTAAGTTCTCGGAGTCCGTAATCGAGTTCGTCGCTTGCCATCACGCCCCGCGCTGCGTAGATCCGCGCCAGTAACGGGTCGAGGCCCGACAGCGACGAGGGAACGCCCGCATCGGGCGGACGGCGCAGGCGGATCGGCCGGCAGGCGATCACGGGCGCCCGGGTCCGGACTCGAGCAGGGTGTTACGCAGTCGCCAGACGCGCCGGCTGTGTGCTCGCCGCACGTCCGCGCGTAACCCGTCCCGAAACCAGAGGACCAGCCTGTCCAGTCGACCGGCGATCTGCGCGGTACGCAATTCACCCAGCAGGAATTCAAGCAATGCTGGATCGTTCGTCCGGGGGACGACGGCGACGAAGCCCGCCAGCGAGACGTCGAGGCAACGGGCGATCGTTCCCGGCCACGCTGCGCCGACACCGGTTCGTGACTGCCAGTAGCCTTGCAGCAATGCATCATCCGCAAACAGTGGCGGCAAGCGCAGGGCATTTGGGGCGGGGGCTTTGCCCCCGCCCCACAGCCAGAGGCTGTTCACCGGGCGGCGACCCTCCGCCTCGCGTTCGGCGTTGACCGGATGTTCATGCAGCGCCATTTCCACTTCGGATATGAGGCGCCGGTGTCCCGCGGCGGCATCGCCGGCCGGGAGAAAAGCATCGGGCCGCTGGCCGTCCGCTGCCGACGCAGGGACCGCCGCGGTAGCCAATGCGTCTTCGGTGGTGATATAGCCGCAGGCGCCGAGCTGCGCGAAACCGCAGGCATTATTGCCGCCGAGCATTGCCTGCAAGTGATCGATCAGTCGCCGGAACTCCAGCGGCTCGATCGCGTCCTCCAACGAGTACAGGCACAGCGTATCAAGCCGCGGCTCGAGATAGATGGGGTCGGCGCCCGCAATCCACGCGGTCGGGCGATCGCCGGTCTGGCCCCAGAGACGCAGCGCCGCAAGCCCGGACTCCGGCGCCGGCAAGCCGAGTTCACGAAGCAATGGCGCGAGCAAGGGTTCCCCCAGCCGCTCCTGTACGAGATCCGATCGGCCAAGCCACAGCCGGAGCCCACGGTCCGCAATGCGGCCGCCACCGGCGGCCGGCAGCACGACGACTGCGGTCGATATGTCATATGATGAGGTCACTCGGATCCCGCAATGCCGGACGCGGGCAAGAATAACGGAATTTGCTGGTGAAATTTACACGTGATACCGCCGGGTCGGTTTCGATTCGTGCCATCGGCGCAGGCGAAGTGCGCATCGGCGACCGGACCTATGACATGCCGGTCGCATTGACGGACGAGCGTGTGCTGGAGGGATGGGCTCCGACACCTGTGGCCGAACTCGCGCAGGAGCACTTTCGGGAACTCATCGCGGCGGAGCCCGAAATCATCGTGCTCGGCACCGGCTCTGCCACGCAGTTCGCGCCAAGGGAACTGGTATTCGCGTTTGCGCGACGTTCGATCGGGTTCGAAGTCATGAACTCGGCTGCCGCCGCACGGACGTTCAACGTGCTGGCGGCCGAAGGGCGCAAGGTCGCCGCCGTGCTCTATCCTTAGTGTCCGACACCGTCAATCGAGCAGGACATCCCCTGAAATACCCTGCGCCTCCATCATTTGCCGCAGGTTCCTTAGCGCGTCGATCTGGATCTGGCGCACTCGTTCGCGCGTGACGCCAATTTCCTCACCGATCTGTTCGAGCGTCGCGCGGCGGCGACCGTGCAAGCCGAAACGTCGTTCGACGACCGCACGTTGCTTGTCACTCAGCGCCTGTACCCAACGATCGACGATCGCGCAAACGAGCGCCTGCTCGGTCCGGTTCGCGGGCTCCGCGTCACGTCGCGCCCGCAATCGAGCCACAGGATCGTCGTTTTCCTCGCCGTTGCCGGAATTCAGCGTGACCCGCTCGTGCAGGCTGAGCAGACGCCCGACCTCATCGACATCGCGGCCCAGGGCCGCGGCGATTTCAGCGTTGCTCGGCGGCCGGTCCTGTGCCTGGCGGAGGCGCCGCGCGGCGCGCAGGCACGCGTTGATGTCCTTTACGATGTGTATCGGCAGTCGCACGGTGCCCGACTGGTTCATGATCGCACGCTCGATCGTCTGCCGAATCCACCATGTCGCGTAGGTCGAGAACCGAAAACCTCGTTCCGGATCGAACTTCTCAACGGCATGTATGAGACCGAGGTTCCCTTCCTCGATGAGATCGAGCAGCGGCAGGCCACGATTGAGGTAACGCCGGGCGATCTTGACGACGAGCCTGAGATTGCTCTCGATCATTCGGCGCCGCGCGCTGGCGTCGCCGGACCGGGTCTGGCGCGCCAGGCTCTTTTCCTCCTCGGCGCTCAACAGCGGCGACACACCGATTTCGCTCAGGTAGAGCCGTGTCGCGTCGGGTGCGCCCGCCAAAGGCCGACCGTCCGGCGGTGCGCCGGCGGTCGAACCATTCTGGCGTCGCAGGGATCCCACGCCGAACTCCTCTCGGGCTTTGCTCTGTGCACGTCAGCCGTTTTGAATTGTGCAGCTATCGTGCCGGCAAAAATTGTCGCGGATTTACCGGGTTGCCGTTACGTCGAATTTCGAAATGCAGCCGCGGTTTGCGTTCCGGACCCTCTCCCATCGTTGCGATCTGCTGGCCACTTTTTATCGCCTGCCCTTCGCGGACCAGCAAGCTCGCGTTGTACCCGTAGGCACTGAGGTAGGTGTCATTATGTTTGATGATAATAAGCTGACCGTATCCGATCAGTCCACTTCCTGCGTAAACCACGGTGCCGGGCGCCGCTGCGCGAACTACCTGTCCCGCGCGCCCGTCGATCAGGACGCCCGTCCCCGTACCGGGCTTGCCGCCGAACTCGACGGCAATCCTCCCATCTGTCGGCCAGCCGAACCCGGGCGAGGGCTCGGCGGGCAGTGAGGGAAGGCGGGTAGCCGGAGGCGATGTGGCGCCGCCGGGCGGCGTGAGGCGAAGAACCTGGCCGGGATAGATCAGCGACCCGTCGCCCAGGCGGTTCCAGCGCGCAAGCTCAGCCGGCGTACGACCGTAGCGTGAAGCGATGGCGAACAATGTATCGCCACGGCGAACGATATGGTGCTCTGCACTCGACGTGTAGGGTGGCGAGGCTCCGCAGGCACTGAGCAGCAGCAGCGACAGAATCAACGAGCTCCTGATGCGCGCCCCCATGTCAGCGCAGCATGAGGTACCCGATGACGACAGCCGTCAGCGCCACCATGGCCCAGCCGATCCGCTCGATATATTCGAGCAACATGCCTTCTACCCGCGGGCCCGCAAATCGCACGATGCCCGCGACCAGAAAGAATCGTGCGCCCCGGCCGATGAGTGATGCGAGGAAGAAACCGGGCAGGCCGAGGGACGCGACACCCGCAGCAATCGTGAATACCTTGTAGGGAATGGGTGAAAAGCCGGCAACGAACACCGTCCATATCCCGTAACGATCGAACCAGCCGCGAGCCACGAGATAGGTGTCCCAATAGTGCGACGTCCTGAGCCAAGGCTCGATGGCCTCGAACAGCAGGTAGCCGATCGCGTAGCCGGCCAGTCCGCCGAGGACGGAGAATACGGTGGCATTCAGCGCGAATCGCCAGGACTTTTGCGGTGCTGCCATGCACATCGGCGCCAGCATGACGTCCGGCGGTATTGGAAAAAAGGACGACTCGGCAAAGCTCAGGACAGCCAGGTAGCGCTCGGCGTGAGGATGCCTGGACCAGCGCATGACACGCTGGTAAAGCGGACCGAATGTGGCCATCAGCGGCCGGCGACCAGCGGCACGAAACTGACTGCGCCGAGCAACACCTGCTCGAAATGGTCGTCGCGGCGAGTCACAACGGTGAGGTCCTGGCGACCTGGCGGGCCAATGGGCAGCACCAGGCGTCCGCCGGGGGCGAGTTGGTCGAGCAGTTTTTGCGGGAGGACCGGCGCCGCCGCGGCAACGATGATCCCGCCATAAGGCGCGTACTTCGGCCAGCCTTCCCAGCCGTCGCCCGGCCGGAACTGCACGTTGTAGATATCGAGGTCGCGAAGCCGTTGTCTCGCTTTCCCGAGCAGTTCCCGGATTCGTTCGACCGAATGTACCTGTCGCACCAGAGGCGCCAGGACGGCCGTCTGGTAGCCGCAACCGGTCCCGATCTCGAGTACGGACTCGCCGCGAAAGCCGTCGAGTAACGCCTCCGTCATCCGCGCGACGACATAGGGCTGACTGATCGTCTGGCCATGTCCGATCGGCAGTGCCGTATCCTCGTAGGCCCGGCTGGCGAGCGCCTCATCCACGAACAGGTGGCGCGGCACGTTGCGAATCTGGCCGAGCACCTGTTCGTTCCTGATGCCTTGTTCGCGAAGCCGCTGAACGAGCCGGTCGCGTGTGCGGGCGGACGTCATTCCTATGCCGGCCCGGTCGTTCATCACGAGGACAGCCATTCCTGGAGTCTCGGCAAGGTGTCATGGCGCGTCAGGTCGATTTTTAACGGGGTCACCGACGCCGCGCCTTGGCTGATCGCAAAGAAATCAGTGCCCTCCCCGGCATCCTGTCCCTGCCCGGCGGGACCGACCCAGTAGATGATCCGGCCGTGCGGATCCTGGGATTTTACTATCGGCTCGGACTTGTGGCGAAAGCCCAGCCGGGCAGCTCGCACGCCGGCCAGATCTTCATAGGGCACATCCGGCACATTCACGTTCAGAATCACGTCCGCGGCAAGTGCGGAGGTCTCGAGTTTCTGCACCATGCCCGCGACGACGCGCGCAGCAGTGTCGAAGTGCAGGAGCTTATGGCCGACCAGAGATACGGCAATAGTCGGCCACCCGAGGAAACGACCTTCGATGGCAGCTGCGACCGTGCCCGAGTAGATGACATCGTCGCCGAGGTTGGCGCCGTGGTTGATGCCAGACACGACGAGGTCGGGTTCGTAGTCCAGGAAACCGCTGAGCGCGAGGTGCACGCAGTCGGATGGCGTTCCATTCACCGAGTAGCGATTCTCGCCATGTTGTTTGACACGCAGGGGCGACGACAGCGTAAGCGAATTGCTGGCGGCCGAACGGTTCCGGTCGGGCGCCACGACGACCACGTCGGCGACCGCTTGGAGTGCTTCGGTCAGGACATTGATGCCGGTAGCCAGATACCCGTCGTCATTACATACGAGGATTCTCATTTATCAGGTGACGAGCGAATTCTGCGTTTGGCGGCCAGGAAGGCGATCACTATACTCAACAACTGCCGCTTTCCATAGCCGCCAGGACGCATCGCCGTGAGTGACGATGACCAGGAGCTCTTTCGCCGCGCCATGCGTGATGCGCGGGCGCTTCGTGC
>JBGTLY010000247.1:0-5721 GCA_041743865.1 Woeseiaceae bacterium
CCTCGAGACGCCGAACCTCGACGCGCTCGCCCGTGACGGCGCGTTTTTCAGGAACGCATTTGTAACGACGGCATTGTGCTCCCCGAGCCGCGCGACGATCCTGACCGGCCAGTACATGCACGATCACGGCATCGTGGACAACAACCTGCCGTTTCGCGGCGAGCCGCTCTTCTTCCCGATGCTGCTCGACGATGCTGGCTACGCGACCGCATTCATCGGCAAATGGCACATGGGCGGCGAGGGCGACGCGCCGCAGCCCGGCTTCGATCGCTGGGTGAGTTTCGCCGGGCAGGGCCATTACATGCCGGAACAGGGCGGGCCCGGCGGAGCCATGCTGAACGTCGACGGGAATCGCGTTGCGCAGCAAGGCTATATCACGGACGAGCTCACAGCCTATGCAATCGACTGGCTCGAGACGCTGGATGGCAGCTCGCCGTTTTTCCTCTACCTCTCGCACAAGGCACTGCACGCTGAGTTCACGCCCGCCAGGCGCCACCGGGACCAGTACGCCAACACCGAGATTCCCCCACCTCCCACGCAAGCCGACACGGCGGAAAACTACGAGGGCAAACCGATGTGGGTGCAGAACCAGCGCAACAGCTGGCACGGCGTCGACTATCCCTATCACAGTACGCTCGACGTGCAGGAGTACCAGCGCGACTACCATCGCAGCCTTTCCGCAGTGGATGAGAGCGTGGGGAGGCTCCGCCGCTGGCTGGAAGACCGGGATCTCGAGGAACGGACGCTCATCCTGTTCATGAGCGACAACGGCTTCCTGTTCGGCGAACACGGGCTCATCGATAAGCGCAACGCGTACGAAGAGTCCATCCGCGTGCCGCTCATCGCCTGGGGGCCCGGTGTCGTGCGGACGAGCGGGGATCGCCGGCAGGTCGTTCGCAACGTCGACATCGCCCCGACCCTCGTCGATGCGGCGGGGCTCGACATACCGCCGCAATTCAGCGGGTCGAGTTTCCTTGCGCTGATCCGGGAGCCCGCCGGCGATCCCGAGTGGCGGAACGAGCTACTCTACGAGTACTACTGGGAGTACAACTTTCCCCACACGCCGACGACCTTCGCCTTGCGGACGGACCGCTACAAGCTGATCCAGTACCATGGCGTGTGGGATACCGAGGAACTGTACGATCTCGAGGCCGATCCGCGCGAGATGAAAAACCTGATCCAGAGCGCGGAGCACCAGGACCGCATCGAGCGCATGCGCCGGCGGCTTTACGAACTCCTCGCCAATTCCGCGGGTCAGCACGTCATTCCCTGGTCGCGCCGCGACCACGGCGCGGCCGTGCTGCGGCACCGTGACCGGTCGAAAGCCGCGGAATTTCCGGAGAAGTGGCTCAGGGAATGACCGACCGGCTGCGTGACCCACGTCACGAAACCTGCGGCAGGCACCTGTAGTGTGCATGCCCGATGTTTTAGACTGGGCAGC
The DNA here is from genome assembly GCA_041743865.1 of Woeseiaceae bacterium. Taxonomy (GTDB): domain Bacteria; phylum Pseudomonadota; class Gammaproteobacteria; order Steroidobacterales; family Woeseiaceae; genus UBA1847. The sequence continues at coordinate 1,442 of JBGTLY010000247.1, forward strand.
CACGATGCCTGTATCGAGCCTCATATGATCCCATTCACACCCCCGGACTCTCCCGGAAAAGCCCGGACTGCCAGTGTATTGCGCGCCATGCTGCTGGTGACCGGATCGCTGGCCATCGGGTCCTGTGGTGGTGGCGGCGGCGATGACGACGGCGGCGGCGGCAACGGCCCTCCGAGCGGCTGGCAGTCGGGCGTTTTCCTTCCGAGCGCGCAGTTCGCAGACCGTTGCGTGGCGCCCCGCAGCGGTACCGATCCCGCCACGGGTATGTCTTATCCCGACGTGCAGGGCACGGTGCTCGACGAGAACAATTTCCTGCGCTCCTTCAGCGACGAGACCTACCTATGGTACGACGAAATTGTCGATCGGAACCCGGCGGGATATAACAATCCGCTTGCCTATTTCGACCTCCTGCAATCGACCGAAACGACCAGCTCGGGCCAGCCGAAGGACAAGTTCCATTTCACCTACGACAGCGAGGAGTGGTACCAGCTGTCGCAATCCGGGGTGTCGGCCGGCTATGGCGCGCAATGGGCGATGTTGTCCTCGACTCCGCCGCGGGAAGTCCGCGTCGCTTACACGGAACCGAACTCCCCGGCGACAGACAACCTGCTCGCGCGGGGCGACCGCGTGCTCGCGGTCGACGACGTGGACATCGACGACAACACGCAGGCAGGCATCGACACGCTGAACGAGGGCCTGTTCGCCCCGACGCTGGGCGACCCCCACGAATTCCTCATCGAGGATGTCGGGGGCGGCACGCGCACGATCGTGATGGCCGCGGAGGAGATCACCTCCGACCCCGTGCAGAACGTGCAGGTGCACGTGACGCAAGCCGGCGATCGCATCGGCTACCTGCTGTTCAACGATCATATACTCACGGCGGAGAGCGGGCTCGTCGATGCGATAGAGCAGCTCGGTGCCGGTGACGGCGTCGATGACCTCGTGCTCGACATCCGCTACAACGGCGGCGGGTACCTGTTCATCGCGAGCCAGCTTTCCTACATGATCGCGGGCAGTGCCCAGACCGGCGGGCGGGTGTTCGAGGACATGGAGTTCAACGACAAGCATCCGGCAACGAACCCCATCACGGGCGAGAACCTGGTGCCGACGCCTTTCTACAACGAGACGACAAGTGGGCAGCCGCTGCCGGCACTGAACCTGTCGCGGGTGTTCGTGCTGACGGGACCCGGCACCTGCTCGGCGAGCGAGGCTATCATGAACGGCCTGCGCGGCATCGGTGTCGAGGTCATCCAGGTCGGCTCGACGACCTGCGGCAAGCCTTATGGCTTCTATGCGGAAGACAACTGCGGGACAACGTACTTCACGATCCAGTTCCGCGGCGTCAACGAGGCGGGCTTCGGCGATTACACGGACGGCTTTTCGGCGCAAAACCAGTCGAGCCCGGGCACGGCCATTCCGGGATGCTCCATCGGCGACGATTTCGATCACCTCCTCGGCGACCCGGACGAAGCGCGGTTTGCCACGGCACTCGCCTATCGAGAGTCGCAAATGTGCCCTGCCGCGTCCGGCGCGGCACCGCCGGGCTTCAGTAAGCTCGGCGTGCCGGACTCGCTGACGGACGGGATGGTGGTGAAGCCGCCGCATCTCACGAATCGCATCATGACGCGGTGGCCGCAATGAAGTGGCGCGTTCCCGGCATCGTGTCCGTCCTGGCCGCCGGCGGCTGTGTCGGTATGGCGATGGCCGACGATATACCGGCGCGCATCAGCCCGGCGACCGCGGAGAGCCGGGCGGTGCTGCAGGAAGCCGTCAACGAGGCCTTGCACACGGAGGTTTTGCTCGCCGACGATGCCCTGACCACGAGCAGCGTGCTCATCATCGAGCGCAATGTACCGGGCGGCATCGGCCGCCAGCCCGCCCACGGCAGAAACATGGATACGCCTATGCGGTTCCGCCTGGTCCTGCACCGTGACGACTGCATTCTCATCGACCAGCGCGACGAGTCGCGTTACGTCCTCGAGAATGTCTCGTGCGTACCTGAGTGAGATTAGGGGGTCAGAGTACATTTCCCGACAAGCGGATATGTACTCTGACCCCATTATCCTCAGGCCGGCGGATCCACATGCCGGCGGAACGTGATTACGCGGTAGAGGTAATAGAGGAGAGCTCCTCCCAGGATGAGGTTGCCGACCGGCGATACCCAGTGCCCGACGCGGTCGAATTTTTCGCCGAGCGTATGACCCGCGAGTATCAGCACCGTACTCCAGGCGGCCGTGCCGATACCCGAGAGCAGCAGGAAGCGCCCGGGCGACATGCCGCAAACCCCGGCCGGAACCGAAATAAGCGTGCGCATGCCGGGCACGAGCCGCCCGAACAACACCGCCTTGCCGCCGTGTCGCGCGAACCAGTCGTTGACCTTGTCGATGTCAGCGGGCGCGAGCGTCAGCAGCCGCCCGTGTTTCTGCGCGAAACGCCTGAGCCCGCGGGTGCCGACGGCTCGCGCCGCCAGATACCACAAGCTGACGCCGGCCAGGGACCCGATCGTCCCGGCGGCGAGCGTGACGGGCAGTGAGAGATAACCCTCGGCCGCCTTGTAACCGGCAAGCGGTAGCACGAGCTCGGAGGGAATGGGCGGAAATACGTTTTCGAGAAACATGAGCAACGCGACACCGGCCGCGCCGCAGTTTTCGATCAATCTCTCGATCCAGGCGGTCATCGCCTGCCTCCCTGCCAAATATCAGAGCTGCCGTCTCGAAACGCGTGCATTCGCGCCTCCTCGGGTGAAACACCGGCTCCACCCTACGATTGCGCGCGGGTGTATTCTCCCGCATTGCCGGGCTCCGGGCTCTGTCCACCCGACAGCGTAGCGAACGTCCGAAGGGAGGCACCATGAAATTGCGATACAGGATCCTTTCAGGCATTGCGATCGTACTGCTACTCGCAATCGCGGTGCTTGCAGTCGCCTTGAGTTATTCGGCCGACTGCGAGCCGGTGGCGGAGGCGGGCGTGGGGACCGGCACGATGCGGGCGATCGTCCAGCCCTGCTACGGCGATCCTGAAGTACTCGAGCTCGCCACCGTCGAGAAGCCGGTGCCGGGTGAGCTCGAGGTGCTGGTCCGGGTATACGCCGCCTCGGTCAACCCGCTGGACTGGCACTACCTGCGCGGCGAACCCTACGTGATGCGGCTTAGTTCCGGCATCGGCACGCCGTCGGAGTCGCGTCTCGGGGTCGATTTCGCGGGCACCGTCGAGGCTATTGGGCAGGGCGTTACACGCTTCAAACCAGGCGACGAGGTGTTCGGCGGCAGGACGGGCGCGTTCGCGGAGTATGTCGTGGTCGGCGAGGATCGCGGCATCGCGAAAAAGCCCGGCAACGTGAGCTTCGAGGAGGCGGCGGGCGTGCCGATTGCGGGTCTCACCGCCCTTCAGGCGCTGCGGGACGCGGGCGGAATTGAGGCCGGGGACAAGGTACTCGTGAACGGCGCGTCGGGCGGGGTGGGGCCTTTCGCTGTTCAGCTCGGCAAGGTCTTCGGCGCGGCGGTGACCGGGGTCGCCAGCGCGAAAAACAGGGAGCTCGTCCTGGGTCTGGGCGCGGACCGTTTCATCGACTACCGGACGACCGACTACACCGCGGAGGAGGGCGAGTGGGACCTGATCGTCGACAATGTCGGCAATCAATCGCTGCGGGCAAACATGCGGGTCATGGCGCCGGACGGCGTGCTCGTCATGGTCGGTGGTGGGGACGGCAACTGGATCGGGCCGCTCCTGCGCCCTCTGAGCGCGCTTGTCGTGAACCCGTTCGTCGAGCCGCATTTCGCGCCATTCCTGGCGCGTATAACCGGCGAGGATCTCGAATTCCTCGCGGAACGCATGGCGGACGGGTCGATTACGCCGGTCGTCGACCGTCGGTACACGCTTGAGGAATTGCCCGAAGCCATTCGCTACTCGGAAGAAGGGCACGCCCGGGCCAAGATCATCATCCGCGTCGTTGCCGAACCCTGACAGGTCGCCGCCGGCGAATTGCAATCGCGTTGCATCGAGGTGGCGGGTTCGCCGGTTTCGGGCAAATGGACAACGATGTCATAAATTGCAAATTACCCTTCATTTTCCTTTGCTTTTGGCCTAGGATCGATGTCATCAGACTGGTCCGCAGACCAGGCCAAGAAACACCGACTCAGGAGGGGGGTTACATGTTGCGCAAAAACAAATTCAAGGGGGCGGCGAAGACGCGCCCTGCGAGTTCAACCAATAACCGGCAATGGCACGGCCGCCTCCCGGAGCGCAGTCTGCTCGCCTCCGCGGTGGCGAGCTGCCTGATG
>JBGTLY010000248.1:0-1845 GCA_041743865.1 Woeseiaceae bacterium
GGCTGGGGCGGGGAAGTCGGCGCGCCGCCGAAGTTTCCCACCGCGACGGACTTCGACGGCTCCTGGCATTTCTGTCGCCTGATGTATCGCAGCGTGCGCAGCCAGCAGCGCGGCCTCGGCTGGGGCACCGACTATCCCTACGCCGACATCAATTTCTCGACGCGCCTCTCCGAGCTCACTAAGACGCAGGTCGGCATGCACGACGGCGAGCCCAATCACCTCGTGGTGCGGCCCACCGACCCGGAATTGTTCCAGTGCCCGTTCGTGATGGCGTCCGATCCGGGCAGCGCCGGTTTCTCCGCCGAGGACGCGGCGGGGCTACGCGACTACCTCCTCAAAGGCGGCTTCCTGTGGGTAGACGACTTCTGGGGCCCGTGGGCGTGGGACGCCTTCGTCGACGAGATCGCCAAGGCGTTGCCGCGCGGCGAGTTCCCGATCAAGGAGCTGGGCCCGGACCACCCGATCTACCGTACGCTGTTTCCGGTGGCCGAGATTCCGCAGGTGCCGTCGATGCAGTTCTGGCGCATGAGCGGCGGCGCCACGTCGGAAATGGATGAATACAGCGCCAAGGCCCACATGGCCGCGATTACCGACAAGCAGGGCCGCATCATGGTGCTGATGACGCACAACACCGACATTGCCGACTCGTGGGAGCGCGAAGCCGACGATCCGCAGTTCTTCTTTCACTTCTCGCCGAACGGCTACGCGATTGGCCTCAATGCGGTGCTCTACGCGTTGACCCACTGACGTTGTCGTTTAATAAAGTATGACCCGCCTGACCCGCGTCGTTGCCGTGCTAGTCCTGCTCGTGGCCTCCGCGTCATTTGCTCAGGAACAGTGGGAGCGCTATCGCGGCTGGGGCGGCAACCGGCGCTATCCGCCGCGCTATCCGACGGCGACCAGCTTCGACGGCGGCTTCAACTTCTGCCGCTTGATGTACACGAGCGATCGCCGCGAAGAAGGCGGCTCGGGCTGGTCCACGGATTACTGGGACGCCGACATCAATTTCTCGACGCGCCTCGGCGAGCTGACCAAGACGACCATCAGCCGCCGCCCGGACGGCGGGCCGAATCACCTCACGGTCCGCATTTCGGACCCGCTGATGTTCAACTGCCCGTTCCTCAGCGCTACCGATGTCGGCACCGCCTTTTTCACCGATACCGACGCCGCAACGTTGCGTGCCTACCTGGAAAAAGGCGGCTTCCTGTGGGTCGACGATTTCTGGGGGCCGTACGCGTGGGACAACTGGGTCAGCAACATCAGCAAGGTGTTGCCGCCGGGCCAGTATCCGATCAAGGACCTCGACCCGTCACACCCGATCTATCGGACGTTGTTCGAGTTCGCCAAGCTGCCGCAGATTCCGTCGATCAGTTTCTGGCGGCGGTATAACGGCGAAACCTCGGAGCGGTTCGAGCTGAGCGCCGAGCCGCATTTCCGCGGCATCGCCGACGCCAACGGCCGGCTGATGGTGGTGATGACCCACAACACCGACATCTCGGATGCGTGGGAGCGCGAAGCGGAGGACCCGCAGTTCTTCTTCAGCTTTTCACCGCAGGGGTATGCGGTGGGGCTCGACGTCGTGGTGTACGGCCTGACGCACTAGTGGACGGTCCGGGCGTCGCCGTCACTGTCCCGTAGCATCGACTTCATCTCCAGCAAATCGACCATCGTGCGGCAGCGCGCCAGGGCGCCGCGCTGTTCGAGCAGCGCCAGCTTTTCAAGCGGCTCGAATTCGAGGTACTGCGCGAGGGCGTTGACGAGGTCCTCGTCCGGCATCGCCGGCGGCAGGGTGTGCTCGAGGCCGCCGCCCAGCAGCGGCGCGAGCAGCGCGGCGCCCTGGCGCGC
>JBGTLY010000249.1:0-18785 GCA_041743865.1 Woeseiaceae bacterium
TGAACTGGCGGGACTGCTCGAAGCTCGCGGCGCGACGCCTGCCGGTTACGCCAGTATCGCGCGCGACCAGGGCGGGCTGCGCCTGGTCGATGCGCGTCCGGGGGCGAGGCCTGTCTGGTTCATTGCCGCGGACAGGGGCAACCTCGATGTCTCGCGCCTGCTGCTGCAGGAGGGTGAACGAATCGATCGCCAGGACTGGGATGGCCAGTCGGCTCTGCACATCGCTGCCGAACGGCGTCACGCCCCCCTTGCCCGCATACTGCTCGATGCCGGGGCGAGCACCCGCCTCGCACGGAACGACGGCTTGACGCCTTTGCACGTGGCGACCCTGAATGGCGACAGCGAAATTTTGAAGATGCTGCTCGTCAGGCTGCAGGGCCCGCTACCGGTCACGCCCGATGGTGAAGACCCGCTCATGCTGAGCAGCAGGGCCGACGGCATCGCTGCTGCCCGGCTCCTGCTCGGCAATGGCGCCAGTGTCCATCGCACGGACAGCGAAGGCCGGACGGCACTTCTGCACGCGGTGAGGCATGACCACACCGAACTCGTCGAGCTCCTGCTGCAATCCGGAGCGGATCCGGATGCCCGGGACCGGAACGGCCGGACCGCGCTTTGGTACGCCGCTGATCGTGGCGCGTCGACGAGCGCGCACCTGTTGCTGTCAGCCGGCGCGGATGCAGCGATCAGCGATGCCCAGGGAGACAGTCCCGCACACCGCGCGGCGATGCACGGCGATCTCGGGATGTTGCGGGTTTTTTCGGGTTCCGGCGCTCTCGAGGATGCCGCAAATGCGACCGGAATGACGCCGCTGATGCTGGCTGCGGTCAACGGCCACACGCCGGTCATCGAGCGGCTGGTGCTCCTCGGACACGATCTCGACGCGCGCAATGCCAAAGGTAATTCGGCCTTGCTGATCTGCGCCCAGCGCGGCGACACGGGTACCGTACGCGAACTCATTCGACTTGGTGCCGATCGCAAAGTCGTCAATCGCAGTCGCCTGAATGCAGCGGACCTTGCACGACGGATGGGACAGGACGGGGTACTGGCCGTGCTGTCGGATTGACGGACATCGCCGCAGCCCGTGGGCAAGCTATGAATATTTCGCGCATTTGCGACACGCTACGCTCAGCGGGTTGTGATGCACGTCACAGAACGCGATGCGTCATAGCCATTATGTTTGATGGCCTCAGATCAGCGTTTCATGGATGAAGCCACTCCCAGGTATGCGTATCGCCCGCGGACAAGCATCAGATGAACAAGCGGTGCCGATGCCTTTCGGCCGCCGCCGGGTGATGCGACCCCTGTTCCTGCTGGCGATAGTCGCCCTGATGGGCACCGGCCTCGGCGCTTGTGTCCAGGAAGAGGAACTCCTGAGCGACAACCAGTCGGGACCCGGCGGTGACGGAGATCCGCCGCCCGAGGTACTCGCGATCGCTGCTCCCCCGGATGTACGAACCGAGGCCATGGCACCGGCTACATCGGTCGACCTGGGTGACGCGACGGCGACAGGCGGTGACGGCAGTTACGCGTTTACGAACGATGCGCCGGACGCAGGCTTTTCGATCGGTGTCAGCGTCGTCACCTGGACCGTCACCGACGGCTCGGGCACACAGGCAACCGGCCCCCAGCAGGTGACGATAGACGATACGACGCCGCCGAGTCTCGAAGAGCCGGCCGATATCCTGACGTTTGCAAGCGGCGACCGGACGCCCCTCACCCTCGACGCGCCGACGGCGTCGGACCTCGCCGACCCTGCGCCGCTGGTCACGAGCGACATGCCGGCGGACGGCTTCCCGATGGGCGACACCCTGATTACCTGGACAGCCACCGACGCGAGCGGCAATACGGCCAGCGTGAACCAGGTGATCACGATCATGGATGGCGAGCCCGGCGGCCCGCTGACTCTCGACGCGCCGGCGGACCGTCAACTTGAAGCGACCGGCGAAACGACGCCTGTCGACCTCGGTACGGCGACCGTCAGCGGCGGGACGCCGCCACTCGCCGTTACCAAGGACGTACCGGCTACCGGTTTTCCACTGGGATCCACCACGGTCACGTGGACCGTATCCGACTCCGTGGGGCAGTCCGTGACGGACACCCAGGCGGTCACCGTCATCGACAGTACGGCGCCGATACTCATCGCACCAGGGGCAATGACACGCCAGCAGGGCAGCGACGGCGGACTGACAGTCGTGGATCTCGGCACGGCGACGGCAAGCGACGCCGTGGATTCGGCTCCCGATATCGTCAACAACGCGCCGGCCAGCGGATTTCCCGTCGGGACGACCATCGTCACGTGGACGGCTACCGACGCCAGCGGCAATTCGGCAACGGCAGCTCAATCGGTGACGGTCACCGCATTCGCGGCCGAGTATTGCGAGGATCTCGTTCCGGACTTTGCGAACGACATCTATCCGCGGCTCGACAAGACGGATCCACTGGCCTGCAACGGTTGCCATACCGGGCCTGCGCCGCTCGATACGCCGAACGGATTCGCGTTTCCGAATGCGCCACCCGGCGCGGACGATTTCGAGGTGTTCCGCGCGGTCGCATCGATCGATGTCGGCAACAATTCGCTCGTCCTCGTCAAGGCGCGCGGCGGCGAAAATCACACCGGCGGGGATCGCTACCCGGACGGCAACGCCGATCCGGACTTCGTCGCGCTCGCCAACTTCGTCAACCGTGCCCGGGGCTGTATCGAGGAGCCCGACGTCGGGACCGAAAAGGTCATCTTTGGAACGCCGTACGAGCAACTGCACCGCATTACAGCTGTGCTCGGGGCACGTCCGCCCAGCGATGACGAGATTGCAACAGTCGCCGGGGCCGCTGACCAGGCGAACCTGCTCAACCGGCTCGGGCCCATCATCGACGGATTGCTGAACGAAGACGCATTTTACGAGCGTGTGGTCGAGATGTACGGCGATCTCCTGTTGACGAATCAGTATGCGGCGTCAGAGCGTGATATCAATTTCAACTTCGGCCTCGATGCTTTTTCGGCTCGCACGTATTATGAGACGAACTTCAGCGGCAACGAGCGAAGGGCGCTGAGGCAGGATGCGAATTTCGGTTTCGCCCGGGCGCCGCTGGAGTTGATTCGGTACATCCTGCAGAACGACCGGCCGTTCAGCGAAATCCTTACGGCCAACTACACCATGGTTAACCCGTACACCGCCGTCGTCTATGGCGTCAACGCGGGCGACCCGAGTTTCCCGTTTTCCTCCGACCGGGTTCGCGCGAATCACGATCGCAACGACTTCCGGCGGGTGAACCAGATCGTGCAGACCGCAGGAGACGGGTCCGTCGTGCCCCTGGCCGGCGTCATCGGTACGCACGGCTACCTGTCGCGCTATCCGTCCACCGCGACGAACCTGAATCGGAAACGTGCGCGCTTTACGTTGATGTTGTTCCTCGGCACCGATATCGAAGCGCTGGCACCCCGCGACGCGCTCGATCTCGATAACGAGGTGGGCGACATCCCGACCTACCAGGATCCCCAGTGCACGGTTTGCCACGACGTCATGGATCCGGTGGCGGGCCTGTTCACGAAGCGAAGCAATACCGGTGACTACGACATCGATCGAGTCTACGAGTGGACCCGGACGCGCTTCGGCGTCCAGCGAATGGTCCCGGCGGGTTTCGGTAATACCCGGGTGAACGCATCGGCTGAGTTGCCGGACGCGTACCTGGATCGCCCGCTGCAATGGTTTGCCCTGCAGATGGTGGCCGACGACCGCTTCGCCGTGCAGACGGCGCGTGTCGCTTTGCACGGCCTGACCGGCATCGAAGGCAACAGCCCCGGAACGACACAGTTCGTCAATCAGCTCAAGGGCAGTTTCGAGGGCTCAGGATTCGACTACAAGGCACTGGTCAAGGCGATCGTCACCAGCGAGTTTTTCCTCGCGCAGAATCTTGGCGCGAGCGAGAGTCCGTCCGCATACGCCGATCTCGGCCCGGGGCGGCTCCTGACACCCGAGGAACTCGATCGCAAGATCAGCGCATGGCTCGGGACGAATTACCAATGGGCAGGGCCGGCAACCGGCAGTGGGCTTCGCGGCTCGCACTACCTCCCCTACGGCGGTGTCGACGGTGACGAGATCGTCAGTCGCACAACGAGCCCGACGGCCCTCATCGACGGCATCCAGGAGCGCATCTCGAGCCAGGTCGCCTGCGAGCGCGTGGCGAGGGACCTGTACAACGGCGGCTCCCTGTTTCCTCAGGTCTCCGCTGCTGACACACCGGATACTGCGGCAGGCCGCGATGCGATTCGCGACAACATCCGCTTCCTGCACCGCTACCTGCTCGGCGAGGATCTCGATAGCGCCGATCCGGAGATCCAGACGACATACGACCTGTTCGTGGACGCGCGGGCCCTGGGCGAAACCAGCATCCCCGCCGAGTGCCGCGGCGGCGGTGGCACGACCGACACGAATCGGACCGTCCTGCCCTGGATCGCGGTCGTGACGTACCTCCTGGCCGATTTCCGCTTCGTATACGACTGAGCATCCCGGAGCCCACCTGATGAAACGACGCGAACTACTGAAAATGGGGGTGACGGCCGGCGGGCTCCTGCTCTGCGGCGGCGTGCGCATGGCGCTCGCCCAACAGCCTTATACCGGGCCGTTCTGGCTGTTCGTTGAAGCCGATGGCGGGTGGGATCCGACGAGTTTTTGCGACCCGAAGGGTGCGGGTCTCGGTCCGGACGGCGCGATCAATACCTACGACCAGGCCGACATCCGCAGGATCGGCAACCTTCGCTACGCGCCACCGCCGGAGCGCTACGCAAATGATACGTCGCTGTACAGCAACCGGGACTTTTTCGAGGCGCACTACCAGCGCCTCGTGGTCATCAACGGGGTCAATTACGGGACCAATTCGCACGTCGTCGGCCGCACCGTCAGCTGGACCGGGCGGCATGCCGCGGGCTATCCCTCGATACCGGCCCTGATCGCCGCCGAAACCGCTTCGGACCTTGCGATTCCGTACCTGACCAATGCGAGCAACGAGTCGAGCGATACCGCGGATCTCCTGCCGAAAACGCGGGTCAGGCGCGAAGACGCCGCTGCGATCCGGGAGATTGCGGAGCCCTATCGCCGGAATCTCAGCCAGGCGCCGGAGTATCACTCGCCCGCCATGCGCGGCCTCATCGACACGGCGAGCGCCGAGAGGCGGGGACGGCAACTCGCCATGGCCCGACTGCTGCGTGTGCAGGATGCCCTGGCCGGGCACAACGCCGCACGCAACCGGGATGCGCAGGCACTCGAGGCCTTTGCGACAAATCTTTCCAATGCCTCTGCACCGAACAGCTATGTCCAGTCACAGGACGCGGCCCGCAGGCTGTTCGACCAGGCGCAGGTGGCATTCGCAGCATTCGAGGCCGGAGCCGCAGCGACGGCACAGATCACGCTCGGCGGTTTCGACACGCACACGGATCACGACAACCTGCACTACCCGCAGCTGATGGCTTTTTTTGCGGCAGTCGACAACATCATTGCCGACGCGCAGTCACGGGGCCTCGCGAACCAGCTCATCATAGTCATGGCGTCGGACTTTGGGCGGACGAACCTGTACAACGGCGATGGCGGGAAGGATCACTGGCCGCATTCCAGCCTGATGGCCTGGGCCGCGCCAGCGTGGTTCCAGGGGAATCGCGTCGTCGGTGCCACTGACAACATGCAGGTTGCGCGGCGGGTGAATCCCAACACGCTTGCCCTGGACGCCAACGGTGTCGAGATGACGCCGGGACACCTGCACCAGGCACTGCGCGAGCTTGCCGGCATCCGCCAGAATCCCGTTGTCACCGCGAACTTTCCGTTCACGGAACCGGCACTGCCCCTGTTTGCCTGATTGCCCGCTGACGGACTTCCACGGGATGGGCGCTTTGCTACACTGAGCGCCCGATCGTCCCGTAGCGAGGAGTTCCTGATGCGCACGACAGCCTGCCGCGCGGCCGCGCTGGCTTTCCTTTTTTCACTGGTGCCATCCGCATTCGGCGAGGAACTGGCCCGTGCGGTGCAAGAGGACTATGACGAGTACCTGTGGCCGCTCTTCGACCATTTTCACCGCAACCCCGAGCTGTCGCTGCTCGAGAACGAGACGGCGGCACGGATGGCCGACGAGCTTCGAAACGCCGGATTTAACGTAACGACCGAGGTCGGCGGCACCGGCGTCGTGGCAATGATGGCGAACGGCGAAGGACCCCTGGTCATGATGCGAGCCGACATGGACGGGCTGCCGGTCGAGGAGAAGTCAGGGCTTGAGAATGCCTCGCAGAAACAGCAGGTCGACCCGATCACCGGCAACACGGTGTACACGATGCACGCCTGCGGTCACGACGTGCACATCACGAGCCTCGTCGGCACGGCACGGCAGATGGCGGCGCGCAAGGACCAGTGGAACGGCACGCTGATGCTGGTGGTGCAGCCAGCGGAAGAACGGGGAATCGGCGCAAAGGCAATGCGTAACGACGATCTTTGGGAGCGCTTCGGCAAACCTGACTACGCATTGGCGTTTCATGTCTCGGCCAACGACGTCGCAGGTGTCGTCAATGTGACGGCGAGCCCCTACGCCGGTGTCGATTCCGTGGATATCATTATCCACGGCGTCGGCGCACACGGCGCATCGCCGCACCAGGGCAAGGACCCGATCGTCCTCGGTGCGCAGATTGTGCTAGCCCTGCAGACACTCGTTTCCCGTGAACTCGCACCGCGGGAGCCCGGTGTCGTGACGGTCGGATCCTTTCATGCCGGCACCAAGCACAACATCATCTCCGACGAGGCACGACTGCAGATCACGGTCCGCAACACGAACGAGGAAACCCGCCGGCAACTGCTCGACGGAATCCGGCGCATCGCGGAGAACATGGGCCGCGTCGCCGGATTGCCCGAAGAGCTGCTGCCCGAAGTGATCGTCTCGGAGGAAGGGACGCCGCCGACGGTCAACGACATGGCGCTCGTCGAGCGACTCAAGTCCGCCTGGCAGGCGGAGCTCGGCGAGGCGCGGGTCGTCGACATCCCGCCCATGGGCATGGGCGCCGAGGATTTCCCGTACTTCACCAACGACCCGGAAGTATCGAGCGTGTACTGGGGCATCGGCGGCACGCCGGCTGAGGACTTCGCCCGCGCCGAGGCCGGCGGCGAGCCGGTCGCCGGGCATCATTCACCGCTATTCAAGATCTCGCCGGAACCCTCGGTGACTGCCGGTGTGGAGTCGACGGTCGTAGCGCTTCTCGAGCTGTTGCAGTAGGAGCGCGCCATGCGCGCGATCGCCGACTTTCAAGGAACCCCCCCCCCCCGCGAGGGGCAACTTAAAGTAGTTTCGAGGACCCCTCCGCGAGGGGTTTTCGACCGACGCGGAAACAAACACCGCCGTCACGTTATGCGTCTGCTATTTCCTGCAGCGGTCGGTCGACCAGGATGTCGAGCGCCTCTGAAGGGCCACGAGCAGTCAGTGGCCGGTAGGGCAACCAGCGGCTTCAGCCAGGTGCCAGTAATGAAAATAAATAGTAGCGCGCACGTTCATTGAAGCTATGAATTTTCTGTCTCTCCATTCTGGCCTATATCGGAAGTGTCGAACAGCTTCCAAAGCAGAGTCCTCCAGGCGGGACGACGTGCTCGACTCAACACGAGCACTGGTGACGGTGCCGGACTCGTCAACGTTCACTCTTACAATTACCCAGCCGTTAAGCTTGTCGTTCACAATATCGCTATGCAGCACCGGATGCCGTCTTGCGATTGGAAGTGTCGGGTCTGCAGCAATATAAGCATCCGGACAAAACGTCAATGCCGGGACGTTCGCCTTGAGTGCTGGAATCCAATCATTTATATCGGCTGGCCACTCCATTATATCGTCACCGGGATGCGGGCATTCGTACCCGTAATCTGAGCAACGGCTGTTGAAAGTCTTGCTGGCGAGAGCCATGCAAGCAAGACGAAGTGCCAGGTCATCCATCGGTCTCTTACTGGCTCGCTCAATGACCATCGCATAGCCACTCTCTGCTTCTGCATCCGCGTGCACGTGTTGTAGCTCGTGCACACGTTGCAGCAATTCTTGCGATTGTTCGTCAGGACAGGGAAACGTTCCTTCCGATGCGTCCAGTCCGGCTGCAACAAGAAAGAACAACGGAAGAAAGGTGACGTTCACGTAGTGATCCTATACGGGGCCCCAGTGCTCAACGGGTCCCAGAGCGCCATTGCAGCTCGATCGGGCCATCAGGCGAGAGTCGGCCAGAAGCGGTCGCAAAACTATTTTCTACTTCTTGATCTCGAACGCGCCCCAGGGTTTTGCGAGTGGATGAGGTTCTCTGGTCAGCAGGTCGTACTCAACGTACTTTTGGAATGCATCGGCAAACAAGTAGCTGCGCTCGGCCCAGAAGGCCTTGCCACCCGGAGTCGAGAGGAAGTTCATCGATACATACTCCCATCCACGCCATAGCTCCGGGGCCAGAGAACCTTCATGCCACTTGTAGAACGCGTTTTGAGTATGCGAGCAGAAACTCATGAATACTGCAATAAACTGGCTCTTCTCAGTTTGCGTTAGCGACTCGAAATCCCGCATCCCTTTGGTGGTGATAGCAAGTAACGCAGGTTCGTTCTGGATTGCGGTATACCAAGCAGCAAAATTTTCGTGCACGGATTGCGCAGCGGCGGACCGCACAGCCGTCGTGTTCTGCCGCACCTCGAGACCGACAAATATCAGCGAAATCACCACAGCAAAAGCTGCGAACATTTCCGCCAGCCTGTGCGTCTTCTCCAGTGACCACATATAGCGCTCCGGCAAGAGTTGTGGTTGTTCGTCCCGCGCGTGCAAAGCGCGAGTGACGGCATTGGGTCATCCTCTGCCCGTTATGGTACTACGCCCCAACCAACTCAAAACGGCCTACAGAGGAATGTTGTGTTGGTGCGTTTTTGTAGGAGCGCCCCATGGGCGCGATCGCGCGCATGGCGCGCTCCTACACATGACATCCGCGTCGGGTCACAAGGAAGTCCCCGACACATGTTGCGGCTGTCCGCTTTCCGATGCATAGCAGTCCGCGGCCGTCATCCGGTCAGCGCGTCGCCCCAATATCCAACACGACATTCCACAAGAACCGCACCATGTCGACGAGCGCTTCTTCGGCAATACGCTCGTCGTCGCTGTGTGCACCGTAGCGGCTGTTCATTTCCTCGAGGGTGCGTGCCGGGCCGATGCCGTAGGCTTCGACGCCTCTGGCGCGCAGTTGGGCCATGTCGGTCGCGCCCGTGGACATCAGCGGTAAGGTCGTCGCGGCCGGGTACAGGCGCTCCGCCACGGCTTCGATGACGGCGAACATTTGATTGTCGATTCCGGATGGCGGCGCGATCGGTCTGTACACCCGCTCCGGCACGATCTCGATGGCCGGGTTGTCGATCAAGTCCGCCAATTCATCGTAAAAGGCCTCGTCGTCTTCATCCGGCAACATGCGGATATCGAGCATGGCCTCGGCCGTGGACGGAATGACGTTGCGGCGGAACCCCCCGTCGATGATCGTCGGCACGACCGAAGTACGGAGCATCGAATAGTGGCGCGGGTCGTGCTGCCGGAACCAGGCATCGATATCGGCCTGGTATTCCGGGTTCCCGACGTTGGCGTAGCGGAACGCTTCGTCTCCCTCCGCGAGGGTGGCCATGCGTTCGAAATAGGCGCGCGTCGTCTCGTTAAGGCGAACCGGCGTTTCCCACCGACCGGCCCGTGCCACCGCCTCGGCGAGCATAAGTATTGCGTTGTCGGTCCGCGGGACCGAGCCGTGACCGGCGGTGCCCCGGGCGACGAGCGTCGCGCGTCGCGGCACTTTCTCCGTCGTCTCGATGCCGACGACCGAGACCTCGCCATCGACCAACTGGTTGCTGCCGCCTTCGGCGATGGCGTACTCCGCCGCGATCGCATCCCAGTGCTTCTCCACCATGAAGGTGATGCCGACCTCGGGCGTACCTTCCTCGCCGGCTTCCGCGAGAAAAATAATGTCGCGGTCCATCGCCACGTCGAGCCGGTGCAGCAATAACAGTACGATCAGGCCTGCGGTGACGTTGTCCTTGTCGTCCAGCGTGCCCCGGCCCCAGATGTAGCCGTCTTTTCTGAGCCCGCTGAACGGGGGCTCGGTCCATTTGTCGGCCTGAACCCCCACGACGTCGGTATGGCCCATGATGAGTACCGGTCGTTTGGAGCCGTTGCCGCGATAGCGTGCGACGAGGTTGGCGCGGCCCGCTTCGAGCTCGTAGGTTTCGAAGGCGATGCCTTCGGCGTCAAGCACCTCGCCCAGGTAATCGACTACCAGGGATTCGTTCCCCGGCGGATTGACGGATTCGATCCTGACCAGGTCGACGAGGATGCCAACGGCTTCGTCGCCAAGCTCGTCCCAGTCGACGAGGTAACGGTCCTGGCTCGCGGCTAGTGCCGGCGCGAGTAGGGCGGTGGCGACGAGGAGGCGGCGAACACTAGTCATCGTCTGCGATGAAGTCCTCGAGCATGTCGGTCTCGCCGGTGCTCTTCAGCAGGATTTGCACTTTCTGCTCAGCGTCCCGCAATGCAGCCTGGCAGCCGCGGGTCAGCTTGATGCCTTCCTCGAATTTCTGCATCGCGGTTTCGAGCGGCAGGTCGCCATCCTCGAGTTCTTCGACCAGGGCTTCGAGATCGGCCAGGGACTTTTCCAGGTTGAGCTTTTTACTCGTCGTCATATTCGATCTGCGGTACTGGGATCGCGACACGCTACCGCTCGCGTGCGGGATGGTCAACGGCCGGGCGTTTCGCCTGGCGCTGCGTTGACAGCTTCTGCACGCAGGACTACAGTTCAGAACTTTAGACTTGGTCTAAAAAATATACCAACCGCTTTGAGGGGTCGTGAGAATGTCACTTAAAGGCAGCAAAACCGAAACCAATCTGAAGGAAGCCTTTGCCGGCGAGTCGCAGGCCAATCGCCGCTACCTGTATTTCGCCGCCAAGGCGGATGTCGAGGGCTACAACGACGTTGCCGCGGTATTTCGTTCGACGGCTGAAGGCGAGACGGGCCACGCGCACGGACACCTCGAGTACCTGGAAGAAGTCGGCGATCCGGCTACAGGCCTGCCGATCGGTGCCACCAGCGACAACCTGGCCGCGGCGATCGCCGGCGAGACGCACGAATACACGGACATGTATCCCGGCATGGCGAAGACCGCACGTGACGAGGACTTCGACGAGATCGCCGATTGGTTCGAAACGCTGGCGAAAGCCGAGCGTTCGCACGCGAACCGATTCCAGAAAGCTCTCGATACACTCGGCGACTGATCGGCCGGGGCCGGGCCTGACGCCCGGTCCCCCGCGTGGGAGATGAGCAGTTCCGGAGACAAGCGCGAGGGCAGCCTCGACGCCCCGGTGCGCCATGCGATCGACTGGCGCTCGCCCGATTACAGTAACCATGACGCCCTGTTCGGCGAACTGGAGCGGGTCTTCGATATTTGTCATGGCTGCCGGCGCTGCTTCAATCTCTGCAACGCCTTCCCGACCTTGTTCGACGCCATCGACGAATCCGAGACGATGGAACTCGACGGTGTTCCGAAGACCGTATTCTGGGACGTCGTCGACCATTGCTACCTGTGTGACATGTGCTACATGTCGAAATGTCCCTACGTCCCGCCGCACGAGTGGAACGTTGATTTTCCGCACCTCATGTTACGGGCCAAGGCGACACGTTTTCGCGAGAACGGGGCATCGCTCAGGGACCGGGTGCTGAGCTCCACGGATACCGTCGGCAGGCTGGCCGGTATCCCGGTCGTGGCCGGGGTGGTCAACGCCCTGGCGTCGTCCAAAAGCGCGCGCGCTGTCCTCGAATCGGCCTTTGGCGTGCACCGGCACGCCCCTCTGCCGGAGTACCATTCAAAGCCCGCCCGCCAGCGACTGGCCCGCCTGCTCGACACGACTGGCGAGGCCGCGGTTCCGGGCTCCGCTACCCGCGGTAAAGTCGTGTTGTTCGCCACCTGTTACGGCAATCGCAACCGGCCGTCGCTGGACGAGGATCTCGTCGCGGTGTACGAGCACAACGGCATTCCCGTGGCGCTCGCGGAAAAAGAAGCCTGTTGCGGCATGCCGAAGCTGGAGCTCGGTGACCTCGACGCCGTAGAGGGCGCCAAAAACCGGAACATTCCGGTGCTCGCCGCGTGGGTCGACCAGGGCTGGGACATCGTTACCCCGATCCCGTCCTGC
Organism: Woeseiaceae bacterium; assembly: GCA_041743865.1. Classification (GTDB taxonomy): domain Bacteria; phylum Pseudomonadota; class Gammaproteobacteria; order Steroidobacterales; family Woeseiaceae; genus UBA1847. The sequence continues at coordinate 12,193 of JBGTLY010000249.1, forward strand.
ACGCTGATGTTCAAGCAGGAGCTTCCGCTCCTGTTCCCGGACGATCCCGACGTTCTCAAGGTGCGCAAGGCAATGTACGACCCCTTCGAATACCTGGCGCTGCGCCACCGGGACGGCCAGTTGCGCACGGATTTCACGACGACCCTCGGCAAGGTGTCCTGGCAGGTGGCCTGTCACCTGCGCGTGCAGAACATCGGCATGAAGACGCGCGATATCCTGCAACTCGTACCGGGCACGACCGTGGAGGCGATCGAGCGCTGCTCGGGTCACGATGGTACCTACGCGGTCAAAGCCGAGTACCACGACGTTTCGAGGAAAATTGCGGGACCGGTGGTCAATAAGGTGAAGAAAAGCGACGCCCTGCACTTTGTGAGCGACTGCCCGATGGCAGCCGAGCAGATCGCACAGGATCTCGATTCGCACGCGCCGGGGCACCCGATAAGCCTCCTGCGCAAAGCTTACGGAATCTAGTTCAACGGCCATGCAGAAACTGACACGCGATGACCTGATGAGTCTCGAGCAGTACGCCGAGGCGCGGCCGGAGTTCAAGGCACGGGTCATCGAACACAAGAAGAATCGACGGATAGCGCTCGGGACCAACGCCTCCTTGTATTTCGAGGACCGCCTCACCATGCAGTACCAGGTGCAGGAAATGCTGCGCATCGAGCGCATATTCGAGGCGGCGGGCATCCTCGACGAACTGGATGCCTACAATCCGCTGATTCCCGACGGGTCCAACTGGAAAGCGACGTTCATGGTGGAGTTCCCGGAGTCCAGCGAGCGCCGCGCCATGTTGCGCCGGCTGATCGGGATCGAGGAACTTGTCTACGTACAGGTCGACGGCTTCGAACGTGTCATGCCCATCGCCGACGAGGATCTCGAGCGTGACGATGAGCAAAAGACCTCGGCCGTGCACTTCCTGCGCTTCGAGCTGAATGCGCCGATGATCGCTGCCCTGAAGTCCGGCGCATCGCTTGCCGCAGGCATAGACCACGATAATTATCGCGCGCACATCTCGCCGATCGCGGAAAACGTCCGCGCGTCGCTCGTCGCCGACCTGGGCTGATCTCTTCGAACAGGAAAACCGCTGCCTGACGGCGTCGCGAAAGGCGACGCCGCCCGGCGGCGCGGGGACTGCGGCCAGCTCGTGCATTCGAGCGCAGTTCAGGGCTAGAATCCCGCCGTGCTATCGCTTGCGCAACCGGAAACCGGGCTAATCCAATGAGTAAACGCTACGACGCTGCGGACATCGAGGTCCTTAGCGGGCTGGAGCCTGTGCGGCGCCGGCCCGGGATGTACACCGACACGACGCGGCCCAACCACCTCGCACACGAAGTGGTCGACAACAGTGTCGACGAGGCACTTTCCGGCCATTGCCGGAAGATCGAGGTCACCGTATTCGAGGACGGATCCGTCGAGGTGGCCGACGACGGCCGCGGCATGCCCGTCGACATCCATCCCAAGGAAAAAATTCCTGGTGTCGAACTCATCATGACGCGACTTCATGCCGGCGGAAAATTTTCGAACCGCAACTACCAGTATTCGGGTGGCCTGCACGGCGTTGGCGTGTCCGTCGTAAACGCTTTGTCAAGGAATCTCGAAGTCTGGATCCGGCGCGGTGGCAAGGAATACAACATGAGTTTTGCCGGCGGGAACAAGCGCGGCAAGCTCGAGGTCGTAGGCACGGTAGGCAAGGCGAACACTGGCACGACGATTCGCTTCTGGCCGGATCCGAAGTATTTCGACTCCGCGAAGTTCTCCATCTCACGCTTGAAACACGCGCTGCGCGCCAAGGCCGTTCTGTGCCCGGGCCTCACCGTCAGGCTCCGGATCGAAAAGCCCGAGGAAGAAATAGAGTGGTGCTATTCGGGCGGACTCGAGGAATACCTGCTCGAGTCGATGGGGGGTGGCGAGATCCTTCCGGCAGAGCCGTTTTCCGGCAGCACGGAGGGCAACAACGAAGCGGTGGACTGGGCGCTCGCGTGGCAGGTGGATGGCAGCCAGGCCGTCACGGAAAGCTACGTCAACCTGATACCGACCCCGCAGGGTGGCACGCATGTCAACGGCCTCCGGACCGGGCTTACGAATGCCCTGAGGGAATTCTGCGATTTCCGCAGTCTCCTGCCGCGCGGCGTGGCGCTCGCACCCGAGGATGTCTGGGACGGGCTGAACTTCGTCCTGAGCGCCAAACTCGAGGAACCGCAGTTTTCCGGGCAGACCAAGGAACGTCTGTCGTCGCGCCAGTCTGCGGCGTTCGTCGCCGGCGTCCTGAAGGACAATTTTTCGATCTGGCTCAACCAGCATCCTGAGGCCGGCGACGCCATCGCGCAGAACGCCATTTCCAAAGCGCAGCGGCGGCTCAAGGCGGCAAAACAGGTCGTGCGCAAGAAAATCGTGAGCGGACCGGCGCTGCCGGGGAAACTTGCCGATTGCACGTCCCAGGAACCGGCTTTATGCGAATTGTTCCTCGTCGAGGGCGATTCCGCGGGCGGATCGGCGAAGCAGGCGCGGGACCGGACGACACAGGCGATCATGCCGCTCAGGGGCAAGATCCTGAATACCTGGGAGGTCGACTCCGGTGAGATCCTTGCGTCCCAGGAGGTACACGACATCAGCGTCGCCCTCGGCGTGGATCCGAACAGCGATATCGGGGGGCTGCGCTACCACAAGGTTTGCATCCTGGCCGACGCCGATTCGGACGGGCTGCATATCGCGACGCTCTTGTGCGCCTTGTTCCTGCGGCATTTCCGGGAGCTCGTCCTTGCCGGGCATGTCTATGTTGCGATGCCGCCGCTCTACCGCATCGACGTCGGGAAGGACGTGTACTACGCGCTGGACGAAGGTGAGCGCAAAGGCGTGCTGGACCGCATCGAGGCGGAGAAAAAGAAAGGCAAGGTCGCCGTGACCCGCTTCAAGGGCCTCGGCGAAATGAATCCGTCGCAGCTGCGCGAGACGACGATGAACCGCGACACCCGGCGCCTGGTTCAGCTGACGGTCAGCGGAACCGACGACGCGGACCAGGTCATGGACATGCTGCTCGCAAAAAAACGCTCGAAGGATCGGCGGGAATGGCTCGAAAGCAAAGGCGATCTCGCCGAGGTATAAGAGAACCTGACCATGCAGAATTCACTCAATCTCGAAGGCGTCGAACAGAAATCCCTCCGGGACTACACCGAAAAGGCCTACCTCGATTACTCGATGTACGTCATCCTCGACCGGGCCCTGCCGGCGATCGGGGACGGGCTGAAGCCGGTACAGCGGCGGATCATTTACTCGATGAGCGAACTCGGGCTGTCGGCCGGCTCGAAGCCGAAGAAGTCGGCACGAGCCGTCGGCGATGTGATCGGCAAATTCCATCCGCACGGCGACTCCGCCTGCTACGAAGCCATGGTGCTGATGGCGCAGGATTTCTCCTATCGTTACCCGGTGATAGACGGCCAGGGGAACTGGGGCTCGACGGACGACCCGAAATCCTTTGCTGCGATGCGTTACACAGAGTCGCGGCTTACGTCCTACGCAAAAAGCCTGCTGCAGGAACTTGCCCACGGTACTGTCGACTGGTCGCCCAACTTCGATGGCACCCTCGAGGAGCCGGTGGTGCTGCCAGCGCGGCTGCCGAACCTGTTGCTGAACGGCACAACCGGCATCGCGGTCGGCATGTCCACCGATGTACCGCCGCATAATCTTCGTGAAGTGGCGAGTGCGCTGGTGCACCTGGTGGACGAACCGGAAGCGAGCGTTGCGGACCTGATGAAACACATCAAGGGGCCGGATTTCCCGACGGGCGGGGAAGTCGTATCGCCGAGGGCGGAGATCCGCGAAATTTACAGGACCGGCACCGGCACCCTCCGCCTGCGCGCCGCCTATCGTGTCGAAGGCGGCGACATCATCGTCACGGCCCTGCCTTACCAGATATCCGGCAGCAAGGTCCTCGAGCAGATTGCGGCGCAGATGCGGGCGAAGAAACTGCCTCAGGTCGACGACCTGCGGGACGAATCCGACCACGAGGAGGCCATCCGGCTCGTCATCAGCAAAAAACGCGGTGTCGATGCCGAGCAGCTGATGTCGCACCTGTTTTCTACCACATCGCTCGAACGAACATTTCGCGTGAACATGAACGTCATCGGCCTGAACGGGCGGCCGCGCCTGTTCAACCTGACGGATCTCCTCAGCGAATGGCTCGATTTCCGGAAGGACACTGTCCGGCGCCGCCTGCAGCATCGGCTGCAGATCGTCATCGACCGCCTGCACATTCTCGATGGCCTGCTGGCTGCGTACCTGAATATCGACGAGGTGATCGCGATCATTCGTCAGGAAGACGAACCCAAGCCGGTGCTCATGGAGACCTTCGGGTTGTCCGACCGGCAGGCCGAAGCGATCCTGAACCTGAGGCTGCGAAACCTTGCGAAGCTCGAGGAAATGAAGATCCGTGGCGAGCAGGACGAACTGGGCGCGGAGCGCGATGCGCTGCAGAAGACACTCAACAGTGCGGCCCGGCTCAAGACGCTGATCAAGAAAGAGATAGAGGAAGATGCCGACGCCTATGGTGACGTGCGACGGACGGCGATCGTCGAGCGCGAGCCGGCACAGGCTATCGACGAGACCGAGCTCGTGGCGAGCGAACCCGTCACCGTCGTGTTGTCGCAGCGCGGTTTCGCGCGCGCAGCGAAAGGACACGATATCGACCCTTCCGCGCTCAGTTACAAATCAGGCGATGGCTTTCGCGCAGAAGCAAAAGGCCGCAGCAACCAGCTCGCCATGTTCATCGACAGCACCGGCCGGGTGTACAGCACGATCGCGCATACGCTCCCGTCCGCTCGGGGCCAGGGCGATCCCCTGTCGAGCCGGTTCAAGCCGCCGGACGGTGCGGCGTTCTGCGGCGCAATGATAGGGGCGGAGGCAGAACGCTATTTGCTTGCAAGCGACGCTGGCTATGGCTTCATAGCAGCGCTCGGCGACCTGGTGTCGCGAAACAAGGCCGGCAAAGCGGTGCTGAAGGTGCCTGCGGGAGGCAAGGCCGTGGTGCCCGCGCCAGTACCCGGCGGAGCGGAATGCCTGATCGCTGCGGTAAGTTCCATTGGCCGGTTGCTGCTGTTCGAGATGGATGAACTGCCCGCGTTGGCGCGTGGCAAGGGCAACAAGCTCATCAATATTCCCGGGAGCAAGTACAAGAGCGGAGAGGAACAGCTGGTTGCCGTCGCGGTGGTTCCCGAAAACGGAAACCTGCAGATCCACAGCGGCAAGCGGGTCATGACGCTGCGCTGGAACGACACGGATGACTACTACGGCGAGCGAGCTCTGCGCGGCCGACTGCTACCGCAAGGCTGGCGCAAGGTCGAACGGCTCGTGGCGCTCGGCCTCGCCGGCGACGCCGGTTGAACCTGCCGTCAGCCGGTCTTCGAGCCCGGCCGGCCGGAGTTTTTCGTCGTTTCGGGCGGCTCATCCCGTAGCGCACGCAGGCGGGCGGTCGGTACTTCGCTGATCGTCGTATCGGCACGCGGATGCGCGGCGGTGACGTCGAGGTCGCCCGCGTCATCGTCGTTGCCGGCGGCCTCCGTCGGGTCGAACGCAGGAACCCGCGCGTTGCGTGAGTCAGAGCCGGCTGCTTCCGCAAGAATCTCGGCATCGAGCCTCGCGGCAAGTTCTGCCGTCGCTTTCTCTATCTCGAGGCTGAGCGCCTGCGTGGCAGTGAGATCGTCCTCGTAGTCCTGCTCGAGCACCTGGTAGTCGACTTCCTGGGAGACCGTGTATGGATCCTGGTCTGAACCGGCATCGAGGTCTTTGACGATGACCGCTTTCAGGTCCCGCTCGGTGACGGCAGACGGATCGGGAACTTTGGTCACGTCCATGATGACGGACATGTCGTAGTCGTCATCATCCGGCAGGATCTCGCGCTCGAGAATCATAGTCTCCTCGATTTTCGGTGCCGGGATGACATCGGTCGAAGGCGCGTCCTCCGTCATTGCGCCATCGTCCGGCAGTTCGAGGTCGAGATCGGCGCTCGTGTCGAATCCGAAGTCCTCCGCCAGTACGAGATCGCTTTCGCCCGCGTCGAAGCCGGTGCCGATCTCGAGATCCGCGTCTAGGATAAAGTTTTCCGCGGTCGGCGATTCGTCGTCCAGATCGTAGTCGTCGGCAACGAGCGGATCCAGCAGCGGGAATGTGGCCGCATCCCCATCACCGGCACGCCGCATGTGCGGCTCGCTTGTCTCCGGCTCTGCCGCCCGGCGGGACCGGAATCCTGTATAGAGCAAACCCGCGAGCAGCAGGAAACCGCCACCGATCATCCACCCCAGCGACCTCCCGGCCGGCGTGGTGCGCGCGGTCGCGGGAACGATGGCCGCGACCGGTCGGTTCGGCGATGCTGCCGATGATTCGAGCCGCTGATCAATCAGGACCCGGTTCGGCGGCAGCGTGTCGCTCGCATCGGCCGGAAGTGCGCGTCCGTCAACGATGATGTCGCCCGGACGCGCCGTGGCGAGTGCATTGGCGTCGGCTCCGGTTGCACGGTTCGCTTCCGGCTCCGCCGGTGCCGGCACCGCCACTGCCGTCCCGGAATCGAGCACCGCCGGACGCGCTGGCTCCGGCTCGCC
>JBGTLY010000250.1:0-10917 GCA_041743865.1 Woeseiaceae bacterium
ATTTCACCGCCACCGCTCGGAGACGGCATTCCGCCACCGCTCGGAGAGGGCATACCGCCGCCTGACGGGGGGGGCGGCATACCGCCACCGCTCGGCGAGGGCATACCGCCGCCGGACGGGGGGGGCGGCATACCGCCACCGCTGGGGGAGGGCATACCGCCGCTGCTGGGGGGCGGGGGCATCGGCATCCCGGCACCGCCGCTGGTCATGCCGCCGGTGGATTTGCAGCCGACGACAAGCAGTCCCGCGACGGCTACCGTCAGCAGCGGTTTCATCAGGGGTTTGCCGATTCGCTTGAATTCGCGGTAGAACATAAGACATGCGCCTCTCGGTAGACGGGAGCGGCGGCAACCCGCCGGGTGACTAACCGCCGGAAGAGCCCGCTGTTACAGGCTTTTGAGCCTGCCGGACACGCGTAGTTCCGTAATTCCGGTGCCGCAATTCCGGATACTGCGCGTCGCGGCCGGGCAGCAAGGACCTGCGTCCACGATAATACGCGCCTGGCAAGCGATCAACACAGGTCCGTCGCGAAATTTTCTTACCGCAACCGCCCGGCCAGGGGCTTACGGAACAGGATCAGCGACAGGTCGTCGGGTTTACTTGGTTGGCCGACCTTTTCATCCCGCATGCGGCGCTGCGCTTTGTCGATGACCTGGTCCGCGGCCCGCGACAAGGGGCCTTTTCGCGTCAGTTCGACGATCTCGTCGAGATGCACGTTGTCCATAAGTCCGTCGCTTGCCACGATCACCGTGTCGCGCGGGTCGAGTTCCACGCCGGCGCCCACATCGATCCGCATGTCGGCGGTGCCGATGAAGTTTGACACGAGGTGGCGTTCAGCATGATGCAACGCCTCCCGTTGGTCCAGGAAACCGGCTTCGACAGCAAATCCGGTCGGCGAGTGCGCGGTCGTCTGCAGCTTGATGCGGCCGCGCTGGCCCACGACGATGGCTTCCGAGTCACCGATCTGGTAACTCCGGGCGAGCCGGCCTTCGATCGTCACCACGGTGAGTGTGGTCGCGGAGCCCCCTCCAAGCTCGCGTACAGCGGCATTCGCCGCTTCTATACCGTTCAACACGGCAGTGCGGAGCAACGTGGTTTTTTCCAGCGCTACCTGCAGGGAGTCCTTGAGCGCCGTCACTGCCATAAGCGATGCGCGTTTGCCGGCCGGTAAGCCGCCGGCGCCATCGGCGACGACGAGAACGGCAGCCTCAGGCCCCCAGGGAATGATGGCCACCGTGTCCTCATTCTCGGTCTGTTTGTCCGGCGCCCGCGCCGTAAACGCGACGAGCCAGCCGCCGCCGGCGAAAAGTACCTGGCGATCCGGTGTCGTCGCCCCGTCCAGCACAACGAGGTCCTGCAGCATATCGCTCATTTACAGTCCTTGCGAGACGGGCTCACGGCACCAGGCGCAGTAGTTCCAGAATTCGTGTGCGATGCCCCATTGACAGGACGAACAGCGCCTTTGGCTGCCCGGCAGGGTCCAGGGCCGCCTGACTTTCGTGCGGCACCACGGGCAGTAGCGCATGAAAGGCATCAGTTCACCCCGGCACTTTGTGCTGGCACAACGAGCCGAGTAGCGCCTGTCCGGAAACCGCCGCCGGGTCTCTTCCACGAAACCGGGCCCGTAGCACCAGGCACAATAATCCCAGTCGATCTTGGCGCCGCGTTCGCAACGGGGGCAGGTCGAGGGCATCGTCGACTCGGAGCCGCGTGCCGGGTTGTCCACCCCGCACCACGGACACGCCTGCATCGTCTCGGCAACCGGCCCCTCGCAACGCCGGCACTGCTGGCGGGTATCGAGCACCTTCCGGAACTGCCGCTGGAACTCCCGCCACTTCAGGCGCTGGAAGGAACTGCCGTTGCCTTTACCATTTCTATGCGTCGAACGGCCGCGAGTGCGCTTCTGCCGCCGAGCATGGCTCTTTTGTCGCTCGAACTCCGCTTGCATCTGCAGGGCATTGGCGTAGCGCTTGTTCGGATCGAGTTGTATCGATTTCCTGAGCAGGGCAATGAACTCGGGGCGCACCCGTGATTTCAGTTGGTGGTAGCCGAGCAGCGGCCACTCGAACGGCCACTCCGGCAGCCTGCCGGAGAACAGCCGGTAAAGCACCAGCCCGAGGGAAAACACGTCCGACTGGAACTTGGGCCGACCCATCGCCTGCTCCGGCGCAATATAATCGATCGTGCCGGAACCGGACGCCTTCAGCGTCCGGAGGCTCAGCTTCGCGAAGCCGAAATCGCCGAGTTTGAGCTGGTTTCCCGGGAACATGATGAAATTCTCGGGCTTGATATCGCAATGAATGATCTTGTGCTCGTGCGCGCAGGCAAGCGCATCGATGGCCTGGCCCGCGAGATCGATAGCGCGCGAGGTTGCGATCCTCCGCTCGAGCCGGTCGGCGAGTGACTGTTCGCCAAGTTCCATGGCAATGACAAACCTGTCATCGATGTAGCTGGCATTGAGGACCGAAAGGATATTCGGGTGTCTGAGACGGGTCGCGACCTGCACTTCGTGCATCAGTTCGCGCTGGTCAGTATCGCTTCCGGTGCGCGGAATTTTTAGAGCGACCTGTTGGTTCTGGATCGTATCCTTGGCCGCGTAGACTTCGGCCAGCGGGCCGCAAGCGATTCGGGACACAATCCTGTACTTGCCGATCTTTTGTCGCGCTTTCAGCAACGGCACGGGTACTCAGTACTTCGAAGTGGGCGTGGCAGCGGTTCAATCATTGGTGCTGGTCGGGGTGGAGTCAAGCGAAACCTGACCGTAACGCTGCTTACTTCCGTACGTAAAATCGGCAGGCGAGAATTTCCGGCTTGATCAGCTCCGACTGAACGGGACCGCGCGGGCATGACTCGTTGTTTTCGCCTCCTGCGGCTGTTGCCGCGTGACGATCCGACTTATGCTTCAGATCGGGCGCAAGGCCCGGCAACCTGACGGGTCCATGGGAAAAACCGGCACGACCGGCGTCCGCCGGATATTGCATGCGACCCGCTATTCGGCGCAGGGCTTCGTGCATGCCTGGCGGCATGAAGCGGCGTTCCGCCAGGAACTGGCGTTAACCGTCGTGATGCTGCCTCTTGCACTGTGGATCGGGCGGAATGTCTACGAAGTGTTGCTGTTGAGTGCCACGCTTCTCCTGGTCTTGATCGTCGAGCTTCTCAACTCGGCCATCGAAGCCACGGTTGACCGTGTCGGGCAGGAGCACCACGAGCTCTCAGGCCGGGCAAAGGATCTTGGCTCTGCCGCCGTGTTCCTGAGCCTCATGCTCGTCGGCGTGACCTGGGGAACGGTCGCCTGGATGCGTTTCGGGACCGTTTGACCTGGCGGCACAGCTGAGGCGACTCGCGCCGGCGCGGATCAGGCAACGCCTGCCAGCGCAGCTGCATCCCGCACAGGGCCAAAGGCAAGACGCGAAAAAAAGAGGCTGGTCATTGCGAGCAGTATGCCCAGAGCCGCGCCCACGGCGACATCGCTCGGGTAGTGCAGGCCGAGGATGATGCGTGACAGGGCGATGAGTATCGCCAATGGAACGAGAATCCAAAGTAACTGGGGCACATAACTGCCGTAGATCACGGTGAAGCTGACGGCATGCAGCGTGTGCCCGGAGGGAAAGCTGTAGCGATCGAGTGGCGCCGCCCCGCAGACGATTTCCCCGAAACGGATGAAAGGACGCTCGCGGACGAGGTACTCCTTCAGCAACTTGTAGACCAGGACGCCGGCAATGGCCGTGAGAGTTACATGCGCGACGAACTCGATGGCATCGATGCCGGGATAAGCCGCACATATCAGGCCGAGAATGACCCAGGCCGGGTAGTCGCCCAGCCGCGATATGCTGCCGAAGAAGCCGCAGACGGGCGAATGTCGCGACCACGCATTGATGCGCAGGCAAGTGTCGCGCTCGAGTACGTCGAAGCGGTCGAGCATCACGGGATGAGTTCGCGGGTGGCCAGGACCATCAAATTCTGCATCGATTTGCTGACAAGGCTGTGTCAGACAGATGACGGGTCGGTGAAAGCCATGCCCCGGTGTCACAGACACGCAACGAGAATGTAATCCGTATTTAACGCGCTGCCTGAATCATGCTCGGGCATGAAAATCGCGATCGTTACCGACGCCTGGGAACCGCAGGTCAACGGCGTCGTAAGGACGCTTGGAAAAACCCGTGACGAACTCGTGCACGCCGGACACGAGGTACTTGTCCTGACTCCCACAGGCCGCCGCACGCTGCCGTGCCCCGGCTACCCCGAGATTCCCCTTTCGATTCTGCCGGGCGGGTCGCTCTCGCGGGAACTCGACGCGTTCGACCCCGATTCGATTCACATCGCCACAGAAGGGCCGCTGGGCCTCGCGGCGCGTCGCTATTCCCTCACTCAGCAACGGCCATTCACCACTTCGTATCACACGCAGTTCCCGGAATACCTGCGAGCACGCCTGCCGATCCCCGTGGCGTGGACGGCACGCGCGTTGCGGCGGTTCCATGCGCCGGCCGTGCGTACCCTGGTGCCGACGGAAAAAATCCGCGAGAAGTTGCTTCGGCGCGGCCACGATAACGTCGTCGTCTGGACGCGCGGCGTGGACACCGAAATGTTCCGTCCTGACGAAGCGCAGGATTTTGGTTTGCCAAGGCCGATCTGGATCAATGTCGGCCGGGTTTCCGTCGAAAAAAACATCGAGGCGTTCCTGGATCTGGCGCTGCCGGGCAGCAAGGTCGTCATTGGCGACGGGCCGGATCGGGAGCGTCTCCAGAAACACTACAAGGACACGCATTTTTATGGCTACAGATTCGGCGCAGAACTGGCCAGATACCTTGCGGGCAGCGATGTTTTCGTATTCCCGAGCCGCACTGACACCTACGGGCTGGTCATGCTCGAAGCGATGGCCTGCGGCTTGCCCGTCGCAGCCTTCCCGGTGGAGGGGCCGATCGACGTCGTACAACACGGCGCCACAGGCATTCTTGATGAGGACCTCGGGCTCGCCTGCCATGCAGCACTCGAGCTGGATCGGTCGCCGTGCCGCCGGTTTGCCCTCACGCGCAGCTGGCGCAGTGCCACGCGGCAATTCGAGTCTTACCTCGAGCCCCGGATACGGGCAACGCCCTCCGCCCAGCCAGCCAGCAATGCCATGCGCTGAGCGTCCTGCATCGCCGGCTCGAAGCGGCGGTCGCTGCGCCAGATGGCGCTGACCTCGCCGATCGACTTCAGCATGCCGGCAAAGAGCGCCGCGAGGCAGGCGGCGCCAAACACGGACGATTCGGTATTTTGCGGCCGCTCGACGGTGATGCCGAGAACGTCGGTGAGGAACTGCAGGAACCAGTCGTTGCCCACCATGCCTCCGTCCACGCGCAGCAGTGCGGGACGGATACCGTCCTCCGCCATAGCCTGGATGAGATCGACGGTCTGGTAGGCGATTGCCTGCAGAGTGGCGGTGACGATGCGCTCGCGGCCGGAACCACGCGTCAGTCCGAGAATTGCGCCGCGCGCGTCCGGATCCCACCAGGGCGCTCCGAGTCCTGCAAATGCCGGCACCACGATCACGTCGTCAACGACGCCGGTCCTGCGCGCAATCGCCTCGCTGTCGGGTGCCGATTTGATGATCTGCAGAGCGTCTCTCAGCCACTGCAGCGCGGAGCCCGCCACGAAGACACTGCCTTCGAGACCGAACGCGACCTCCCCTCCGAGCCGACTCGCGACAGTGGTCAGCAACTGGTTTTTCGAGGCCAACGCCTGGTCGCCGGTATTTGCAATCACGAAACAGCCGGTGCCGAAGGTGCACTTGATCATGCCCTCGTCTATACCCGCCTGCCCGATAAGCGCCGACTGCTGGTCACCCGCCATCGCTCCTATGGGGGCGCCGGCCGCCGGCAAACCCGAATTGACCCTGCCGAAGTCCCACACGCAGTCCTGAACAGCCGGCAGCAGGCGTTGGGGAATTCCGAACAAGGCCAGCATCTCCTCATCCCAGGCCTGCGTCTGCAGATTGAACAGGAGGGTGCGCGAGGCATTGGTGGCATCCGTCGCGTGCACGCGGCCGCCGGTCAGGCGCCAAAGCAGGAAGCAATCGATCGTGCCGAAGGCGAGCTCGCCGCGCTCGGCGCCAGACCGGGCGCCCTCCACATGGTCGAGAAGCCAGGCGATCTTCGTCGCCGAGAAGTATGGGTCGATCCGGAGGCCGGTGCGCTCGGCCACCCGCGGACCGGCGCCGCGCTCTTCCAGTGCCCGGCAGGCGTCCGCGGTGCGCCGATCCTGCCAGACGATCGCTCGTGCAACGGGCTGACCGGTCTTCCGTTCCCAGAGAACGGTCGTCTCACGCTGGTTCGTAATGCCGATTGCCGCGATATCGGTGTCCGCAATTCCGGCCCGCTCGATCGCCTGGCGCATCACGACCACCACCGAGTCCCAGATCTCGTTGACATCATGCTCGACCCAGCCCGGCAGCGGATAGTATTGCGGAAACTCAACTTGCGCCGCGGCGACTTTGGCGAGTTCGCCATCGTAGACGACCGCCCGGCTGCTGCTCGTGCCCTGGTCGATGGCCAGGATGTAACGCGCACTCACCAGCTGTAATCCTCGATGCTCCAGTACGGCGTACGCACGCCGATACGGCGGCCGGCTTCGGCCGGTCGGGCCCTACTCGTCTGCGTGGCGACGTATGCAGCCAGGTTGTCGAGGATTTCCGCGGGCCAGGGCGTGACGCGCCGCTCACCGAGATCGACGTGCAGATTCATCCACTCGGCGGTAGCCGCCAGAAAACCCTGTTCGGCATGGTACATGCGCATGAACTGGTGAATGCGTTTTTCATCGTAGGCCAGTACCTGGGACGTGATCAGGTACGGCTCGGCCAACCGCAGTTCGCGCTTCCAGCTGATGTGCGATTCGACGGCAAACGTCGATCCCCGGCCCTCGCGAATATACTCGTCGGTGACACCGAAGCGGGCCCACAGCGCGTCGACGCCCTGATCAAACGCGAGCACGTAGTACGCCACGTTCATGTGCTCGTTCACGTCGATCCATTCCGGGCGCACCCTGCCCTCGTAGACCACTGTGCCGTCAAGTTCCGCGCGTTCGATGTTCATTCCTGGACCAGTTCGGGAATGTCCCGAAAGTAGTCAAGGGCGCCGGGGTTGGCCAGCGCCTCGGTATTGCGGACGGGCTCGCCGTGCACGACCGAGCGTACCGCGATTTCGACGATCTTGCCGCTTCGGGTCCGCGGCAGCTCGGGCACCGCCACGATCCTCGCGGGTACATGTCGCGGTGTCGTGTTGCGGCGTATGACGTCGCAGATTCTCGACTTTAGGTCGGCATCGAGAACAAGCCCCTCGCGCAATACGACGAACAGAACGATCCGGACATCATCATGCCATCGCTGAGCAATGGCGAGGCTCTCTATGATTTCGTCGAGCTTTTCCACCTGGCGATAGATCTCAGCGGTGCCGATACGCACGCCACCGGGGTTCAGGACCGCGTCGGAGCGTCCGTGGATGACGAAACCGCCGTCCTGGCGTTCCTCCGCGAAATCGCCGTGCGCCCACACCCCGGGAAATCGCTCGAAATACGCCGCGCGGTACCTCGCATCGCCACGGTCGTTCCAGAATCCGACCGGCGCGGAGGGGAAGGGCCTCGTGCAGACGAGTTCGCCCTGTTGCCCGATCACCGGCCTGCCCTGGTCGTCGAAAATCTCGACCGCCATGCCGAGACCCTTGCACTGCAGTTCGCCGCGCCGCACCGGCAACAGCGGGTTGCCAAGCAGGAAACAACTGATGATGTCCGTACCGCCGGCGATCGAGGACAGTTGCAGCTCGCTGCCGATGGCGTCATAGACGTAGTCGAATCCCGAAGGCGCAAGCGGTGATCCGGTGGACAGCACCGTGCGAAGCGCAGGGAGGCGGAACTCATCCCGCGGGCGCACACCCGCCTTTTCAAGCGCCGAAATATATTTGGCGCTCGTGCCGAAGATGTCGATGCGTTCACGCTCGGCAATGGACCACAAGCCGCGACCCTCGTCAAAAAACGGCATCCCGTCGAACAACACCAATGTCGCACCTGCCGCCAGCCCGCTTGCGAGCCAGTTCCACATCATCCAGCCGCAGGTAGTGAAATAGAACAGGCGGTCCTCCGGCTTCAGGCCGGTATGCAACACGTGCTCCTTGAGATGCTGCAGGAGCGTTCCGCCGTGACCGTGCACGATGCACTTCGGGACACCCGTCGTACCGGACGAAAAGAGGATGAACAGGGGATGGTCGAAGGCGACGGGTACGAATTCCGGTTGCGTGGCAGGTCGCTTGAAGTCACTCCATTGGACGCCCGCCACTTTCCCCGTCAGGTCGGCCTCGTCGAGAAACGGGACGACGACGCTGTGCGTGATGCTCGGGACAGCCGCAGAGATGGCGGCGGTGTTGTCCCGACAATCGATGCGTTTTCCGTTGTAGAGATATGCATTTGCGGAGAACAGCACTTTTGGCCCGATCTGGCCGAAACGGTCGACGACACCGGTGACGCCGAAATCCGGCGAGCAGGACGACCAGGTCGCGCCGAGGCTTGCCGTCGCCAGCATCGCGACGATCGCCTCCGGACAATTCGGCAGGTAGCCGCCGACCCTGTCTCCGGCAACGATTCCGGCGGCGCGAAGCCCGGCCGCCACGCCTGCGACGTCGCGCCTGAGCTCATCCCTGCTCAATTCGCGACGCGCACCGTCCTCACCGCAAAAAACCAGTGCCGGCGTACTGCCCCGAAACCGCAGCAGGTGCTCGGCGTAATTTAGCGTGCTGCCGGCGAAAAAGTCGGCATGCATCATGTCGCCCGGGTTCGCGAGGAGGGTTGACGGCGGCGTCGTGAAGCGAACGTTGCAGAAGGTGGCAAGTGCCTGCCAGAATGCCGCCGGCTCGTCGATGGACCACTGGTGCAGCGCGCTATAGTCCGGAGCGCTTCGCGCCTGCATGAAGCGATGCATCGCCGTCGATTGCACGGTGCTGGCGTCGGGCCTCCAGAGGATCGGGTTCCCCGCTGTCACAACGGCAGGCCGGTGCCGCGATCCACCTCCACCGACGTCCTTGAGCACACCAGAGCCGTGCGCAAGAGCATTGGAATCCGGGTACCGTCAACCGCCATCAGCACTCGCCGGTACCGGCGCGCGGATGCGGAAACAAGTCGGCTTCGTCCTCCCCTTCTCGCGGCGCAAGGCACGCGAAGTCCTTTTCGACGAGCACATGGAGCCGTGTCCCGTCGTCCAGGCGCTGCTCGCCCGAAATCGACACCTGCTCCGACCTCGCCCACGGGAGGACCATCGACTCCGGCAAGCGTACCGTGATGACGTTGCCGGATAAGAACGCGGCAGGCATGACGCTCGCCGGACTGCTTTCGACGACATAAGAGAACGAGCGGCCGCCGGGGAATTCCGTACGCGAGGCGACGAGGCCGTCTTTGCCGAGGACGGCCACCTCGCCCCGGCTCAGCCGGAGACGAATGCTATTGTCGAGAATTCGGAGTTTCACACTGGGCTTCAGTCGGCATTCGACCGAATTAGACCACGAATGCCGCTGCCCGGTAAGACGCCTGGCCCGCTGCCGGTTAGACTGCGGCCTGCTGTTCGCGCCAGGCGTTGCCTCCCATGATCACTGATCCCTGGTTCTATGCGGCCGCCATTCCTGCGGTGCTGCTCATGGGCATGTCCAAGGGAGGATTCGGCGGCGGCCTCGGCACGCTGGCGGTGCCCCTCATCGCGCTCGTGATTTCTCCGGTGCAGGCCGCCGGGATCCTTTTGCCCATCCTGTGCCTTATGGACTTGTTCAGCCTCTGGGCCTATCGCTGTCGCTGGATCCGCGAAGAAGTTCGCGTGCTCGTGCCGGCTTCGCTCGTGGGCATCGGCGTCGGAACGATCCTGTTCGGCTACCTGAGTGCGTCCATCATACGACTGCTCGTCGGTGTGGTCGCCGTCGTGTTCACGGCGCACTACCTGTGGTCATGGCGCAGCGGGAAGCAAGAGCGACTTCCCGACTACCCGCGCCGGGTCGGGGTGGCGGCAGGCGCCATCGCCGGGTTCACGAGCTTCATCGCGCATGCCGGTGGGCCACCGGTGAGTATGTACCTGCTGCGCCGGCCGCTCGATCGCACGGATTTCGTCGCCACAACGGTGTTGTTCTTCACGGTCGTCAACTACACGAAACTCCTGCCCTACGCATGGCTCGGCCAGCTGTCCGGCGGCAACCTCCTGACCTCGCTCGCGTTGGCGCCGCTGGCACCGATTGGCGTACTCACCGGCGTCTACCTGCACCGGCGCGTCAGCGATCGCTTTTTTTTCGGCATCGTGTACGTGCTACTGGCTGCCGTCGGCATCAAGCTGGTCTGGGACGGCCTCACCGATCTCTGAGCGCGCGACGTCGAGGACGTACTGGTAGCGGGTATTACCGGGCTCGAGTTCCACCGCCTTCCCGAGCGCCGTGAGAGCGCCGTTCAGGTCACGTTGGCGGACGAGTAGCAGCCCGAGAGAGTGGTGGAGTGCCGCAGCATCGGGTACGAGCCCGATCCCTTCGGCGAGAATTGCCTGGCCGCGTTCGTCCTGGCCGAGCTGGCGCAGTGCATCTGCCAAGTTGACCCGTGACGGGACAAATCGCGGCTCCATGGCGATCGCGCGCTCGTAGTGGCGCAGCGCCTCGTCGACGTCCGCATTCGCCATTGCAAAATCACCCAGGCTGACCCAGGCTTCGGGCCGGTTCAGCTGAATCGCCTGCGACGCCTCGAATTCGCGGGCAGCGGCCTCGAAATCGGTCTTTGCACCGGCCGGCAAACTCGCCTGCATGTCCGCAAAGGCCATGACAGCCGCGACACGCACGGCCAGGACGTCGTCCGCCAGGCGGAGTAATCCGTACTCCAGGCGGTATTCCGGCGGCACGACGCGCAACAGGCGCACCGCCGCCAGGCGGACCA
>JBGTLY010000251.1:0-9274 GCA_041743865.1 Woeseiaceae bacterium
TGGCCCGCTCCTACGACCCGTGGCCCGCTCCTACAGGCCGCGAGGTAGGAGCGCGCCATGCGCGCGATCAGCGCACGACACATTCGCGGGCATGGCCCGCTCCTACAACCTGGACGGTAGGAGCGCGCCATGCGCGCGATCAGGTGATCAGCAGCATCTTTACCAGGTTCGGCATACCCGCGCCTTGATGGTTGCGGTCCCGCTTCAGGTCCGTGCACGCCTCGAGTAGCAACTGCTTCACGCGATCCGGATAGCCGATGAATTCCTTGCGGGCGGACAGGAAGCTCGCGATCAGTCCCGAGACGTGCGGCGCCGCCATACTCGTGCCGCTCATCGCTACGTAAAGATTCTTGCGCGTAAGTGTGCCCGGGGGCGCGCCTGCACGGCACGACACGACACGCTCGCCGGGAGCGACGACGTCGGGCTTGCAGCGCCCGTCGGCCGTCGGCCCGCGCGAGCTGAAGTACGAGACGCCGTACATGTGCGGCTTCGTCTTGTGTATCGAACCTACGGCGATCGCTTCGTCGAGGTTGGCGGGATCCCCTATCGAAAGATCCGTGTTGAGCCCGACGATATCGTCACCCTGCTGGAGCTCGAGATACCCCTCGTTGCCGGCGGCAAGCACGACGACCACGCCCTGCCGCCACAGTTTGCGCAGCTCCTTGCAGAGCGGCGTGTCGCCGCAGCCGAACGACTCCGGATCGAAGGCACCGCCGAGGCTCAGGTTCACCCCGTGGATGACGAGCGTCGCGGAGTTCCGGTTTGTCTCGTAGATGTGGTCGAGCGCCTTGATGATTTTGGCGTCGCTGCCGACACCGTCGTCGTCCAGCACCTTGTAACTGCGCAGGCGGGCGTGCGGCGCGAGCCCCGAGATTTCGAGTTCCGGGATGCCGCCCGCGACGATGCCTGCGACGTGCGTACCGTGCCCGTTCCGGTCAACGCCGAGGGTTTTCGACTTGCTCGTCCATTGCCGGACCGGGCCGGTTCGGAGGCAATCGAATACCGCCTCGATGTTTTTTTCGCCAACGGTGAAGTGCGGATGGTGGGGATCGATGCCTGAATCGAGCACCGCCCAGAGAATGCCCTTGCCGAGCGCGTTGTAACCGCGATGTGCCGTAGCGCACTGCAGGCATTCGATGGACTCATCCAGTAACGCTCGCTTGCGCGCGTTCTTGAATACGCGATAAACCGCCGTCAGGCGCAGCTCGTCGGTCAGGCGTTCGATTTCGCTTCGCGTCAGTTTCGCAGAAACGTACGTCGACAGCGGCTCCAGGTCCACGGCCTCCTCATCGAGTGGAGGGTCTGCCTGCGCAATCGAAGTTTTGATCCATTCGACGATCGCCTCGCGTACCTCCGAAGCGGGCGCCGGCGACGCATCGTCCCGCCATTCGTTGCGCAGCTCGATGAGCACGGAGTGGCGCTCCGGAGGGTCACCCATCTCCATGTCGTTGACGAGGTCGCGGGCGATCGTGAACGACGAGATTCTCTGGAAAAGTGCCCGGTCCACGATTTCGCGAACGGGCGCCCGGACCTCGTGCAATCGTAAATAGCCGCTGCCCGAATGCGGGTCGCGGGGCGAGTCCATGTTCCAGCAAACGAAATCCTCGACGTTGACACCGTTGGTTGCTCGATAGTCGTTCCCCAGCCGCTTGTCCGCGCACACCGGATCGAGCGGGTCGGAAACATTGATCCAACGCTTCACGACAGCCGGCACCGCGAGGCGGCGTTGCCCTGTCATGGTCTCGAGCTGATCCTGTACCTCCTTGAGCCCGAGTGGCGAGCCGATGGTCACAAACAGGTCGATCTCGATGCCATCTTTCGCCGTCAGTGCCGAGAGCGCTTCGTACGCTATGAGCGAGCCCTGGCTGTGGCCGATCAAAACGAAAGGACCGCCGCCGCTACGCAGCCGTGACATTACGCTTTCGCGCATCAACTCACGGCGTTCAGGCACAAACAGGAATTCGTGTACATCCTTGAGGAATGCTTTCGTTATCCGGCGACTGATAAACGTCCGTAAGGGCTTCGGCAGGGGCAAAACCCGGGCGTGTACGTCGGCAGCCGACAGTTTGCCGAGGGACGGGGGTTCAAGCGCCTCGAGCGCGATACGCGTCAACGCCTCACGCGACTCGATTTCATCGGCCTCGGCCGGCAGCAGCTGCTCCGGAGCGGGCGTCGGATCTTCCATCGCCCGCACACTGAAGCCCGATGCATCGTCCGGCGTCCCGGCCGTCGTCAGGTCCGGCGCTTCACAGCCTGCCTGCCGCGGCGTCGGATAGGTGATGCGATTGACCCAGTAGGCCAGCCGGCTGCGCTCGCCCAGGTTGAACCCGAACAGCGCCTCGTCCCATTGGCATTTGAGTATCTCGGCGGTGGGCTTGTTGCCGATGCCGTGGACGTAAAGAATGGTCCGGGTGCCGGGCGGGCCGTTGGTTCCTGCCGGCCCCTTCGGCGCCCGCTTCGCCCGGGTGGCACCTCCGGTCGCTGAGGCCTGCTTCGTGCGGGTGGTCTTTTTCCGGGCTTTCTTTGTCGCTTTCTTCTTCGCCATGGGCAGATCCTCAGCGTAGACATTCACTCGCGCGTCGATAGATGGTAACCCATGAACTGTAGGAGCGGCCCACGCCCGCGATTGGGATTCGTTCGCGCGCATGGCGCGCTCCTACCGCGCACTGTAGGAGCGGCCCACGGCCGCGATACCGTGCGTCCGTCCTGATCGCGCGCATGGCGCGCTCCTACCCGCGCACTGTAGGAGCGGCCCACGGCCGCGATCGAAGGTTCTTTTCGCGCGCATGGCGCCTCCTACCCGTGACGTTTTTTGCTGCCCGTTTGCGATACCTGAGATGGGAGTACCGCGAATTGAGGAGACCACCGTGAGCAGAATCAACTCATGCACCTGGATGTTGCCGTTCCTGGCGATGACGAATGCTGTACTGGCCGACACGGGGATGGACACATCGGCTTCCTACCCGCGACACTTTCCCGGTGATGAAATTCGTGCGAGGGGCGCATTCAGCTGCGACTTCACATACGACCTCACCCAGAGCACGGAACCGCCCGGCGCGGCCATCGAACGAGACCGCATTTTAATGCAGCGCTTCGTTCTCGAGTTCACCAATCCCGACAACCCCGGCATGGTCCAGAAGCACATTCCTTTCCTGCTGACTTCGCCTGCGACTGCACTGTCCGGAGGCCGGTATCTTTTCCAATCGAGAGCCCAGGCGAAGAAGTACGAGGAGTTCGTCACCGGGCTGTACGCTTACCCTGCCGGGACCCAGTTCCTCAGCAGGCCCGAGTTTGCAAATCCGGAGTGCCGTGACTGGAGTGTCATCAGTGCATGGAACTTCGCAAGCATCGACGCACACGTGGCGTTGCGGACGGAGCGCTTCGATACCGGTCGTGCTTTTCCATTTCAAGAAAAGATCGTCCAGGCCCGACTTCGTTTTCACGTGCCGCGCATTCTCAACGAAGCACTCAAACGAGGCTATGCGGAAGTGCACATTCTCCATCAGCCGGACGATCACAAGGTTCAGCTGGTGTACTTCATATCCAGAATGTCCGAGCCCTCGCCCGTGCAACCCGATGTGCCCGCTCTGCAGAAGATTTCTACCGACAGCCCATTGGGTGAAGAACTGGCTTCAGCATTGAATCTCACCCGTGTTTTCGACCAGTCGATGTTCGTGCTGAACGCGTGGCTGCCGTATCAGCCCGGGGATCAGGGCGACGCTTCACTGTGGCCTAACTCGCCGCCGTTTCCCGAAAGTGCGTGCGGTGACAACGTGTGTGTCCCAAGCCAGGGAGAGCACGCCCTGTCGTGTGCGGCCGACTGCACCGAGCAATGTGGCAATGCGATTTGCGATGCCGGGGAAGACCTTGACCACTGCCCGAGCGACTGTGAGGTCCCGATCATCACAGAAAAGGGTGCGGCGGCGTTTCGGTAGAGAGGTGTAGGAGCGCGCCATGTGATGTAGGAGCGCGCCATGCGCGCGATAAGGATAGACGCGCGGTATCGCGGGCATGGCCCGCTCCTACGGCGTCAGGCTTCGGAAACGCTCGCCAACCCGCGCGCCCGCGCGCGATCTCGCAGCTTCGAGCTGCGCCGGACGGCCGCGATCTTCACGAACACGATCCGCTGGCTGAAGCCGAGGACGGACCAGGCGAAGAACATGTATGCATCCGGGATACCGGCAATATGGCCGACGACACCGGCCCCGGCGTACAGGACCTGGAAACCGGAGAGCACCGCGAGCGCCTGCCGGCCGGTGAACCCGCCGCGCAGGAGGACATGGTGGAAATGATCGCGCCCGGCGTGGAACGGCGAACGCTTGCTCAGGATCCGGCGCACGAAGCAGGTCATGAAATCGAAGATCGGGATGGCCGCAAACCACAGGCAATGCACCGGGGAAATGACCCGGGCCTCGCCCTGGCTCACACTCAGGGTCACCCAGACAATGGAAAAGCCGAGCAGCGTACTGCCAGCATCGCCCATGAAGGAGCGCAGCTTTCGGTTGATGTACACCGGCAGGTTGAAAACGAGGTAACCCACGGTCGCGGCCAGGACCACCAGCGCGGCCGCCGTGGCCGGGTGATCCGGCCCCCCGACAATGGCCACCGCCCCCATCGAGATGATCGCGAGCGTGCCGGCCAGGCCATCGGCGCCGTCCACGAAGTTGTAGGCATTGATCATCGTGATGGTCACGAGGAGCGTGAAGACGAGTGTAAAGTTGCCCATCGAAACGATCCCGGTGCCGAACGGGTCGCCGATATCGGCAAGCGCGAGCCCGGCGCCGTAAACCATGATCAGGGTGGCGGAGAACTGGGATGACAGCCGCGCGAGGACCGGCAGCTCGTAGCGATCGTCGATGAGGCCCACGATCAGGAGCAGCGTCGAGGCCGTCAGTAGGCTCGCGAACGCCTGGGAGGACATATCCACGAGCACGAGGCCACAAACCAGGCCAACGAACATGGCAATTCCGCCGATGACCGGCACATGCCCGTCATGCGTTTTGCGCCCGCCCGGCTTGTCCACGAGGCCGTTCCGGGCCGCGAGCGGCCGGAGCGCCAGCATGAACGTAACAGTCACGGCAAAGGACACTGCCATGGCCGCCATGGAATTGGCTTGAAAAATCAAGGGATTAGCTCTCTGATATCTGAGCCGAGGACGAGCCCGGACTGAATTCTTGTGTCGAGTGACAGGCCCCGGCCGAGCGAATCACGTGCTGCGTGGCCGCTATGCTAACAAGTTCCCAGATAGGGTCAATGTCAGCAGAAGGCGACACCCGCGGGGGAGTTTATAGTCGTGCGGGATGACAAGCCGATGACAGGCGGGTCGAGATCACGCGTCGTAGGAGCGGCCCATGGCCGCGATAAATATCCCAATCGCGCGCATGGCGCGCTCCTACCGTAGGAGCGGGCCATGCCCGCGATCCCTTGCCCGCGAACAAACCAGGACGAAACGGCGCCCGCTGTCCTACGCGGTCAATAGGCCCAGGGCGCGCGTGTGAAAAGTCCGCCGTCCACCCAGAGCGTCTGCCCCGTCACGAAGCGAGCGGCGTCGCTTGCGAAGAACAGGACGACGTCGGCCACATCCTCTGTCGTGCCGACTCGCCCTAACGGCGTCAATGGCGACCACTTCTCCGTGTAATCCGGATCCTCGACGAGGGTCCTCTCCGAGATGATCGAGCCCGGTGCCACGCAATTCACGCGGATGCCATACGGACCCAGCTCGACCGCCGCGACCTTCGTGAATTGTTCGACGCCGCCTTTCGATGCCGTGTAATCGACAAGCTCCGGAAAGCCGAGCTTGTTGCAACCCGAGCCCAGGTTCACGATCGCGCCGCCGCGGCCACGTTCCTTCATCGGCCTGGCTGCCGCTTGCGTGACGAGGAAACAACCCTTGAGGTTGGTGCGGATGACCCGGTCCCAATCCGACTCGGCGAGGTCGAGCAGCGGCGACCAGGTCTGGATACCGGCATTGTTGACGACGACATCCGGCGCATTTCCATACCATGCCGAACTCTCGTCGATAAAGTCATCGACCGCGGTCTTGTCGCCGACGTCGCACTGGGCGAACCACACCGGCTGGCCCTTGTCCTCGAACAAAGCAGCCGTGGCACGGGCGTCGTCATGTGAGCCGAGATAGTTGAAGGCAACGGCGTAACCGGCATCGGCCATCGTGCGGACGATCTGCCTCCCGATCCCCGTGCTGCCGCCGGTGACGATAGCGAATTTTGTGCTGATAGCTTGCTCCCGGGTGTAGTGGTGTCGATCGGTGTTGGCTATCAGCGCCCCCAACGCATCCAAGAGATCACGGTAGGAGCGGCCCATGGCCGCGATCGCGCGCTGAACTCCCTCATTCTTTATGCTTTCCCAGGTTACGGGTGATGACATGCGCGGCACCGACCAGCAAGCCGCCGGCCAGAACGCCGAACAGCCCGTTCACCGCCATTGCAGAGAACACGGCAGCCAGGTTTCCGGCGAAAGGCAGTCCATGCGCCAGTGCCTCGACGTGGTGAAGCAGGCTGGCCAGCGGCGGGATACCGTGAACGAGGATGCCGCCGCCGACCAGGAACATCGCCACCGTACCGAGTACGGACAGCGTTTTCATGAACCGGGGCGCCGCGCGCAGGATTCCCTTCCCGAACCAATGCTGGAACCGGACCCACCTGGACTCGCCGGCCTTTTCGATGAGGTGCAAGCCGACATTGTCGAGCTTCACGATCGCCGCGACCAGGCCGTAGACGCCTATCGTAATAAGCGCTGCAAGCACGGACAGAACCGTGACACGCGTGACGAGGTCCGCGTCTTGCACCGTGCCGAGCGCAATGACGATGATCTCGGCAGAGAGGATCGCGTCCGTACGAATCGCACCGCGTATGCGCGTCTTCTCGAACGCGACCATGTCGACCTGGCTATCCGCGACGGCCTGCAGTCGCGCCTTGTGCTCCTGTTCGGCATCAGACGACGAATGCAGGAAGCGATGCGCAACTTTCTCGAATCCCTCGTAACACAGGAACGCACCGCCCAACATCAACAGTGGCGTTATCGTCCAGGGCAGGAAGGCGCTCAATGCGAGCGCAACGGGCACCATGATGAGCTTGTTCAGCGCCGAGCCCTTGAACACGGCCCACACGACAGGAAGCTCGCGGTCCGCGCGGACGCCGCTGACCTGCTCGGCATTGAGCGCCAGATCGTCGCCGAGCACGCCCGCCGTCTTCCTCGCCGCGACCTTGGTCAGCACCGCGACATCGTCGAGCAACGTGGCGATATCGTCGAGCAGTGTTAAGAGGCTGGTTCCGGCCAAGGGTGATTCCAGGTTGGCAGCGGCTCGTAGTATCGATCAAACAGCGGCGATCTGCCAAACTCCGTAGGAGCGGCCCATGGCCGCGACATCGCGCGCACGGCGCGCTCCTACAATCATCGATGCGCTGTAGGAGCGGCCCATGGCCGCGATATCGCGCTGCACACTGCCGGAGGACAGGGTTTGCGACGGGCGACCATCGTTTCGTTCATAGGCGGCGCAATAATGTTGGTTGCTGTCTTCGCCTTTTTTGCGGGGAGCTACCGCAATAGCCCGGTTCAGCCAGTTCCTACAACTGTGGAACCGCAGCCGACCCTGCCACAGGCTTCTCCCGCTCCTTCGCAGCAGAATGACGTCAACTCGACGGACGCGGACTCCACGCTGTCGATGCTACGACTAAGCAATCAAATGCCGAACTGGCGAAGGTCCAGTACGAAGTCACGGAGAACGGCGACTATTCAGTGCCCTTCGGCAAGCCAATGAAGTTCACGAAGCTCTTTCAGTTCCCGGACGGCGACACGATTGAAATTACATACTCGTTTGAGTATCCGTTCGGCGAGCCAGTGCCCTCCACGATCGCGGTCGAATCCTCCGATGAACTTCAAGCCGTACGCGACCTGGCATTGGCTGGAGATCGGCGTGCAGCAATGACTGCGTACAAAGAAATCAAGAGTTGCCTGTCCATGCCGGAAAGGTTCGCTGCGCGACAACCGGGCGGCCTTTGCGAAAACCTGGACGAGGTGAGCCTGGCAGAGGCGCGGTCACAAGTGAAATTTGCTGCTGATTCAGGCAACGAGCCCGCGCAGATGATGTTTGCACTCGAAATCATGTCCCGAGAATCCCGAACTTGCGAGGGAGTATTTCGAAAACCTGTGGGACAAGGGCTTGATTCTTGCATTGCACGGGCTCGGCGCGAGAAAACGGTAGGAGCGGCCCATGGCCGCGATCGCACGCACGGCGCGCTCCTATAATCGTCAACGCACGGATGCGATATCCCGCTATCGCCTCCAGCGTTTCCTGGCGCGGTCAGTTGCCGACTTTGTCCGTCGACGAGGACGCCGCCTTTTGTACAGATAGGGAATGAACCGCCATGCTGTTCCCCCATCGAGCAGTGGACTCGGCGCAAGATTGACCACTGCGACCGCTAGATTGACAAAGCCGAGAAACATCACGACGGGGCCGAAGAAACCGGGGTCGTCACCAGAGGTAGTCGTAGAAGCGCGCCATGCGCGATCGCGGCCATGGGCCGCTCCTACGATCATCGCGCTTTGATACAAAACTGTCACCAAATCATAAGCAGCCTGTAAGACAAAGCAGATAAATTCGTCAGCCACTTGCATTGGCTTTGCAGAATTTTGGTGAGCAAGTGGCGCTGAGTTATCGCTCGCTTTGGCTGTCCGACGTGCATTTGGGTACGATGTCCAGCCGCGCCGACGACTTGCTCGATTTTATTGCGGCCGTCAGTGTGCAACGACTGTACCTGGTCGGAGACATCGTTGACTTGGAGCGGCTGAAGTCGAGGCCGCTGTTCCCTGATACGCACCTGCGACTCATTGTCCGGCTTGCCCGGCTCTCGGACCGCGGTACTCAAATCCTTTTCATTCCCGGTAATCATGATCACGAGTTTCGCCACCTGGCAGGCCAGTCGCTATTCGGCATTCCGGTTGCGCTCGAATCGGTGCACACGCGGCCGAATGGTGAGCGGCTCTTGGTGATCCACGGCGACCTGCTCGACGGCCGCATTCGCAAGGGTACGAACCTCGAAAAGTTCGGTGCGGCGGCCTACGCCTTCCTCACGGAAACGGACGTGCTGCTAAACAAGTGGCGTCGGGTTCTCGGCCGTGACTACCGGTCCATCAGCGCCGGCATCAAACAGCGGCTGAAAGGCGCTCAGGAGTACATTCGCCGCTTCGAACACGTGGCGGCGGAGTACGCAAGGGAACGAGGGTTCGACGGCATCGTATGTGGGCACATTCACCG
>JBGTLY010000252.1:0-15784 GCA_041743865.1 Woeseiaceae bacterium
GACGATGCGCCCGGGCTCGGTACGGCGGCGCTCGAGGGCGTCATGCTGGACCGGCCGCACCTCGTCCAGGCGCTACGCGTGCTCGCACTCGCCGCGCGCGGCCGGAACGACTGAATTCATCGACACAGCAGAGGTTGGTCACGATGACACACTGTTACCCCGTCGACCCGGACCGCGAGGCTGCCGCCTGGGTCGACGCAGAACGCTACGAGGCGATGTACCGTCGATCGATCGAGGATCCGGAAGGCTTTTGGGCCGAACAGGCCGGGCGCCTGGACTGGGTCACGCCCTTTACGCAAGTGAAAGATGCGTGCTGGGACATCGCCGACTTTCGTATTCGATGGTTCAACGACGGCAGCCTGAATGCCTGCTACAACTGCGTCGACCGACACCTCGCCGAGCATGGCGACGATGTCGCGATCCTCTGGGAGGGTGACAATCCGTCATGCCAGGCGTCGATCACTTACCGGGAACTGCACGAGCGCGTCTGCCGATTCGCGAATGTGCTGAAAGCACTGGGGGCCACGCGCGGCGACCGGATCACGATCTACATGCCCATGATCCCGGAGGCCGCGATCGCAATGCTCGCCTGTGCCCGGATCGGGGCCGTTCACTCCGTCGTGTTCGGCGGTTTTTCCCCGGATGCACTGGCGGGCCGCATCGCGGACTGCGCCTCGAACATCGTCATTACGGCGGACGAGGGCGTGCGCGGCGGCAAGCGCGTTCCGCTCAAAGCCAATGTCGACGCGGCTGCCGCGAAACCGGCGGTGACGACGCTCAAGAAGGTGCTGGTCGTGCGCAATACGGGAGGACAGATCGACTGGACTGCCGGGCGTGACGCGTGGCTGCACGACATGCTGCCGGAGGTCGATGCGGACTGCCCCTGCGAAGTCATGAACGCCGAGGATCCCCTGTTCATACTCTACACATCGGGCTCGACCGGCATGCCGAAGGGCGTACTGCACACCACCGGCGGCTATCTCGTCTACGTTTCGATGACGCACGAGATCGTGTTCGACTATCGACCGGGAGATATCTTTTGGTGCACCGCTGATGTCGGCTGGGTGACAGGCCACTCCTATATCGTCTACGGTCCGCTCGCAAACGCTGCCACCACCCTGATGTTCGAGGGCGTGCCGACCTACCCGAGCAGTTCGCGATTCTGGGAAGTCTGTGACAAACACCAGGTGACGATTCTCTATACGGCACCGACCGCGATCCGGGCGCTGATGCGCGAAGGCAATGCCCCGGTGCAAAAAACGTCTCGCCGCTCCCTGCGCCTGCTCGGCTCCGTCGGCGAGCCCATCAACCCGGAGGCCTGGGAGTGGTACTACCACGTCGTGGGGGAGTCGCGATGCCCCGTCGTCGATACCTGGTGGCAGACCGAGACCGGCGGCGTCCTGATCAGTCCGCTCCCGGGCGCCACGCCCCTCAAACCGGGTTCGGCGACACGCCCCCTGTTCGGTATCGAACCCGCGATCGTGGACGGCGACGGCAAGGTGCTGGACGGCGTGGCCGAGGGAAATCTCGTGATCACCGACAGCTGGCCGGGGCAGATGCGCACGGTCTACGGTGACCACCAGCGCTTCATAGACACGTATTTCAAAGCATTCCCGGGCTGCTACTTCACAGGCGACGGCGCCCGCCGCGACGAGGACGGCTACTACTGGATCACGGGGCGTGTCGATGATGTGCTGAACGTGTCAGGGCATCGCATGGGGACCGCGGAGGTCGAGAGCGCCCTCGTGGCACATAAGGATGTTGCCGAAGCGGCGGTGGTCGGCTACCCGCACGACATCAAGGGGCAGGGGATCTATGCCTATGTCACGCTGATGGGCGGCGTCGAGCCCGACGACGCGTTGAAGGTCGAACTGCAAAAATGGGTGCGCAAGGAAATCGGTCCGATCGCGAAACCCGACCATATCCAGTGGGCCCCGGGCCTGCCGAAAACCCGTTCCGGAAAAATCATGCGCCGGATTCTGCGCAAGGTCGCATCGGGCGAGTTCGGCAACCTGGGCGATACCTCGACCCTTGCAGACCCCGCGGTCGTCGACGAGCTGATCAGGAACCGGCAGAACCGGTCCTAGGCCACGTCGTCATCGAAGAGCTCGGCGAAGGTGTCGTCGAAGTCGACCGACGGTACCTCGTCGGCGTCCGGGATCGCGGCAGCGGCAGCGGCGACCATAGGGGCTTCGACGTAAGCTTTTGGTCTGAGGCGCACCGTGGCTTTCAGGTCGGGTAGCGGCTCGAGCCGCTTGAGTTCAGCGATCTGGCGTTCATAGGCACGGGCGAATTCCTCTCTGAAGATCTGCGGGAGGCCGCCCGCGCCTTTCTCCGTAAGGACGGGGTACAGGTCGCAGTACATCTGCCAGTGTTTCAGGCGATCCAGGAACCCGAACCGTGACGACGACCCGCCTTCCCGGCGAAAGGCGGCAACGAGTTCGTCGGGATCGAAGCGATCCGCAAATTCCCTGCACGCCGATTGCGCCGCGCTGATCAGAGCTTCCTGGTGATAAAAGAGGTCACGGCAGGCCTCGCGCGCAGAGTCGCGTGGCCCCAGGTATTCGCCTTCGCGCCCTACGAGCAACTGCCTCAGCAGGTCGCCGACGTCTTCGGACATTTTCATCGGATTGTTGTGGCGCGGCAGGATCGTGGTCTGGTCCAGGCTGAAGGCGGATTTGAGATTGCGCCGGCTGCTCACCATCTGCGTGACGCCTTCGACAAATGCCTTGAATACCTGGCCGGCATTCTGCATCACCTCCGCCGGGTCGACGCCGGGATGCAGGTCGGCCCGGGACAGCCCGAGCCCGTCGAGAAAGCAATCGAAGAGATCGTTTGCCGAGACCTCGAGGCGGGTCGGCGACAGGTCCGGCTCGACGTCCTTGCCGACGACCCCGTTAAAATCCGGCTCCAGCGAGCCGTGAACCTTTGAAATCGATTTCTTTGCAGGGACGGGTGCCCGGGCCGCGGCGAGCGGTGTCGGTGTATCGCTTTCGAGCAGCCGCGCGAAATCATGCCGGTCGGCCAGCTCCTCTTCATCGAGCAATTGCACGCCCGATCGCAGCGATTCCTCGGGCACCATCATTCCGATCGGCTCGGGAACTGCGGTCTGCTCGCCTTCGAGCGGCATGACGATGCTCTCACCGCGGTCGATCGCCACGACGAATTCGAAGTCGCCCATGCGCAGGTGATCCCCGTTGAAAAGGCGCCGGGGATTTCCCTTGCCCACCGGGTCGCGCTCGCCGTTGACGTACACGCCGTTAGTTGAGGTGTCGGCGAGATAGTACATCCCGCCCTTGCAGTCGATAGTCGCGTGCCGGCTCGAGATGTATCGGTCGGGATCCGGCAGGATCCAGTCGTTCTCGAGCGAGCGGCCGATCGTGCCGCCGCCCTCGCCGAATTCGCGCACCGCATCGTCACCGACGAGGTCGCGGTGTTCACTGATGATCTCGAGCAATAAAGGCATGGACGGAACCCCGTCTGGGCGCCGCTCGCGGCTATTCGCGACCGGCACCGTTGTAAAGCAGAATATTGCCGCCGGACAAGGACTTGTAATGCCGAGTAGTTCACATAATCGGGCATGGCCGCCGGAGAGGCCGACGCTCGCCTGCGCTATCCGGCGTGGATAATGCGCCGCTTGCCAGCGGGTCTGCAAGCGACCGGCACCCGGGATTTAGGTACACTCGCCCATTCCGCGCATCCCGCGGGCCGGCCGAAGCGTATGACCAACAAGCATCTCTACAAAGTCGTTTTCATGAACCAGGGGCAGGTTTTCGAGATCTATGCCCGGCGCGTGCATCATGGCGAGCTCTTCGGCTTCGTCGCGGTGGAGGAACTGGTATTCGGCGAGCGAACGTCGGTCGTGGTGGACCCGTCCGAGGAAAGGATCAAATCATTATTCGAAAACGTTCGCCGCTCCTACCTGCCACTCCATTCGGTCATCCGTATCGATGAAGTCGACAAGCAGGGACCGAGCAAGATCAGCAAGTTCGAAGGCAGCAACGTGGCACAGTTCCCGATACCGATCTATACGCCCGGTGACGGCAAGTCCTGAGGCCCGCCCGTTGGTGTCGGTTGCACCCGGTTTCGCCTCCGGTATCATCCGCGTCTGAAACCCCCGTCCCCTTACCAAGGCAAGGCATTGTCTGATCCCGCAGTGTTGGCGACGGCCCCTGCAAGTATCCTGGCGCTGGCGGGACAGCCCGCGATGTCGGCATTTCGCCTGGACAAGCGCCTCTGGGCGCTCAAGCGCATCGATGAGCGCGTGACGGCTGTCGCGGCGCGGTATACCTACTGGGTGCAGCTGGCGGCACCGCTGTCGGGCGAGCATCGCCAGCGCCTCGACGCATTGTTGCTGTCCGGGGAGGGTCCCGCAGCCCTGCCGCCGAAAGCAACGCAGCTTTACGTCGTGCCCCGGCCGGGCACGATTTCCCCGTGGTCCTCCAAGGCGACGGACATCGCACGCGCCTGTGATCTCGCAGACATCCGCCGTATCGAGCGCGGTATCTGTTATGCCATCAGCCTGCGCGGCGGCGCCGCGGACGCCAGGCATCTCGCGCCCTTGCTCCACGACCGCATGACGGAAACGGTGTTCGAGTCCGGAGAGGCGGCATGGCAGCTGTTCGCGGAGCACCGTCCGGCACCCCTCGGGATTGTACCGCTCGGGCAGGAGGCGCATGCAGCACTGGCCGAGGCCAATCGTGCACTCGGTCTCGCGCTGTCGGGCGCAGAGATCGACTATCTCGTCGACAATTACGGGCGGCTCGGTCGCGACCCGACCGATGCCGAACTCATGATGTTCGCGCAGGCCAACTCGGAGCATTTCCGTCACAAGATCTTCAATGCCGACTGGATCATCGACGGCGAAGCGACCGGCAGGCGACTGTTCGGCATGATTCGCTCGACGACCGACGCGAGTCCGGCAGGTGTGCTCTCAGCTTATGCGGACAATGCCGCGGTGATGGAAGGACCGGTCGGTCGGCGCCTGCTGCCGGACGCCGTATCCCGCGAGTTCCGGTATGCCGAAGAGCCTGTGCACATACTCATGAAAGTCGAGACGCACAATCATCCGACGGCGATCGCCCCGTTTGCCGGGGCGGCCACCGGTGCGGGCGGCGAGATCCGCGATGAGGGTGCTACGGGCCTCGGCGCCCGACCGAAGGCAGGGCTGACCGGTTTCACGACCTCGCACCTCCGCATCCCCGGCTACGCGCAGGACTGGGAAATCGACTTCCCGCATCCCGACCGCATGGCGACGCCGCTGGACATCATGCTGGAAGGCCCGATCGGGGGCGCCGCATTCAACAACGAATTCGGACGGCCCAATCTCGCGGGCTATTTCCGGACCTTCGAGGCCCGCGTCCGGGGCGTTCCCGACAACGAAATTCGCGGCTATCACAAACCCATCATGATCGCCGGGGGCGTCGGAAATGTGCGCCCCATGCACGCGCTCAAGAAGGATGTGCCGGCGGGGGCAAGAATCGTGATCATCGGCGGGCCGGCAATGCTGATCGGCCTGGGCGGCGGTGCGGCCTCGAGCCTCTCCAGCGGCAGCTCCAACGAGGACCTGGATTTCGCGTCGGTACAACGCGGCAACCCCGAAATCGAACGGCGTGCGCAGGAGGTCATCGACCGCTGCACGGCGATGGGTGCCGGCAATCCGATTCTACTGATCCACGACGTCGGCGCCGGCGGCCTGTCGAACGCGGTGCCGGAGGCGGTTGATCACAGCAAGCTCGGGGCGCGCATCGAATTGCGCGATGTGAATAATGCCGAACCGGGCATGTCGCCCATGGCGATCTGGTGTAACGAAGCACAGGAACGCTACGTGCTGATCATCGGCAACGAGCGAC
This sequence comes from Woeseiaceae bacterium, assembly GCA_041743865.1. Taxonomy (GTDB): domain Bacteria; phylum Pseudomonadota; class Gammaproteobacteria; order Steroidobacterales; family Woeseiaceae; genus UBA1847. Next base: position 5,853 of record JBGTLY010000252.1, read on the forward strand.
TCGACGAGTTTCTCGCGCTCTGTGCGAGGGAACGCTGCCCGGCCTCGGTCATCGGTACGCTGACCGACGATGGACGGCTGGTCGTCAACGATCGCGAATTCGGCAATCGCGTCGTCGACATGCCCATGTCGATGTTGCTTGGCAATCCGCCCGGGATGACGCGCGATGTGGCTCGCGGTGCCCGTGATGGCTCAGCGATCGATCTGGCGGGTATCGACATCACCCAGGCCGCGCTGCGTGTACTGCGCTTTCCCGCCGTGGCAGACAAATCCTTCCTGATTCACATCGGCGACCGCACGGTCGGCGGACTTTGCGTCCGGGACCAGCTGGTGGGGCCCTGGCAGGTGCCCGTCGCGGATGTCGCGATCACTGCCACCGGTTTCGGTGCCCGGACGGGTGAGGCGATGGCCATGGGGGAGCGCACGCCGCTCGCCGTTCTGGATGCGCCCGCCTCGGGCCGCATGGCGGTGGCCGAGGCGATTACAAATATCGCGGCCGCCCCGATTGCGGACCTCCGGCAGGTGGGGCTGTCCGCCAACTGGATGGCGGCGGCAGGCCATCCTGGCGAAGACGCCTCCCTGTTCGATACGGTGGTGGCGGTCAGCGATCTCTGCCGGGCCATTGGCGTCGCAATCCCGGTCGGCAAGGATTCGCTGTCGATGCGCGCGCGCTGGACAGGACCCGCCGGCGAATTCCAGTGTGTCGCGCCGGTGTCGCTCGTGGTGTCAGCGTTCGCGCCGGTGAACGATGTCAGGCGGCACATGACCCCGGTGCTCCGGCGAGTCGACGAATCCAGTTACCTGCTCCTCATGGACCTCGGCCGCGGCAGAAACCGGCTCGGTGCGTCCTGCCTCGCGCAGGCCTTTACCCGCAGTGGGGGCCAGGCGCCGGATATCGATGAGCCCGCGCTCCTCGCGGGCTTCTTCTCGGCTGTGCAGGAGCTCAACGCACGCGACCTCTTGCTCGCCTATCATGACCGGAGCGACGGCGGCTTGCTCGTAACGGTTGCCGAGATGCTTTTTGCAAGCCGCCTCGGCGTTTCGCTGACACTCGAGGGTCGAGGAGCTGCGCTGCTCGGCGCGCTGTTCTCGGAAGAAGCCGGCGCCGTCGTCCAGGTAGCGAAGTCGAAGCTCGCACAGGTGCAGATGCTGCTCGACCGGCACGGCGTTCGTGCTGACGCCGTGGGCAAGGTGGAACTCGCGCCGCGGCTGGTCGTGCGCGGCGATGATGGCATTGTGCTCGATCTCGACCGGAAAACACTCCAGCGCGAGTGGTCCGGGATGAGCTACCGCATGCAGGCGCTGCGTGACAACCCCGCGACGGCGAAAGAGGAATTCGACCGGCTACTCGACGACCGGGATCCCGGCCTCAATATTGTCCTCAGCTTCGACCCGGCGGACGACGTCGCGCGGTCGTATCGCGGCGCCGGGGCACCGCGGGTCGCCGTCCTTCGCGAGCAGGGCGTCAACAGCCAGTACGAAATGGCAGCGGCACTGATTCGTGCGGGCTTCCTGCCGGTCGACGTGCACATGAGCGACCTGCTCGACGGACGCGACACGCTGGCAAACTACCAGGGGCTCGTCGCCTGCGGGGGGTTCTCCTATGGTGACGTGCTCGGCGCCGGCGGGGGATGGGCCAAGTCGATCCTGTACCACGCGCGCACCGGCGACCAGTTCGAGGCATTCTTCGCCCGCACCGACACGTTCGCGCTCGGTGTCTGCAATGGCTGCCAGATGCTGTCGCACCTGAAGTCACTGATACCCGGCGCCCGGCACTGGCCCGGATTTCTTCGCAATCGATCCGAACAATTCGAGGCCCGATTGAGTCTCGTCGAAGTACTTGAAAGCCCGTCGCTGTTTTTTGCCGGCATGGCCGGCTCGCGGCTCCCGATCGCGACGTCCCACGGTGAGGGCCGGGTCGTTTTCGCCGAAGAGGCGGACCGTTACGCTGCCTCGTACACGATCGTGGCCCGCTACGTCGATAACTACGGCAACGTCGCCGACCGCTACCCGTCCAACCCGAACGGTTCGCCTGATGGAATCTGCGCGCTGTCCAACGAGGACGGCAGGGTGACGATTATCATGCCGCATCCGGAACGGGTCGCGCTGGCCCAGCAGAATTCGTGGCACCCGGACGAATGGGGAGAAGAGGGGCCCTGGATGCGCATCTTCCGCAATGCACGGGTTGCCGTGGGGTGAGCCACTGGCGACAGCCGTGGCGGCGCGTGAACGTAGATGCCGCCGCCAGGGCCTGACGAGAAATCAAACGCGGCCCTGTTACGACAAAGACCTAACGTACTTTCGAGGAAACCCCTCGCGGAGGGGTTTTGGACCAACAAGGAAAACAAATTGCCGCGGTTATGTGCGCGGCTGCTATAGCTAGGAAAGGGCATTCGGTAGTCGACGTCCAATCAGGCAACTGGCGGACATGAGCGGTCGATTGTAGCGAATAACTATTTGCCTCATTGCGATTGCGGCCTAGTGATCTCTTGACAATACATCCAGTCGACAATCGACTTTGATTGAGATAAGCAAAGTACAACGGGAGTTTGCCCCTTAACGGTTTCGTAGTAGATCCAGCCTTGCGTAACATACTCGTTGTCATCAAAGTCGCGATCCGCCCGGATATAGTTGACTCGTCCCAATTCCATGGCCATCGCCAGCTCGTCGGATGGACTGCCGTTGAGGAAGACAAACGGCGCTTGTAGCAGATTAGCCTTCTCGACTTCCGACAAAGCAATTTCATGATAGCCAACGGGTTGCGATTGCGATGCCGTGGAGATCGACGAATCAGTCAAGTCACTGCCTGAACTTGATTCGCTGAGTGGCGCACCTAACTCATGTGTTTCCGCATCAGCATTCGATCGCGAAGAGATTTCATTCGAGATGGAGAGGCCATTTTCCGAGACGGGAACAGATGTTGACGGCGAAGCCACATCAATCTGACTACGCCAAAGTCCAAACACTCCTACGATAACGACGAAGCCGATCACTAAGCCGCGCAGCAGACCTGTGGACCGATGGATCATGGGATGCCCGTATGACAAACGTCTCGTATGGGTCACAGAGCGTCATTGTAGCTCGTCCTGGCTGTCGGGCGAGAGTCGGCCAGTAGCCCGTCTTTTGCAACATCAGCGCGGGAATCGAGTGCGGCCTTACGTCGGATAGAATCTCGTTGAAGGAACGACCTGCGCTCGCTTTTGAGTTCCTCCGCCTAATGAAATCGAGAATCTCTGCCATAGAAAACCACGTTGCAAGCCGAAAAATAGTTGATTCGCAATAACCGGACCGGGTCACACTTTGCCGTTCGCGATTCTATCACTCCACCGGCAAACTCCGGGCCAACAGCGGACGGGCAGCGCTCCTTAGGCGGCCTCAAATTCAACTTTTTGGACTGCCGAAAGGTCGGTTGTCTTCCTGGCCACCCACAGATCGTAGTTGTGCTGCATAGCAAGCCAGCTCTCAGGCGTGCGGCCGAGTGCCTTTGAAAGCCGAAGCGCCATCTCCGGACTGATACCGCTGCGCCCGTTGATGATGCGCGTCAGTGTAGACGGCGATACTCCAAGGCTCTCGGCTAAAGACCGGATGCTTAGCTCGAACGGCTCGATGTAAGTGACCCGAATGAACTCCCCAGGGTGTGGTGGGTTATGCATGGCCATCAGTGATAATCCTCATAATCCAGTATATATGCGTCACCATACTTGAACTCAAATGTCAGCCGCCAGTTGCCACTCACCCAGATGGACCATCGTCCTCTGTCTGCGCCCTTCAACGCATGCAGCCGGTATCCCGGGATCTCCATATCCTCAATCTCGCGGGCCGTATCCAAGGCCGCGAGTTGCAACCTGAGCTTCGCAGCATGCTTCGGCTGGATACCAGACTTACTACCCGTCTCGTAGAACCGACCGAGCCCTTTATGCCGAAATGACTTGATCACGACCGAAGTATAGCGTGTTGCGCATCGCGCAACAAACGTCATCTGTCTCGCCATTGTGGCTGCGGGCAGGAGCCAGATACACGTCGTCGCGAGAATACGATAGCGCTGAGGCACCCCAAAGGGGGGTTCGAAAGGCCGCTTCCGGGCTGCCAAGCAGACACTCGTTTTGCCCCGGCCGCTGGAGGACGACCGGCGGCTCAGGGTCAGGTCCTGCCCTCTATTGTGAATAAAACTCTGACACTCGAGCGACGGCTCTGGTCCTTAAAGAGTCATTGATGACGAGCAAAATGTGGTTCGGGCGGGGCGGGATGTCCGGTCGCTGCGATCGAATGCAACTCTAGACTTGCCAATCGGCAAACTCGGGTCAAAACAGCCAGCAAGGCTGCGAACGCCGGATCGGGCGCCGTGCCCTGTTCAGGCATTGCTGGCGAGGTCGCCCGTCCCTTCCCGTACAAAAAATTGCCGCACCTTGAGGGCGCGTGTCAGCTTGCCGCGCCGCACGAACAGCTGGTAGAGCATGTCCTTCATGACCTCGAGCAGCACGCCGGCCTGGATTCGATTGAGCATCGGCAGTTCGTCGTTCCCGCCGCCGTCGAAAATGACGGACTTGATGGCGGCGAAGCCCTCGTCATCGAGCCCCGCGATGTCCTGCGCGATCATGACTTCGTCGAACGCTCGCATCTTGCTTCCCTCTCCCAGGGTGCGGAAAGCGCTGCGCGCCGCGCGCCGGCACATCGAGGCGAACGCATTGAAGTTATTGCCCGAATAGCAGGACAGGGCCTCGCGGAACAGTACCTCGGTTTCGCCGGGCAGGTAGGAATGCGGGAAGCGTTCTGCCGGCCGCTCCAGCTCCGCGAAGTTGCGATACAACTCGACCGCGTCATGCGTGAAGTTTCGCACGGCAAAGCGCAGGAACACCGGTGCCTTGCAGGCATCGCACTGGTAGACGAGCCCAACGTGTTTCGGCTGCGTTTCGATCAGTGAGGCCGCATCGGGTACTGCTTGCGGTGACATATTGGCGTAAACGCCGCAATACGGACACTCGAGAGCCAGCCGTTCGCCGGTCTCGTTGGTAAATCCTTCGGTGCGGTGCAGCCGGATTGCCATCGCTCGCTTTCTTGTTATACCGGGCGTTCGTTGCGTCCTGTCCGAAACCCAGTATGCATCGGTGCCTCAATACGCCATGCGCTAGTGGACATAATACGGGGTTTTTTGGCTCAGGCCGACAGCCGCTTGTACCTTATGCGATGCGGGCCGGCATCGGTGCCGAGCCGGCGTTTGCGATCTTCCTCGTAATCGGCGTAGTTGCCGGCAAAAAAGACCACTTCACTGTCGCCTTCGAAAGCCAGGATGTGCGTGGCAATTCGATCGAGGAACCAGCGATCGTGAGAAATGACGATGGCCGAACCCGGGAACTCGAGCAGTGCCTGTTCGAGTGCGCGCAGAGTTTCAACATCGAGGTCGTTCGTCGGTTCGTCGAGCATGAGCAGGTTGCCGCCGGCGCGCAGCATCTTCGCGAGGTGCACCCGATTGCGTTCACCCCCGGACAGCAGCCCGATTTTCTTCTGTTGCTCGGCACCGCGAAAATTGAAGCGCCCCACATAGGCACGGGACGGAGTCTCGTAATTTCCGACCTTCAGGATGTCGTGCCCGTCGGAAATTTCTTCCCACACGGACTTGCTGTCGTTGAGCGACTCCCGGGACTGGTCAACGGCTGCAACTTCCACGGTCTCACCGAGCCTGACTGACCCCGCATCCGGCTGCTCGGTGCCCGCGATCATCCGGAACAGAGTCGTCTTGCCCGCACCGTTCGGCCCGATGACGCCCATGATCCCGCCGGCCGGCAGGGAGAAACTGAGCCCGTCGATCAGAATCTTGTCGCCGAAGCCCTTCCGCAGACCCTCGACCTCGAGAACCGTATCGCCGAGACGCGGCCCTGGCGGAATGTAGATTTCGTTCGTTTCGTTGCGCTTCTGGTAGCTCTGTGACTGCAGTTCATCGAACTGTTTCAGGCGCGCCTTCGACTTGGCCTGCCGCCCCTTCGGATTCGAGCGCACCCATTCGAGTTCTGCCTGCATGGCTTTCTGGCGTGCCTTTTCCGTCGCTTCCTCGCTCGCCAGCCGGCGTTCCTTTTGTTCCAGCCACGAGGAATAGTTGCCTTCCCAAGGAATGCCGTGACCGCGGTCCAGTTCGAGGATCCAGCCAGCTACGTTGTCGAGGAAATAGCGATCGTGGGTCACTGCGATGACGGTGCTCGGGTACTCATCGAGGAAGCGCTCGAGCCAGGCGACGGACTCCGCATCCAGGTGGTTCGTCGGTTCGTCAAGCAGCAGCATGTCCGGTTGCGACAGCAGCAGCCGGCAGAGCGCAACACGGCGCTTCTCGCCGCCGGAGAGTGTCTTGACGTCTGCATCCCACGGCGGGAGACGCAGGGCGTCTGCTGCTATTTCGAGTTTGCGGTCGAGTTCCCACGCGCCCGCTGCTTCGATAGCGTCCTGCAGCTTGCCCTGTTCCTCGAGCAAGCTGCTCATCTCGTCGTCGCTCATCGGTTCCGCGAACTTCATGCTGATCTCGTTGAAGCGATCGATGAGAGCCTTGGTCTCGGCAACGCCTTCCTCGACATTGCCGCGCACATCCTTGGCCGGGTCGAGTTCCGGCTCCTGCGGCAGGTAGCCGATCTTGATGCCGGGCTGCGGGCGCGCTTCACCGTCGATGTCCTTGTCGATGCCTGCCATGATGCGCAAGAGGCTCGACTTGCCGGATCCGTTCAGTCCGAGGACTCCGATCTTGGCGCCGGGATAGAACGACAGCGAAATGTCACGCAGGATGAATCGCTTCGGCGGCACGACTTTCGCCACGCGGTTCATGGTGTAGATGTATTGCGCCATGGATTTGGTCAGGTTCCTAAAATAGACCGCGCATTATCCGGTATGCTGCGCCCATAGCAACCTATTACGGCAGCCACGGTCGATGCCCACGCCCGCCCCGGTGCAGGTCTACAAAGGCGACGCCATTGCGCGCTACGGGTTCGGCGACCCCCACCCCTTCGGGACTGACCGCCACGATGTCTTTCATACGGAACTCGCCGCGGCGGGCCTCGACGGCCGGATCGCCTACGCGCATCCGCGGCGCGCCAGTGTGGACGAGCTGCTCCTGTTTCACACACCGGAACATATCGACCGGGTGAGCCGCATGTCGGAGATCGGTTCCGGATTCCTCGATGAGGGTGACACGCCGGCGGTCCGCGGCATATTCGAGGCAGCGTCGGACGTGGTGGGCTCGGTGCTGGCGGCGGCCGACAGCATCATGCACGGCGACACAAAGCGCGCCTTCGTGCCGATTGCGGGATTGCATCACGCCGCGCGGGACCGGGCAGCCGGGTTTTGCGTGTTTAACGACTGCGGAGTAGTCGCGGAGTACCTGAGACGGGAGCACGGGCTCGAGCGGATCGCCTACGTGGACATCGATGCGCATCACGGCGACGGCGTCTTTTACGGATTCGAGGACGATCCCTACCTTGCGTTTGCCGACATACACGAGGACGGGCGCTTCCTGTACCCCGGTACCGGTGCAGCGGAGGAGACCGGCCGCGGCGCCGCCAGGGATACAAAGCTGAACCTGCCCCTTGCGCCGGGTGCCGGCGACGACGAGTTCAGCGGAGCCTGGCTGCGCGTAGAGGCTTACCTGGAGGCCGCGCAGCCGGAGTTCATCCTGTTCCAGTGCGGAGCGGACAGCCTGGCCGGCGATCCGATTACCCACCTCGCATTTACCGAAGGCGCCCACGCGGCCGCCGCCACGGCGCTGTGCCGGATAGCGAATGCGCAGGGCCACGGCCGTGTCATCGGCCTCGGCGGCGGCGGCTACAACCGACGCAACCTGGCACGGGCCTGGACGCGGGTTGTCACGGCCTTCGCCGACGCCGCGCCCGCATAGGCCGTTTGCCCGCTCGGGTCCGTCAGGTACCATCGCCGCTTTTCCCGCCGCCCCGGAGAGATTCCCGATGCTGGACAACACCTCGTCACTGGCCGCATTCGACCCCGCCATTGCCGCTGCCATCAAAGCCGAAGAGCGGCGCCAGGAAGAGCACGTTGAACTGATTGCCTCCGAGAACTATGCGAGCCCCCGGGTCCTCGAGGCGCAGGGTTCCGTACTCACCAACAAGTACGCGGAAGGCTACCCGGGCAAGCGCTATTACGGCGGCTGCGAATTCGTGGACGACGCCGAGGAACTCGCGATCGATCGCGCCCGGCAATTGTTCAAGGCGGATTTTGCCAACGTGCAGCCGCACTCGGGATCGCAGGCGAATGCGGCGGCCTGCATGGCCTTGCTCGAGCCTGGCGACACGCTGCTCGGCATGAGTCTTGCGGAGGGGGGTCACCTGACGCACGGTACTAAAGTGAATTTTTCCGGACGGCTGTACCATGCCGTCCAGTACGGGCTTGACGCCCGCACCGGCCTGATCGACTACGATCGGGTCGAGTCTCTCGCCAGGGAGCACCGGCCGAAGCTGGTCATCGCCGGCTTTTCCGCGTATTCGCGCATCGTCGACTGGCAGCGTTTCCGAGACATCGCGGACAGTGTCGGCGCGTACCTGATGGTCGATATGGCGCACGTCGCCGGCCTCGTCGCCACGGGCCACTACCCGAGTCCGATAAGCGTCGCCGATGTCGTCACGACAACGACGCACAAGACGCTCAGGGGTCCGCGCGGCGGCCTCATCCTCGCCCGGCGGAACGACGAACTGACGAAAAAATTCAATTCGCTCGTGTTTCCCGGCATCCAGGGCGGACCGCTGATGCACGTCATCGCCGCGAAGGCGGTGGCGTTCCTTGAGGCGATGCAGCCGGAGTTCCGGGACTACCAGGGCCGGGTCTGCGCGAACGCCAAGGTCATGGCCGGCGTCCTGGCGGAGCGCGGTTACCCCATCGTGTCGGGCGGCACGGAGAATCACCTCATGCTCGTTAGCCTGATCGACCGGGGCATCACCGGCAAGGCCGCGGACCAGGCGCTCGGCGATGCAAACATCACGGTCAACAAAAATGCCGTCCCCAATGATCCGCAATCGCCGTTCGTCACGAGCGGACTCCGGCTGGGTACGCCGGCTATTACGACCCGCGGTTTCGGCGAGGAGGAGACGCGCATCTTGACCGGGTGGATTGCGGATATACTCGACGACATTGAGAGCAGGGAAACGATAGACCGGGTGCGCGGGCAGGTGCTCGAGCTTTGCCGCCGGTACCCCGTCTACGCGGCGTAGCCTCGTGAGATAGGTTCTATGCATTGCCCGTTCTGCAGCAACGAGGAAACCAAGGTCATCGATTCGCGCCTCGCGGGTGACGGCATGCAAATTCGCCGGCGACGCCAGTGCCTCGACTGCAATGAGCGCTTCACGACCTTCGAGTCCGCTGAGCTCGTGATGCCGCGCCTGATCAAAAACAATGACACGCGGCAGCCCTTCGATGAAGCGAAACTGCGCTACAGCATGGTCCGCGCGCTCGAGAAGCGGCCGGTTGGTTCGGACCAGCTGGAGGCGGCGATCCAGCGGCTCGTGCACAAGCTCCGAACCATGGGTGAGCGCGAAGTGCCGTCGCGCCTCGTGGGCGAGCTCGTGATGGAGGAACTACGTGCACTCGACGAGGTGGCCTACGTCCGCTTTGCGAGTGTCTACCGTCGCTTCCAGGACGTAACGGAATTCGAGGAGGAAATCCGCCGCCTGCAGCGCATTTCCGACGCCGCTGCGAACCGCGAGCAGATGTCGCTGCTGCCGGACCTGCCCGCCAGCAAACAAAGGTAGGCCGATGGGAAACTTCACGGCAGCGGACCATCGCTTCATGGCGCGTGCGTTGGAGCTGGCCGCCGGCGGTCGCTATACGGCCCGCCCGAACCCGATGGTCGGCTGTGTTCTGGCGCAGGACGGCCGGATCATCGGCGAAGGCGGCCATCGTCGCGCCGGCGAGTCGCACGCCGAGGTGTTGGCGCTCGATGCGGCTGGCGAC
>JBGTLY010000253.1:0-4158 GCA_041743865.1 Woeseiaceae bacterium
ATGGGTTCGCGCCCATGGGATCGCGCGCATGGCGCGCTCCTACGGGTCGTTTATGTACCGCGTAAGCAAGCGATCCAGGCCGTTGGCAAACGCCTGCTTGTCGCGCTGGCTGTAGGCCGCCGGTCCGCCGCGCATGTCGACACCGCTCGAGCGCATGCTGTCCATGAAATCCCGCATGTTGAGCTTCGCGCCGATGTTCTCCGGTGTGAACGGCTCACCGCGCGGGCTCAGCGCGAGGCCGCCTTTCCGGATCGCGTCCGCGGCCAACGGGATGTCGCTCGTGATGACGAGGTCGCCAGCGTCCACGCGCCGCACGATCTCGTCATCTGCAACGTCGAAACCCTTGCCCACGACGATCGAGCGGATGTTCGGGGCCGCCGGTACGCCCAGGGGCTGGTTGGCCACGAAGGTCAGCTGGACGCCGGTCCGGTCGGCGGCCCGGATGAGAATATCCCGAGCGACCACGGGACAGGCATCGGCGTCGACCCAGATCTTCATGTGGCCTGTTCCAGTTTTTCGCTGGCGTCGAGCCACTCCCACTCCAGGGCATCGGCGGCGGCTTTTGCCTCAGCCTGTGCCTGGACGAGCCCGGTCAGCTCGTCCTTCCTGCCCGGGTCCTGGTAAATCGATTCATCGGCGAGCAGCGCGTCGAGCTCGGCAAGACGGGCGCGATTCGAAGCCAGTTGTTTTTCGACCTTCCGCACCCTGTCGTGCAGCGGTTTCAGGCGCTCCCGCTGCCGGGCCTGTTCCTGCCGTTGCTGTTTCCGGTTGATGCTTTTTGCCGGGGCTTCTTGGGGCAATGCGTTCGCTTGCGCCGCGTTCTCTTCCTGTTCCCGGAGCCAGGCCGGATAGTCGTCGAGGCTGCGATCGAACGGATCGACGATGCCGTCGTGAACGATCAGGAGCTCGTCGCAGACACTGCGCAGCAGGTGCCGGTCATGCGAGATGACAACCAGCGCGCCCGTGTACTCGATCAGCGCAACGCTCAAAGCCTGGCGCATGTCGAGGTCGAGGTGGTTCGTCGGCTCGTCGAGCAACAACAGGTTCGGCGCCTGGCGGATCATCAGGGCCAGCACGAGGCGGGCCTTCTCCCCGCCGGAGAACGGTGCGACCGGCTCGAAGATTCGTTCACCGCCGAAGCCGAAGCGGCCGAGGTAATTGCGATGGTCCTGCTCGCGATCGCGCGGCGCTACGTCGCGAAGGTGGTCGATGGGGCTTTCCGCCGGGCGCAACAGCTCGAGCTGGTGCTGGGCGAAGTAGCCGATCTTCGTGTCCCTGCTCAGGTTGCGGTCACCGGCGAGAAGCGTGCTGCCCGCGGCCAGCGCCTTGACGAGCGTCGACTTGCCGGCTCCGTTGACGCCGAGCAGGCCATAGCGGTCACCCGCGCGGAGCTCCAGGTTGACATCGTCGAGGATGAGCTCATCGCCGTAACCCAGCTTCGCGTCCATGAGGCCCAGCAGATGCTGCGGCTGCTTGTCGGGCTCGATGAAATGAAAACGAAACGGGGAATCGACGTGCGCGGGCGCAATCTTCTCCATGCGTTCCAGCATCTTGATGCGGCTCTGCGCCTGGCGCGCTTTGGAGGCCTTGTAACGAAAGCGGTCGACGTAGCCCTGTATATGCTTGATCTGCTTCTGCTGCCGGACGTACATCGCCTGTTGCTGGGCGAGGTGCTCTGCACGCATCAGCTCGAACTGGCTGTAATTGCCGGTGAACAGCCGGATCGTCCCGTTCTCGATATGGGCGATGCGGGTACAGACCTCGTCGAGGAAATCCCGGTCGTGCGAGATGACGAGCAGGATGCCCTCATAGCGCTTCAGCCAGCGCTCGAGCCAGAGAATCGCCGGCAGGTCGAGGTGGTTTGTGGGCTCGTCGAGCAACAGGATGTCGGATCGGCACATGAGCGCGCGCGCAAGATTGAGCCGCATACGCCAGCCGCCGGAAAACTGGTTGACGGCCTTGCCGTACTCATCCGCGGCAAACCCCAGGCCATGCAGGAGCCGGGACGCGCGCGATTCGGCGGTAAAGCCGTCGATCACTTCCAGACGCTCGTACAACAGATGCAGGTCCGGCTTGTCAGCGCGGGCTTCACCCTCGCGGATCGCGGTCTGGACCTCCCGGAGTTCACGGTCGCCGTCCATGACATAGTCGACGGCGGAGCCACTGCCGTGCGGGCTCTCCTGCGCGACATGGGAGATTTCATACAGCGGATTGAGATCGAGTTCACCATGGTCGGGTTCCAGTTCGCCCATGAGCATCGCGAACAGGGACGACTTGCCGCTGCCATTCGCGCCGATCAGGCCCATGCGCTGCCCGGCGTGAACCTGCAGCGTTACGTTCTCGAGGAGGACCTTGCGGCCGCGGCGCAGCGATATGTCGGCGAGTGAGAGCATGGCCGGCGCGATTATAGGACAGGTGCATCCGTCCGGTCCGCGGCATGCTTCTTGCATTGCAGAACTCACCACTTTTCGCATCGAGGCAGCGACGTTGAACATTTCCCTTTCCGTCAACGGCGACGAGTATTCGCTCGCGGTCGACACTCGCGACGTCCTCGTCGATGTGCTCCGGGACGAACTGGGGCTCACGGGCAGCAAAAAGGCCTGCGGTCACGGTAACTGCGGCAGCTGCACGGTTCTGCTCGATGACCGGGCGGTGTACGCCTGCCTGATCCTCGCCGTCGAATGCGAGGGTGAGCAGATCACAACGATCGAAGGCCTCAACCGCGATGGAAACCTCGATCCGGTGCAGCGCGCCTTCATTGAAAATGATGCAATGCAATGCGGCTTTTGCACGCCCGGCCAGATCATGGGCATCAAGGGACTGCAGGCACTCGGCGTCACTCCCGACGACGATGAACTTCGCCGTGACCTGTCCGGCAACCTTTGCCGTTGTGGCGCCTATCGCCACATCCACAAAGCGGCCAGGGCCGTACTCGGTGGCGGCACGACTGAAGCCGGCGACACTGAATGACGAGGCACTCACAGCTCGGCCGCGCCACGCCGCGCATCGATGGCGAGGCAAAAGTCACCGGACGCGCCGAGTATGCCGGTGACCGCAAGCTGCCCGGACTCCTCTACGCCGGGATACTGCGCTGCCCTTATCCGCACGCGCGCGTGCGGAAGGTCGACAGCACGGCGGCGGCCGCAATTGAAGGTGTGTATGCGATCCTGAGCCGCGACAGCACGGAAGGACACTGCTGGTATAAGGAAAAGGCGCCCATTTTCAGCGACATCAGCCGCTTTGCCGGCGAGGAAGTGGCCGCGGTCGCAGCCGATTCGCGGCAGGCGCTCGACGAGGCCCTGGCCGCAATCGTCGTCGACTACGAACGACTGCCCTTCGTCGTGGATCTCGAGGCGGCGAAGTCGCCGGGTGCTCCGTCCGTTCATGACGACGCCGAGGGCAACCAGGCCGGCGAACCGGATTACTACACCCGCGGCGACATCGATGCCGGCTTTGCCGCGGCCGACGTCATCGTGGAGCGCAGCTACAGCACGCCATGCGTTGTCCACAATGCCATGGAACCTCATGGCTGCACGGCCCAGTGGCACGAGGGCGAGCTTCTCCTGTGGGCATCGACGCAGGGTATTTTTGCGGTGCGCGAGGGTGTGGCTGAAAAGCTCGGCATCGAAGAGCACAAGATACGCGTCATCTGCGACTACATGGGCGGCGGCTTCGGCGCCAAACAGGTTGACTGGAAACAGACGCTGATCGCAGCGCTCCTCGCCCGGCGAACGGGCCGGCCGGTGCAACTGCTGCTCGATCGGCGCGGCGAAAATCTCGCGGTCGGCAACCGGAACCCGACCGTACAGCGCCTGCGCATTGGCGCTACCTCCGACGGACGCTTATGCGCACTCGATGTGGACATCGACTGCGGCATCGGCGCGTATTCGACGAGCGGAGAAGCGAGCGACGTGGGCGGCATCTACCAGGGCTTGTACCGCTGCGACAACGTCCGCACGGTGCAGCGCAATTACTACACGCATACCGGGCCCGCGGTCGCGTTCCGCGCCCCCGGCTATGCCGAGGGCGCCTTCGGCCTCGAGCAGGCGATGGACGAACTGGCCCGGCGCCTCAGGATGGATGCATTCGAACTGCGCCGGAAAAACTTTGCGCGCACCGACCAGGCCAAGGAAAAGCCGTACTCGTCGCCCGACGCGC
>JBGTLY010000254.1:0-3702 GCA_041743865.1 Woeseiaceae bacterium
CCGCAAGCGCCGGCGGGCGGCCGCTATTACTCGACCCCGGACGCGGACGCGGTCGCGGCGTTCCTCGCGGCCGGCCTCCGGCTGAGCGACGGGAGCGAAAGGGCACTGCTCTCGACGCTCCCGGAAGTGGTCAATATCGCCGAAGCCACTTGACTCTCTTATGACAAGAGAGAATAGTTGTACGCCGTCGGGTTGTCGCGAAATTGCAACGGCGATGACACAAACCAAAACAGGAGATCAATACGTGGATAGCAAACTCAGCAAGACAAGGGGGGGGTTGCTTGCGCTACTGCTGCCTATGACTGTGGCTTTTTCACCACAGGCCTTCTCGCAGCAGGACGAGGAGGGGATCGAGGAAATCATCACCACGGGTACGCGCTCGCAGTCGCGCTCGGTGGAAGACTCGCCGGCGCCGGTCGACGTACTGCCGGCCTCGTATTTCCAGAACCAGGGCGATACCGACCTGCAGAATCTCGTGCGTAACATCGTTCCCTCGTACAACGTCAATATGCAGCCGATCAGTGACGCCGCCACAGTCGTCCGTCCGGCGAACCTCCGAGGCCTGGCGCCGGACCACACGCTGGTCCTGATCAATGGCAAGCGCCGGCATCGTGCCGCGGTCATTTACTGGCTCGGCAACGGGGTTGCGAACGGCGCACAGGGGCCGGACATCTCCGCCATTCCGTCGATCGCGCTGAAGCAGGTCGAAGTGCTCCGCGACGGTGCTGCGGCGCAATACGGCTCGGACGCCATTGCAGGCGTCATGAACTTCATCCTTAAAGACGATACCGAGGGGCTGACGGTCGAAGGCAAGTGGGGCGAATTCATGGAAGGCGACGGCGCTACCTACATGGTGGCGGCTAATCTAGGTCTGCCGCTGACGGACGCCGGATTTGCGAATTTCAGCTTCGAATACGGCGAGTCGGACCCGACGAGCCGCTCGGTGCAACGCGACGACGCCGCAGCGCTGGTCGCGGCCGGCAATACCGATGTCGCGAACCCGGCCCAGGTCTGGGGTTCGCCGGAGATCACCGACGACATCAAGCTCTGGGGCAACCTCGGGCTCGAGCTCGGCAACGGGGCTGAGGCCTACGCATTCGGCAACTACGCGTCGAAGACCGTCGTCGGCGGCTTCTACTTCCGTAATCCGAACACGCGCGCCGGTGTCTTCGGCTATACCGACGACAACGGCACGCCGCTGGACGCATCGGACGATTTTCCGGCGCTCCTTATCGGCGACATGCTCGATGCGCAGGACGGCGTGCTGGACGGCTCGGCCGGCTGCCCGACGGTTGCGATCGTCAACGACGTACCGGACGCGGGTACGCTCGCGCAGGTTTTTGCCGATGACAACTGCTTCTCCTTCCAGGAGGTCTTCCCGGGCGGCTTCACGCCGAGCTTTGGCGGCGACGTCAGCGACCAGTCGCTGCGTGCCGGTGTGCGCGGTGAATTCGACGGCGGTATCACCTACGACTTCAGCGCCGGTGTTGGCCGCAACGACGTCGACTTCTTCATTAACAACACGGTCAACGCGTCGCTCGGCCCGGCTTCCCCGATCAACTTCAACCCGGGTGCCTACACGCAGCTCGAACAGATGCTCAATGCGGACTTCGGCTATGCTCTCACCGACGACATATTCCTCGGTTTCGGTGCGGAGTACCGGGTCGAGGAATTCGAGGTGACGGTTGGCGAGCAGGCCTCCTTCGAGGTTGGCCCGCTGGCGGACCAGGGCTTCAGCGCGGCGTCCAACGGTTTCCCGGGCTTTTCAAACCTCGCCGGCGGCACGTTTGATCGCCGCAACAAGGCCCTCTATGTCGATGCCGAATGGGAGCCGCTCTCGAACCTGCTGCTCGGCGCGGCCCTTCGTTACGAGGACTTCGACGATTTCGGCACGACCACGAACGGCAAGCTGGCGGCGAACTGGCGCCTGACGGACAATTTCGGCGTGCGCGGTACCGTTAGCACGGGTTTCAAGGCGCCGACGCCGGGCCAGACGAATGCATTTAACGTCTCCACCGAGTTCGACCTCGCCACGCAGGAACTGGTCAACAACGGCACCATCCCGTCGACGTTCCCGGTAGCACTACTGCGCGGCGGCCAGCCGCTCAAGCCGGAAGACTCGACGAACTATACGCTGGGTACGTTTTTTAACGTCGGCGGCTTCGATGTCACGATCGACTACTTCAGTATTGAGGTCGACGACCGCCTGAACCTTTCGCAGGAGTTCTCGCTGACGCCGCAGGAAGTGCAGGACCTGATCGATGCCGGTGTGACGGCGGCGGGCAGTCTCTCGAGCTTCCGTTTCTTCACGAACGACTTCAACACGGAAACGACGGGCTTCGATATCGTTGCCACCTACCCGCTCGACTGGGGTAATGCCACGACGGATCTCAGCCTGGCCTTCAACAACACAACCACCGATATCACGGATTTCAACCCGGCGACTGTCAACGACACGCGCATTCTGCAGATCGAGCAGGGTTTGCCAGAGACACGCTGGAACCTGGCCGCGAACCACTTCTGGAACGACTGGCGCTTCCTTGCCCGCGTGAGCTTCTATGACGACTGGTATGACTCGGAAGATACGCAGTTCTACAGCGGTGAGACGATCCTCGATCTCGAAGCCGCGTACAGCTGGACCGACAGCCTGACGATCGTCCTCGGGGCCATGAACGCCCTGGATACGACGCCGGACGAGAACCCGAACGCCGCGGCAGGCGTAGGCAACCAGTACAGCCAGTACACGCCATGGGGTTTCAACGGCGGCTTCTGGTACCTGCGCCTCAAGTTCGAGATGTAACAGCACGACGCCGGGACGGATTCCGGCTCAAAGGCCCCGCCACCTCGGCGGGGCCTTTTTTTCGTAGGAGCGGCCCACGGCCGCGAACCCGTGGCCGCGAAATCATGGCTTTGTAGGAGCGGCCCATGGCCGCGAACCCATGGCCGCGAAATCATCGCGCGCATGGCGCGCTCCTACGCCGCCCTGTCGCGGCCGTGGGCCGCTCAAACCACCCGCGCGATCCAGTCGAGCCAGTCGCGCGTCACCTCATCGCGATTCGTCTCGTTCAGCATCTCATGGCGGCCGCCGGGGTAGATTTTCACTTTCAGCCGCGCATGCCCGGTCTGTGCGTAATGCAGCGCGAGCTGTGCCATGCCCTTGTCGCCCCCCACCGGGTCCTCCGCATCGCCGGTGATGAGTATCGGCAGGTCTGCAGGCACGCGCCCGACTTCGTGGTCGCTCGATATCCGCAGAAGGCCGCCCGTCAGGTCCCGCCACAGGCCGGCCGTGAACGGTCTGCCGGTCAGCGGGTCGTCGATGTACCGGTCGACTTCCGATGCATCGCGCGACAGCCACTCGTAGTCCGTGCGCGGCTCCCGATAGCGGCGGTTGAATGCCGCAAAGCCCAGCTTGTCGAGAAGCGGGCTCACGCTTTTCCTGCCGAGCCTCAGGCATTCGAGTCGGGCGAGCAGGTGCCCGGCAGCGAGTGGTGTGCGCCGCGGCCATGTTGAGGCCGACAGCAGGAGCGCCGCGAGCCGCCCGCCGTGGAGCATCGCGAATTGCTGGGCGATATAGGAGCCCATGCTGTGTCCCAGCAACACCTGCGGCCGCCCCGGGTAGTGCGTGGCGATCCACTCGTGCACCTGCAGGCTATCCGACACCAGCAGGTCCCAGCCCCCTCGCCTGGCGAAGTAGCCCGGCGT
>JBGTLY010000255.1:0-7735 GCA_041743865.1 Woeseiaceae bacterium
TCCGTGCGGCCTGGTGCAGGTTGCGCGCGCGGGCGTAGTAACCGAGGCCTGACCAGAGCGCCAGCACCTCGTCGGCCGGCGCCTCGGCGAGCGCGGTGAGCACCGGGAAGCGCGCGATGAAACGCGTGTAGTAGGGGATGACGGTCGCGACCTGCGTCTGCTGCAGCATGATTTCCGATACCCACACAGGGTAGGGATTCTTCACCTGCCACGGCAGGTCTTTCCGGCCGTGCTCGTCGAACCAGGCCAAAAGGCGCGCGGCGAATTCAGCCATCGCCCGCCGCCCGCGCCTGCGCAAGGGTCTCGATGCGCTCCAGCGCCTCGCCCCCGTCCTCGCGCAGCTTACGCTTGATGACGAAGGGGCCGATGAATGGCGGCACCCAGAACGATGGCGTCATGCGCAGCGAGTAGTTGACCCGGGTGCCATCGCCTTCACTGTGAAAGGTCCAGCGCTCTTCACTCAGTTCGAAATCGCTGACGGCCGGGTTGGCCTTCGCGGTCAGCTCGGTGACGGGCGTCGCCTCGACGGTGCCTCGCCGTTCGACCGATCGGCAGTAGAACAGGAAGCAGCCCCGGTTCTTCACGAAGTAGCCGCGACGACCGTCTTCACCGGCTGCTATGTTGCGGGCCTCGACGACGGCGCTCGAGAACTGGGGGGACAGGTCCCAATCGGCAAACACTTCGTAGACGGCGTGCTGCGGCGCATCGAACCAGACGACGGAGTCGACCGTATAGACTTCACCGTCATAGCCGACGTTGATGTCGCGCAATTCAGCCGCCGCAGCCGACTGCAGGAACAGCGTGGCCAGGGCGACCGGCAACAGCCGCGTCATCGGTTCAGCAGGTCTTTCAGCCGGTTCTTGACCTCGTCCTTCACGACGTCTTCCGGATCCTGTTCTTCCGGAGCCTCGCCCTCGGCCGGCTCTTCTTCGTCGCCGACCAGCTCCTGCAGCAGGCGATTGCGCAGTTCGTCTTTCACGCGTTCTTTCGCAGCGTCGGCGATGTCCACGCGGATCTTCGGCTCGACGAGCGTGCCGGTGATCTTCAAGGGGACGACCACCTTTGCGAGCTCACCGATCTCGCCGGCTGCGGTCTCGCCGACGCCTTCCGGCCGGTCGAACACCTGGCCGCTGAGCCCGTAGTCGATCTCGCCGGACACGAAGTTCACCGTTCCCCTGCCTGCGAGCCGCATGAACGGCAGGTTGGCGACGAAATCATCGTTTTGCATGACGCCGTCGGTGACAGTGCCGGTCGCCGACACCTCGCTGAATGGCGTCCGCGGTGGCAGGCTGGGTTCGGGAGGCGTTTCCTGGCGCAGCAGGGCGCGGGCGCGGCGCAACTGGTACCAGATGTCGACGCCCTCGTAGGCACCGTCCGCGAGCGTGAACGCGAGATTCCCGTCCAGCGTCTTCTGGATTTCGCTCATGTCGTTGCCGCGGCCGCTCAGTACGAAGGTGCCGTTGACGAGACCTGTAATGTTGTCCTGCTCGAAGGCGGCTTGCGCAAGCGGGGCGAGGCTGACGTCACGAATCTTTTCGTTCGCCGACAGGCTCGCCACATCCCCGGTGGCATCGATCCGTATATCGCCCTCGTAGCGGCCGTCAAAAAACGCGGCCGTGAACGGGTGAATGCGCAGTTTGCCATCTGCGCTGTTCACACCCAGCTCGACGTCAGTGAAAGCCATGCCGCCGAGAGTGACCTCACCGATCGTCAGCACGCCGGTCGCGTCGATTTCGCGAATGAGGTCCACGGGAATCTCGAGCGGCGGCTCCTCGCCCGCCTCCGCCCCGGCCGCTGCTTCATCGGACGGCGCCATGTAACGGTCCGCATTGATCGTGTCGGCGGCAAGACTCAGCTCGTAGCGCCCCGCGGGGTCCATCGGAACAGACAACTCGCCGGTAAAGCGCGTGGCATCGAGCGTCATGTCCAGTTCGCTGAGGGTGATCGCCTCGGTTCCCATCGCCACACGCGCGTCCAGGACCAGCCTGCCCAGCGCTTCGGGATCGGCGGTGGCAGGTGCTTCGATGTCGAGCGCCTGCATCAGGCTTCGCGGGGAAAACGCATCGATGTGCAGCGTGGCCGACGGCGTGATCTCCCCGTCGTAGGTGAAGGGCTCCACCGTGGCGGTGCCGTTCACATCGAAGGCTGAAAAGCGGAGTTCGCCGGGATTCACACGGCTTCGCTCGGTGTCGATCGTGATTGCCGGCGCCGCCAGTGAGAAATCGAGCGGCATGTCGCCGCTCAACTGCCCTTCGATCGCGAGATCCGACAGGGCAAGCGTGCTGTCGTCCTGGGCGAGCGTCGCATCGATCGAAACCGTGCCCGCCATGCCGTCCGGCTCCATCGCGAACTCGAAACCGGCATCGAGGGACACCGGATCGTCCGCACGGATCGTGCCGCTCGCAACGTTCAGGTTGCGCAAGCGGTAGGTCGTCCCGGCCTGCGCGTCGGCGTAGACCAGGTTGGCGTTCACGACTTCAATCTTGCCGATGACGAGCGACGTCGGTTCTGCGGCCTCGTCGTCCGTCACGTCGACGTCGTCCGCCGCGGCCTGGCGGTCAAGGAGATCCTGCCAGTTACTGCGGCCGGTCGCATCGACCGCGAGATTGAGGTCGAGGCCTTCGAGCCGCGCTTTGCCCACCTCGAGTTCGCGGCGCAGCAGCATCGGCAGCAGGCGCACGCTCAGTTCTGCAGAATCGAAGGTTGCAAAGGGCTCGGGACCGAAGCCCTCGGCATTGCCGAGCTCCGTGCGCCCGACGTCGATCGCAAGCCACGGGAACAGCTTCAGGCCGAGCTCGCCCTCAATGGCGAACTCGCGGCCGGTTTCGGCCTCGACAGCCTCTGCAATCCGGTCACGGTAGTCGTTCGGATCGAACAAAAGCGAGAAAACCAGGACGGCCACCACGCTGAGCACGAGCAGCGAGGCGATGAAAATGAGCAAAAGCTTGAGGACGCGGCCCATGAGTCGATCCGATTTCCGGGGCTGCCTAGCGTATCAAAATCGAGGCAGAGGCGTGCCCATCGGGCATTGCCTTCGGTCATGGCTCGGCTGCGCTCCGCTTGCCTGCGCTTATCGCGCGCATGGCGCGCTCCTACAACCCTCGAACAACACCCGACGCGCCCGCCCTGACAGTCCGGACCGCCGGATTCCAGGCCTGTTCGACCGAACTTAAGCGCAGCGAGGCGAAGCCGAGCGAGCCATTCGCGAGAACAGGCCTGGAGTCCGGCGGCCGCGCTTCGACGTGCCCCTGAGCCTGGAGACCGACAGCCGGGCGGGGCCGGTTTACTGCCTGCAGATGTCGAGGTCCCCGTTCAGCGTGGAGACCGACACACGGCCCTCGCCCGAGCCTTCGGTGAAGCTGAGTTCGAGCCCCGGGGCGTATTCGCTGGTGCGCTCGGGTTTCGGGCCAAAGCAGTTCCTGATCCGCCCGTTGAACGTCTCGATGTCGAAGCGTGCCGAGACCTCGCCGATGAACTCGATGTCGATCGCGCCGTTCACCGATTCCATGTCCAGCCGGCCGTCACCCGGCAGGCTGCCCGAGAAGTTGATGTCGCCGCTCACTGTCTCGGCACTCACTCGGGCAAACGAACCACCGACGATCTCGATCTCGCCGCTCACGACCTCGGCTCCCAATTCGCCAGACAGACCGGTTGCCGTTATGTCGCCGGACACGGACGACAGGCCCCACTCGCCGTTGGCCGAACCGTTCGCACTCGCGACCTCGACGTCGCCGCTGACCGTGCCCGCGCTGACCGGGCCGTTGAAGCCCTGGGTGATGATGTCGCCACTGACGGACTGGAGTTCCTGCTCGCCGCGCACCCCCTGCACTTCGATGTCGGAGCTCACGACGCCGATATCGAGGGCGCTGTCCTCGGGTACGCGGATCAGGAGATAAGCAGAAATATCCTTCTGGCCCCAGGTCCGTTCCGGTGCCCGGACCCTGATCGTGATTTCCCGTCCGTCGCGTTCGAAAATGAATTCCTCGACATCCTCTTCATGCGTGCCGGTGACCTGCACCTCGTTGCGATCCCAACCCTCGACTTCGATCGAACCGGAGATGATCGAAACGTTGACCCGGCTTTTCGGATCGGCGTCGAGTGTCTTGTCGATGTCAACCGCCGCGGCTTCTGCGCCGAGCAGCGTGAGCAACGCAATAGATGCAAATTTTCTCATGACTTGTCTCACGTTAGTATGCGCCCGTACACCGGGCAGCACGACTTTCTCAGATATCGTTACGGGACATGACGTCCTGTGTCAGCCCGCCCACCTTGCGCATTACCGCCAGCTCTTCACGATAGGTCTTCATCAAGAGAGCCTGCAGGAGTGCATTACCCGGCTCCTGTTCGAGCGCTGCGTTTATCTCGGCAATCGCATCGCGGATCACGGCGAGATTCTGTTCGACGCCCGCACGCGCTTCCGGCGACAACTTCTCAAGCTCATGCTGCATCTGCGTTTCGACGTCCGTGCGCGCCAGCTTGTAGCCGTTCGACAACTCATACTGGCCGCCGAACGACGCCTGTTCCAGAACGAGGCCACCATCGACCGGGCGTTCGACGACGACCGTCTCCTTGTCCATGACCGTGTAAGTCACGAACGAGGAGCCGGCGACCAGCAGCAGCACCGCGGCAGCCTGGGCGAAGTACGGCGTCCACCGCCGCCGCGCCGGCTGTCCGATGGCGGCCTCGATTCCCGGCCAGAGGTCACGCTCCGGAGGGATCGCCTGCCTGAGCCGTGCCGCATTGGCCATCAGTCTGTCATCGGTTTCTGTCGTCATGCTTCGTACCCTTCCTGCTCGAGCTGCTGCGCCAGCAGGCGCCGCGCCCTGTGCACCTGTGCCTTGCTCGTTCCTACTGCGATGCCGAGCATATCGCTCGTTTCCTCGTGGCTGTAACCGTAAATGCCGCTCAATACGAAGGCGTGGCGCGCGCCTTCGGGTAAGCGATCGACCGCGGCCGCCAGGTCCCTGAGCTCGCCGGTGTCCGCAACGGAGGCCAGCGAGGGCGTCACATCCTGCGCCGCCTGGATGCGATCCTGCTCGCGCCTCGACTTCCGTATCCGGCCGAGAACCGCGTTGACCGCGATGCGGTGCAGCCAGGTGCCGAAGGAGCTTTCGCCGCGAAACCGGTCGAGCTGGTTCCAGGCCTGGATGAACGCTTCCTGCGCACAGTCCTCCGCCTCGCTCCGGTTGCTGGTCATGCGCAGGCACAGTCCGTAAACACGATCGATGTGCATGCGGTAGAGCGCCTCGAACGCGCGCGTGTCGGCCCGCTGCGCTTTCCGGATCCAGGTCGACTCCTCGTCAACCGTCGGTTTTCTTGCCAAGACCATATCCGGACTATAGTCGCTGCCTGCAACCGTCAAAAGCGCGGCCATCGTCGCCAGATCTCCATTGTTACTGGTGATTGGATGCCCCCCGGAGGCGAGCGGTTTGAATGTAAGGGTGCGGCGGACAGCGTGGACGCCTGTCAGCGTCCGGAAATTACGTTATCATTCGCGCGGCCCGTGTCACACCGGCCACCTCTGGGGAACGAGAAGTCAAAGAAGACTCTATGGCGGGGCACTCAATCCTATTTCTCGGCCGCAGCAGTTTCGCGTCCGCTTACCTGTCCGAACTTGAATCCCTGCCCTGCTGCACGATGCTGATGAGGCACGGCGCACTGGATGTGCCGGCCAACACGCCGTCGGCGATCGATCTCGTGTTGCTCGAGGCCGGGTCCAATGTCGAACCCATCGGCGCGGTGTTACATAAGCTGCGCGACTTTCCCGTCGTCGTTCTGACCGAGCGCAGCTCCGAGCAGCGCGGCATTGCGGCCCACAATGCCGGCGCACAAGCCTACGTTTGCGTCGACCGGCTGAACGGCGTCGCCCAGGACGCGATCTTCGATCGGGCCGTACAGCGCTTCGACCTCCAGCGCCGGCTGTCGGCGGCGGACGGCTCCGTCCTGTCCATCCTGCGTGACATCAATGACGGCGTCATCGTCGTTGACCGTGAGGGCCATATCCTGGACGTGAACCCCGCGGCCCGCTCCATACTCGGCGTTGGACCGCGATGGCAGCCCGAAAACTCCTGGGAACAGGCGTTCTGCTGTCTCGATGCGTCGGGCCGGAGCCTCGTGAATTCAAGCATGCTGCCACTGGTGCGTGCGCGGCGCGGCGAGAAATTTGCCGGTCACACGGGCATCTGGCGTGTACCCGGTCAGCCGGACACATGGCTCAACGTGAACGGCCAGGGTCTCTACGATGCCGATGGCGAGCTCGTTGGCGGCGTCGTGACCTTCCGGGACACCACTGAGTCGACACGGCAAACCATTGAACTGCGACGCCGTGTTCATTACGACGAACTGACGGGGCTGCCGAATCGCAGCGCGTTTCTCGAGCACCTGTCGCGTGCCATCGGGCGTAGCCAGCGCAAAACGCTCTCGCTCGCGGTCCTGTTCATCGATCTCGACCGCTTCAAGTCAGTCAACGACACGCTCGGTCACGACGCGGGCGATGCGGTACTGGTCGAGATTGCGGAACGCTTGCGGCGCAACCTGCGCATCGGCGACTACCCGGCACGCTGGGGTGGCGATGGTTTCGTGGTCTGCCTCGAGGACTTCGGCGAGGTGGCCAATGCCGCGGCGGCAGCGCAAAAACTCCTGCTCGTGCTGTCGGAAAAGTACGCGCCGGGTCGCAGCGAGGTCTACGCAACGCCGAGCATCGGTATCGCCCTGAGCCCCGAATCGGGCAACGAGCCCGAGCGTCTCGTCAAGGCCGCGGATGTTGCGATGCAGGA
The DNA here is from genome assembly GCA_041743865.1 of Woeseiaceae bacterium. Classification (GTDB taxonomy): domain Bacteria; phylum Pseudomonadota; class Gammaproteobacteria; order Steroidobacterales; family Woeseiaceae; genus UBA1847. The sequence goes on from JBGTLY010000255.1 coordinate 6,777, forward strand.
GGCCAAGAAGCGCGGTGGCGGGCGCTTCCAGTACTACTCGAACACCCTCAACAACAAGCTGGCGCAGCGCGAGGAACTCGAAATCGGGCTGCGACATGCCCTGGTGCGCAACGAGTTCGCGCTGCACTACCAGCCGCGAATCGATCTCGCGTCCGGACGCCTCATCGGACTGGAGGCGCTGCTGCGCTGGCAGCATCCCCGATTCGGCTTGCTGGCGCCGGCACGTTTCCTGCCGATCCTCGAATCGAGCGGGCTCATTCATTCCGCCGGGGACTGGGTCATCGAACACGCCTGCCGGCAGCTGGCGGACTGGCAGCGGCGATTCGAACTGCCGGACCTCTCCATCGCCGTCAACCTTTCGCCGCAGCAGCTCTTGCATACGCGTCTGATCGACTGCGTCGCCAATACCCTCGCCAACAACGCGCTGGATCCGGGCTGCCTGGAACTCGAGATCGGCGATGGCGACGTCGTACGCAAACGCAGTGCCGAGATCGAAACCCTCAAGGGCCTGCGCAAACTTGGCGTGCGCCTGTCACTGGATCACTTCGGCATTGGCGACGTTTCCTTCGAATCGCTGGATAACGGCTTCATCGACAGCTTCGTGCTCGACCCGTCGCTGATCAGCGATATTGCCGACAACGGCAGCCACCAGCGTATCGTGCGCGCCGCGATCGCGATGGCGCGCGGACTGGATATCGAGGTAGCAGCCGAGGGTGTAGAGACCTTGTCGCAACTCGAATTCCTCAAGGAATGTCGCTGCGACCTCGCCCAGGGCTACCTGATCAGCCGCCCCATGCAACCGGAGAAAATCTCTGCGGTACTGCGCAGTGAAATCGCCGGCACCCGCCTGCTAGCGCGCGGCATGCCGTAGGAGCGCGCCATGCGCGCGATCAGACACCAACCGTAGGAGCGCGCCATGCGCGCGATCAGACACCAACCGTAGGAGCGCGCCATGCGCG
>JBGTLY010000256.1:0-5013 GCA_041743865.1 Woeseiaceae bacterium
GTCGTGCGGCAACGGCTTGCCCACGCTCTGTCCGGCGACGGCAATAGCGGGCTTAACCGGCGCGTCCATAGTTGTACACATTGGTCGCAGCCGCATCGTTCGCGTCGGCATGGAAGCGCCGGAGCAAGTTTTGCGCCACGCGCAGGCGATAGCCGGAAGATGCCCGCATGTCGCTCAAAGGGGTGTAGTCATCGGCGAGCGCCGCGGCGGCCCGAGCTATCGTTGCGGGGGTAAACGGCTGTCCAAGAAGCGCCGCCTCGCAGCGCGGCGCGCGGCGCACCGTGGCTGCCATACCGCCGAAGGCAATACGCGCCGTCGTCACGCTCGGTCCCTGGAGGGCAATGTTGAACGCTGCGCAGACCGCCGAGATGTCCTGGTCGAAACGCTTCGAGACCTTGTAGCAGCGTACGATCGGATCCCCGTCGGGCAAGGGCACCCGCACGGCTTCAACGAATTCGCCAGGCTCGAGCGCCTTGACACCATAGTCGACGTAAAAGGCGTCGAGCGGAACTTCACGCTGGCCGTCCGCGGAGCGCAGGAGGAGCGTCGATTCCAGCGCCATCAGCGGCGGCAGGGAATCGCCGATCGGCGAGCCGTTGGCAAGATTGCCGACCAGCGTGCCCGTCGTGCGAATCGGCGGGGAAGCAAATCGCGCGAACATCTCGGCAAGGCCCGGATAGCGGACGACGATCTCCGCTGTTGCGTCCGCGAGCGAGACGGCGGCGCCGATCTCGAGATTGCCGCCGGCCACGTCGATACGTTGCAGTTCCCGCACGCGGCCGATGTGAATGATATCGACGAGGTCGCGGTGTCCCTTCGTTACCCACAAGCCGATGTCCGTACCACCGGCCAGGATCGTCGCCGCCGGCCGCGCGGCAAGAGCCGCGGTGACTTCGTCGATGCTGTTCGGCGCGGTAAAGCGCCGGCCATCGCGGCAGATATCAAGGGGCCGGTCGCGAGTGACGGCGCGCAGGCGATCCTGCCGCTCCACCGGCAGGCTGACGTCCCGGCCGGGACTACGGAGCCAGTCCGATTCGTCCATCGAGTGCTCGTACATCGCGTCCGCTGCCGCGATGATGGGGCGGTAACCAGTGCAACGGCACAGATTCCCCGCCAGGGCGTCGTCGATATCGCGCCTCCCTGGCCGGTCGATGGCGTTGAACGCCGCGTCCTTGAAAAGCGCGAACAGGGACATCACGAAGCCAGGGGTACAGAATCCGCACTGGGACCCGTGCATTTCGACGAGGGCGCGTTGCACAGGGTGCAGCCGGTCCGCCGCAGCCAGCGATTCCACCGTGAAAAGCTCCGTGCCATCCAGTGTCGGGACAAATCGGATACAGGCATTGGCAGGCTCGAGACAGAGGCCGTCCGGGCCTGGCGTGCCGATGACGACGGTACACGCGCCGCAGTCGCCTTCGGCGCAGCCCTCCTTGGTGCCGGTGCGCCGCAGGTCCTCGCGCAGGTATTGCAGGATCGTCCGCGTCGGGTCCGGGTTCTCGAGTTCGACGATCTCGCCATCGAGGACGAAGCGAACGGTCGACGAGGGGGTGGGGGGCGGCGCGACAGCTTGGGACCTCATCAGCTGCCCCGGTAGGTTGCGTAACTCCACGGCGAGGCGAGCAGAGGCACGTGGTAGGTTCCCGCGCCGGCGAGATTGACTCGCACGACCACCGTGTCGAGAAAAGGTGCAGCGCCGGCATCCCCGGCCGGCCTGAAGTACGCTCCGAGGTCGAATTCGATCTCGTACTGTCCGTCCGCGAAAGCCTGGCCTTCGACCAGCGCACGCGCTGTACGGCCGTCGGTGTCCGTCATCGTCGATGCCAGGAGATGCCGCTCGCCATCGACACGGTACACGCGCACGGCAACGCCTGCTGCCGGGCGGCCATTGGCCGTGTCCAGTACGTGCGTCGTCAGTCGGCCCATAGTTGCCTGCAGCTCTTGTGCCCCGGTTCAGTGCAGGATTATACGGCGACTCGCAGTGAGTTACCCGGCAGAGCGCATGTGCTAGTGTCCTCCTGCGCCGCGTGGGCTCTTGCCACACGGTGCATGGCCCCGGGGTACCGCCGCTGACATCATTGGCTTTGGCTTCTACCCGGGAACACCGCAGGGGAGACCATGGCCAGCAACGAGACGCCATACGAGCCGCTGTCACGGCGCCGGTTCCTGCTGTCGGCAGGCGCGACGTCGACCACCCTTTTGTGCCGTCTCGGACCCGCGGCCATCGCTCTCCTCGCACAGGCTGCGTGCTCGGCGAAACAGGACGCTGCGGCTTTCACGGTGCTCGGCGTCGAACCGGCTCGCGACTTTGCGGCGATGGCTGCCCGCGTGATCCCGACCACCGAAACGCCGGGCGCGACGGAAGCCGGTGTCATCCATTTCTTCGACCAGGCATTCGCCACCGATATGGCCGAAGCCATGCCCTGGGCGCTCGCGGAACTTTCTAATTTCAACGCAACGCTCGGCACGAATTTCGCGGGACTGTCGCCCGGTGCGCAGGACGACGCGTTGCGCGCAATCGAAAGCGGCCCCTTTTTCGAACTTGTGCGGCTCATGACCTTGTTCGGATTCTTTGCGATGAGTCGCTACGGCGGTAACCGGGACAGCGTGGGTTGGAGCCTCGTCGGGTTCGATGGGCATCACGGCGCGTGGACTTACCCGTTCGGCTTTTACGACGCCGCGGCGCAGGAGAGCAGCAGTGACAGCTAGCCCTGCGTATGCACTGGACGACGCGGTCGACTTCGTCATTATCGGCTCCGGCTCGGCCGGCGGTATTCTCGCGAAGGAACTGAGCACAGCGGGCTTCGATGTCGTCGTCCTGGAGCAGGGCCCGTATCGAAGGAGCGCCGATTTCGTGCACGACGAGCTCGCCGTCCTGTTTCGCGACGAGCTCATGGGCGGCGGCACGCGCATGACCGGACAGACCTTCCGCCACGACGAGGCCAACACCGCGGTGGTACCGGCCCGGCCATCGGTCGAATATGCCCAAGGCGTTGGCGGCTCCAGCGTGCATTTCACCGGAAACTTCTGGCGGCTGCGGGAAATCGATTTCATGGAGCGCAGCGTTTTGGGGCCGATCGCCGGCACTCATTTCGCCGACTGGCCGATTCGTTACGAAGACCTCGAACCTTATTACACCCGGGTGGACTGGGAAATCGGGGTCTCCGGCGCACCCGGCCCGAACGATGCCCCGCGCTCGAAGCCCTTTCCGCTGCCGCCGATACCCGTCAAATCCTCGGGCGTCCTGATGGAACGCGGTGCGAAAAAGCTCGGCCTCACCTGCCAGCCCGAACCGCACGCCATCCTGTCGCAGCCGTTCAATGGCCGGCCGGCCTGCATCAACTGCGGCTACTGCATGTTCTTCGGCTGCGAAATCGGTGCGAAGTCCTCGACGCTTGCGGCGATGATTCCATTGGCCGAAGCGAGCGGTCATTGTGAGATCCGCCCGGAGTCGGCGGTTTTTCGCATAGACACAGATGCGAAAGGGCGCGCCAGCGAAGTCCTGTACTACGATCGCGACGGCCGTGAGCGCGGCCAGAGGGCGAAGGCGGTCATCGTCTCTGCCAATGGCGCCGAAACGCCGCGCCTGCTCCTCATGTCGGCGAGCGCGCGTTTCCCGGACGGACTGGCGAACTCCAGCGGCTTCGTCGGCCGGAACCTCATGTTCAACGCGCACTCCTCCGCCCAGGGCGTATTCGACGAAGCGCTCAACGACTACAAGGGCGTGCAGGTTACACGCATCGTTCACGACTTCTACGATACGAACCCGGCGCGTGGCTTCTACGGGGGAGGCGGGCTCGATGCACGGCCGCTTTGGTCCGCGACACCCATACTGCACGCCGTCATGGGGATGCCGCCGGACGTGCCGACCTGGGGCGAGACCTTCAAGGCGGAGATCGCACACAACTTTACACGCCAGATGTGCATCGTCGGCAGCACGACGTCACTCGCACTCGATCGCAACAACATCACGCTGGACCCGGTGAGCAAAGATCGATGGGGACGGCCCGCGATCCGCGTCACGTACCGCGACCACGACGACGACCTGGCCACGGCTTCTTTCCTGCTCGAGCAGGGCATGGCGATACTCGATGCGGCCGGCGCGAGGAAATCCTGGCGCCTGCCGGTCATACCGACCGCCTCGGGTGCGCACTTGCTCGGCACCTGCCGCATGGGGGACGATCCGGCCAGTTCAGTGGTGAACCGCGATCACCGGAGCCACGACGTGCCAAACCTGTTTATCTGCGACGGATCGAGTTTCGTCAGCTCCGGACGGGGCCAACCCACCATGACCATCATGGCGCTCGCTTTTCGCGCCGCCGACCGGATCCGGGCCGCCGCGGCCGCCGGTGACATTTGAGGAGTCCGCTCATGAAACGATATCTATTTGCCATTGGCCTGACGTCACTTGGCGCGTGCGCCGATCAGTCACCCGTACTGCCACCGCCGGTGGGGGAAGCTCCGCCCACGATCGAGTACCTGCAGACGCCCGGCGCCGAGACCATGAACCTGCCCTTCTCCGCCGCCGTACGTGTCGGCGATCTGCTGTTCCTCTCCGGGGCCATCGGCATCGCCCCGGACACCGGCCAGCTCCCGCCGGGCGGCATACAGCCGGAGACACGGCAGACACTGGAAAATATCAGGGCCAGCGTCGAACGCTTCGGCTCCTCGATGGAACGTGTCGTCAAGTGCACGGTGTTTCTCGCGGACATGGCGGAGTGGGGCGCGATGAACGAAGTTTACCGGACCTTCTTCCCGAACCCGCCCGCCCGCAGCGCCCTTGGCGTCAGCGGACTTGCCCTGGGCGCCCGCGTGGAAATCGAGTGCATCGCGGTCATTGAGCCGTAGGAGCGCCCCATGGGCGCGATATTGCGGCGGCCGCTTTCGCGCCCATGGGGCGCTCCTACGGCTTAAGCAGTTCGTCGCGGCGAGCGAGCAGCGCCCGGCGGCGGCGAGCGTCCAGGACATCGCCCAATTCCGTCGCGAGTGTGGCCTCGTCCAGAGCCGACAGCGCTT
>JBGTLY010000257.1:0-9115 GCA_041743865.1 Woeseiaceae bacterium
CGCGCATGGCGCGCTCCTACGGTCATCAACGCGCGGTAGGAGCGGCCCATGGCCGCGATCGCGCGCATGGCGCGCTCCTACGATCAGTCGACGTAGAGCGAGGACACCGATTCCTCGTCGGAAATGCGACGCATGGTCTCGGCGAGCAGGTTGGCCGCCGACAACTGGCGAATCTTCGGGCATTTCCGCGCCTCTTCCTTGAGGGGGATGGTGTCGGTCACGACCATCTCGTCGAGGTCGGACTCCGTGATGCGCCTGACCGCAGGCCCGGACAACACGGCGTGCGTGATGTAGGCGGCGACCGACGCCGCCCCACGGGTTTTAAGTGCGGCGGCCGCGTGGCACAGCGTGCCGGCAGTGTCCACCATGTCATCGATCATTACGCAGTTCTTGCCCTCGACCTGCCCGATGATATTCATGACTTCGGACTGGTTGGCCCGGTCGCGCCGTTTGTCGATGATGGCAAGGTCGGCATCGTCCAGCCGCTTGGCCAGTGCGCGGGCCCGGACCACGCCGCCCACGTCGGGCGACACGACCACCATGTCCTGGTATTTCTGCTTCCAGACGTCGCCGAGAAGCAACGGCGAGGCATAGACATTGTCCACCGCGATGTCGAAAAAGCCCTGGATCTGGTCGGAGTGCAGGTCCACCGTCAGCACACGGTCGACACCTGCAGCCCCGATCAGTTTCGCGACGAGCTTGGCCGTGATCGGTACGCGCGCCGCGCGCGGCCGCCGGTCCTGGCGGGCGTAGCCGAAATAGGGAATGACGGCTGTGATGCGTGCTGCCGATGCCCGGCGCGCCGCGTCGACCATGACAAGGAGTTCCATGAGGTTTTCCGCGGTCGGCGGACAGGTCGGCTGGATGATGAATGTCTCGCGGCCGCGAATATTCTCGAGAATCTCGACATTGATCTCCCCGTCCGAGAAGCGGCCGACAGAGGCACGCGCCAGGGGAACGTGCAGGCAGCGAGCAATATCATGGGCGAGCTCCGGGTGTGCATTCCCGGAAAAAACGGCCATCGTTGCGAGATCCACGAAACCCCCTGTCGTTCAGGATGGCTGGGGCGGCAGGATTCGAACCTGCGCATGACGGGATCAAAACCCGTTGCCTTACCACTTGGCTACGCCCCAAAAACCGGAGTAGAGCCACGCACACGAACCTCTGCACGCGTAAGGGGCGCAATTGTGATTGGCCGCTTGTAGGGTGTCAACGCGACTGCGCTGTCAGGGGGCGGTCGCTTCGTTGAATATCCACCGGTCGATGACCAGTCGCACGCGCGTCTCCGGACTCTCTGCGGTAAGCCTCGCCGGCATCTGCTGCCCGCCGCCGGCATCCCGGTAGCCGCTGACGGTTACCGTCCAGCCTCGTTGCCTCAGCAATGTGAGCGCGCCATCGGATCCGAACTCGGTTTCAGCGGGAACGCGCGGATCGGGAATGCCGAGCGCCCAATAGCGCAGGCTTTCCACGGGGATCGTCCAGCCGTAGCGCTCGTAGAGGTCCGCCTCGACGTCGTGCAGCTCGGTCCGGACGCCGTCTTTATCCGTCACCTCCACCGCCCGCGCATCGCCTTCGATGAGGACCGTGCCGATACCGAGGGGCCCGCTGAGCCGCGCGTCGAACGCCGTGCCTGCCTGTTCCCAGCGGAGCTTGCCGTTGAATCCGTCATCCGCGTACTGCACGCCAACGCGGCCGCTGAACTCGAATTCGTCGAGGTTCCCGAGGACAGACGTTCGCCGGTCCCAGTCGCTGATATCCGGCAGGTCCACGCCGCGTTGCGTTGCGCAGCCGGCGAGCGTGGCCGCAGCGACGAACACGGACAACGCCCGGGCGGGCCGGACCCGGCCGATCAGCCGCAGTCCCTGCCTGTGCACCCCGGGCTATTCTTCGGCGACATCGGGAAAAATCCGCTCGCGGACGGCAGCCAGGAGTTTGCTCTCCGGCGTTTTTTCTTCCGCCGTCTCGAGCAGTGCAAGCGCCTCGTCCTCGCGCTCGAGCGCCGCGAGCACCTCGACGATGTGCGCGGCCACTTCCGGGTCGTCGAACATCTCGTAAGCGCGTTCGAGCTCGGCGAGCGCTTCCTCGTGGTGGCCGAGCTTGTACAGTACCCACCCGAGGCTGTCGATGATGGCCGGGTTTTCGGGCTCGAGCTTGATGGCCTTGCGTATCAGCTTTTCGGCCTGACGGTACTCATCGGTCCGGTCAGCCAGGGTGTAACCGAGCGCGTTCAGCGCGAGGGCACTGTCGGGCCAGCGCTTCACCGCGACCTCGTATTGGCCGATGGATTCGTCGAGTTCGCCCATCCGGAGGAGGAGCTCGGCCCGGCCCAGCATGACGCTTTCCGAATCGGGCCGGAATTCCATCATCCGGTCGTAGTAGTCCAGTGCCTCCGGATAACGTTCGAGGGCGGCAAGCAACTGCGCTTTCGACTGCACCATGTCCACCGCATACAGCGGATGTTCGCGCGCGAACTCGTCCAGCTTGTCGAGTGCCGTCGCGGGCGCCTTCTTGTCCAGTGCGATCATGGCGGCCGCGCGCCGTTGCGAGGTCACGGTATGGTCACCCGCCGCCACCTGCGAGTACAGGCTGATTGCGCGATCGGTCTCGCCGCGCGTGTCCGCAATCCTTGCCAGGTAAAACAACGCGTCCATCGTGTGCTGCCCGCTTGCCAGCAGGTCCTCGAAGTCCTCGCGCGCCGCGTCGAGATTCTCCTGGCGGAAGTTGATGATCGCCATCAGTCGCAGGGCATCGGGATTGTTGCCGGTCTCGTACTGGATCTGGTTCACCTGGCTCAGCGCGTCATCATCGCGGCCCACCGAAAGCATCAGGAGCGCGAGCTCCATGCGTGCGCTCGGGTCGGGTTGCGGATCGTCGCCGATCAACTTCGCCACGGAACTGATGGCCTCGTCCTCCTTGCCTTCGAGCAGGAGTATCCGGCCGACCAGAAGCCCGATGCGCATCTCCAGCCAGTCGTCAGGCTCGAGTGCCATCGCATCCTCGGCGAGTTCGCGCGCATCCTCGACTTCGCCGGCCTGCAGGGCCGTGACGGCTGTGGCGTAATGCGCCGTTGCAGAGTCTTTATAGGGTTTCGCGAGGGTGCGCATCACCTTGTAGGCAGACTCCGCGTCCTCGGCTTCACTGAGCACAGCGGTCAATGACAATAGCCGCTGGTCCTCCGGCCCTTCGCCTTTTTCGAGCAGGGCCTGCAAAGTCCGCGTCGCGGCGCGCGTGTCGCCCTGTTGAAGTTCGAGCCGCCCCAGGTGAAAAAGGGCCTCGTCGTTGCCTTCTTCGAGCTCGAGCCAGCGCTGCGCCGATGCGATCGCGTCCTCCGTAAACCCGTAACTCGAGCCGATCCGCGTGGCCTGACGGGCGATTTCCACGCTGTCACTCAGCTCGGCAGCAAGGCGATACTCGCGAGCCGCCTGCAGGTAGTCCATGCGGTGCAAGGCGATTTCGGCCTGCAACACGTGTGCACTCGCATCGGTTTCGCGGGCTTCATCGGCGCGCGCAGCGCCGGCCAGGCCCAATATGAGGATTGCCGCGGCGGCCAGGTTAGCCGGCAGGCGTCGTAGGTGTGCAGTCATGATGTCCTTACGTGTCGGGTACCGGTCAGTGCCCTTACTCAGTGGCCGGTCAAAGCCGTATTGGCGAGGTCTCCATGTCCATACAGACAAGGAACCGGGTCGCCAGTTCGCTTATCATACGCGCTGCCCATGCATTTTCATGCGGCTGCCGGGCTGGCAGCGCGCCAAAGTCAGCTATGCCGCTCAAAATACTCGGCCTGAACCATACCACGGCACCTGTCGAAATTCGCGAACAGGTCGTCTTCGACGGCAGTGACGTGACGCGGGCCCTCGAGGCTGTACGGGACCTCCCCGGCGTCGACGAGGCGGTACTACTGTCCACCTGCAACCGGACCGAGTTTTATGTCATCTGCGATAGCGACGCCCATGGCCGGATTGCGGACTGGCTGCACAGCGACCGGCGCCTCGCCACCGGGCTCGGCGAAGCCCTGTTCGCCAGGTCGGGCGACGATGCAATCCGGCACGTCTTCCGGGTCGCGTGCGGGCTGGACTCGATGGTGCTTGGCGAGCCGCAGATTCTGGGCCAGCTGAAAGACGCCTATCGGAAAGCGCATGACACCGGCACCCTGGGACCGGCGCTCGGCCGCCTGTTCCAGCACAGTTTCTCGGTAGCCAAGAAAGTGCGCACCGACACGCGGCTCGGGTCGAGCCCGGTGTCCGTGGCCTATGCCGCAGTGAGTCTCGCGCAACAGTTTTTTGCCGGCTTCGGGCAGCACACCGCAGTGCTGGTCGGCGCCGGTACCACGATTGAACTCGTCGCGCGCCACCTCCGGGCCAGGGGAATCGGCCGGCTGTTCGTGGCGAATCGTAACGTGGAGCGCGCGCTCGAGCTCGCACAGGAATTCGGCGGTTTCGCGCTGCCGCTTTCCGAACTCGACGGTACCTTACCCGAGGCGGATATCCTGATTACGTCCACTGCCAGCGCCGACCCGGTCGTGAGGGCAGCAGCGGTTCGCGACGCAATCCGGCTGCGCAAGCGCAAGCCGATCTTCGCCGTCGACATCGCGGTGCCGAGGGACATCGAACCTGCGGTCGGCGAGCTTGACGACGTCTACCTGTACACGATCGACGACCTCGAGAAGGTCATCCTCGAGGGCCAGGGTAACCGGGAAGCCGCAGCCGTCGATGCGAACCGCATCCTGGACGACGAGATCGCGCGCTACCTGTCCATCGAGCGGTCGAAGCAGGTTGCGCCGATCATCACGACGCTGCGCGACCAGGGCGAGGGGCTGCGTGCAGAAGTTCTCGAGCAGGCGCGGCGGCGGCTGGCCCGGGGCGCCAGCGTGGACGAGGTGCTCGAATACGCCACCGCCGCGTTGATGAAGAAGCTGCTGCACAATCCGAGCGTCCGGCTGCGGGAAGCCGGCGAAACTTCGGACGAGGAGACGATTGCGGTCGCACGAGCGTTGTTCGGCATCGACCGGGATCAAGGCAATTCATGAAGGACTCCATACGTTCCAAGCTGGAAACCGTCCGCGATCGCTTCGAGGAGGTTTCCGCGCTGCTCTCGGAACCTGACGTCATCGGCAACCAGTCCCGGTTTCGGGACCTGTCGAAGGAATACGCACGCGTGGAACCCGTTGTCGGGCTGTTCCGCCGTTACGAAGGACTCGACCGCGACATCGACGCTGCCCAAGAAATGGCGCAGGACAAGGATGCGGAGCTGCGCGCCATGGGCGAGGAAGAACTCGAGATGCTCGTCGCGAGGCGGGATACGCTGCTCTCGGAACTGCAGAAGTCTCTGATCCCGCCCGACCCGTACGACGATGCGAACATTTTCCTGGAAGTGCGCGCGGGCACCGGCGGCGACGAAGCCGCCATCTTCGCCGGCGACCTGTTCCGCATGTACTCGCGCTATGCCGAGCAGATGGGCTGGCAGGTCGAGATCCTGAGCGAGCGCGAAGGCGAGCACGGCGGTTACAGGGAAATTATCAGTCGCGTCAGTGGCAGCGGCATCTATGCACAGCTCAAGTTCGAATCCGGCGCGCACCGGGTGCAGCGCGTGCCGGCAACCGAGTCCCAAGGTCGCATACATACATCGGCCTGCACGGTGGCCGTACTCCCGGAACCGGATGAAGTGGAAGCGGAGGACATCAACCCGTCTGACCTCAGGGTCGATACTTACCGCGCCTCGGGCGCCGGCGGACAGCACGTGAACAAGACGGACTCGGCGGTGCGGCTCACGCACCTGCCCTCCGGAATCGTCGTGGAGTGCCAGGACGAGCGCTCGCAGCACAAGAATCGTGCACGCGCGATGTCGCTCCTGCAAGCCCGGCTGCTGGACGCGAAGGTAACGGCGCAACGGAACGAACAGGCGCAAAAACGCAAACTGCTCGTCGGTTCCGGCGATCGCTCCGAGCGTATTCGCACTTACAATTTTCCGCAGGGCCGCGTAACCGACCACCGCATCAACCTGACGCTCTACAAGCTCGACGAGATTCTCGCTGGCGACCTCGACCCGGTCATCCAGCCGCTCATCAATGAATACGAGGCCGAGCAGCTCGCCGCTTTATCAAATTAGCCGTAGGAGCGCGCCATGCGCGCGATTTGACGCCCGATCGCGGGCGTGGCCCGCTCCTACAATCGCGCGCGTGGCATGGTCCCGCACATCGTGGGCGTGGCCCGCTCCTACGGGTGCGACAGGGCCTGCTCGATGTCCGCCAACAGATCGTTGATGTCCTCGATGCCGACCGACAGGCGGATCAACCGGTCATCGATGCCGAGCGCTTCGCGTTGTGCGACCGGTACCGACGCGTGAGTCATGATAGCTGGATGATCGACCAGGCTCTCGACGCCGCCCAGGCTTTCCGCGAGCGCGAACAGCGTGCAACGTTCGAGAAAGCTTCTCGCGCGGTCCAGGTCGCCATCGATGAAAAACGTAACGATCCCGCCGAACCCGGACATCTGCCGCATCGCGAGTTCGTACTGCGGATGCGAGGGCAGGCCCGGGTAGATCACGCGAGCGACGCGTGGATCGCGTTCGAGCCAACCGGCGATCGCCAGCGCATTGCTGCAATGGCGTTCCATGCGCACATCCAGCGTCTTGACGCCGCGCAGGGCCAGGAAGCTGTCGAACGGGCCGGCGATCGCACCGATTGCGTTTGAGAGGTAGGCCAGGCGTTCGGCCAGATCTGCGTCGGCCGTGACAGCGACGCCCCCCACCATGTCAGAGTGGCCGTTGATGAACTTCGTCGCCGAGTGCATCACGATATCCACCCCGTACTCGATCGGCCGCTGCAGGCAAGGCGTCGCAAAGGTATTGTCGGCAACGACGAGCATGTTTCGCGCCCGGGCGAGCTCCACGATCGCCTCAAAATCGACGATCTTCAGCAGGGGATTGCTCGGGCTTTCCACCCAGATCATGCGGGTGTTCTCGCGCAGCGCCGGCTCGAGCACGTCCGGGTCCGTCAGGTCGACGAAACTGAATTCCAACCCTGCGCTGCGCTTGCGCACGCCGTCGAACAAACGTCGCGTGCCACCGTACAGGTCATCCATGGCGATGACGTGCGAGCCGCTGTCCAGCAGCTCGAGAATCGTGGCCGTGGCCGCCATCCCCGAGGCAAAGGCGAACCCGTGGCTGCCGCCCTCGAGGTCCGCGAGGCATCGTTCGAATGCCTGGCGCGTCGGGTTGTGGGTGCGCGAGTATTCGTAGCCCTTGTGTCGTCCCGGGCTTTCCTGCACGTACGTCGAGGTCGCGTAAATCGGCGTCATGATTGCGCCGGTCGTCGGGTCCGGATGTTGGCCGGCATGTATGACTCGGGTCGCGAACTTGCGGTCGTCGTCCTGCATAAGTTCCTCAGATCTGCCGGCGCAGGTAGTTCAGCACGTCGGAGCGGGTGATCAGGCCCAGAAATTCGTCTCCGTCCATGATCGCAGCGTACGGCTGCACACGGAGCATTGCCACCAGGTTATTGATGCTCGTCGACGTGTCGAGCTGGATGAACGCCGACTCCATCGCTTCCTCGACCGTTGCCGTCAGGAGTTCGGGCCGGCCGAAGACAAAACGCAGGATCGTATCCTCGGTGATGACCCCGACGAGCTGTCCGTCATACATGACGGGCAGCTGCGAGAAGCCGGCATTGCGCAATCGATTGTGCGCGGTGGTCACGATGTCGGTGGGCCCGACCGTAATCGTCGCGCGTTCGCCATGCGGGCGGCCGATGAGGTCCCGCAGGTCCCCGTATGCCTCGCGTGCGATGAAGCCCTGGTCCTCCATCCAGAAATCGTTGTAGAGCTTCGAAAGATACTTGTTGCCGGTGTCACACGCGAAGCTGACCACTGTTTTCGCCGTTCGCTGTTCGCGGCAGTAACGCAGTGCTCCCGCGAGGAGCGTCCCCGTCGAGGAGCCGGCCAGCAAACCTTCCTTGCGCAACAGCTCGCGGGCGGTTGCGAAGGACTCGGCGTCGCTGATCGAGTAAGCCTTCCTGACCTGCGAAAAATCCGCGATGTCGGGAATGAAGTCCTCGCCGATCCCCTCGACGAGCCAGCTGCCGCTCTCGCCGAATTCTCCCTTGTTGATGTAATCCGCGAGCACGGATCCCTCAGGATCGGCGAGGATCAGGTCGACCTGCGGTGCGTGCTCGCGCAGGTACCGGGACAGGCCGGACACCGTGCCGCTCGAACCGACACCGAGCACGATGGCATCCAACTTACCGCCCGTCTGCTCGACAATCTCCGGGCCCGTCCCCTGCTCGTGGGCCAGCGGGTTGTCGGGGTTTCCGAACTGGTTGATGAAGTACGCGCTGCGTTCTTCCGCAATGCGCTTGCCGAGGTCCTGGTAGTACTCCGGGTGGCCCTTGCCGACATCGGAACGCGTCAGCACGACCTCGGCGCCCATTGCCCGCAGGTTGAAGATTTTTTCCTGGCTCATCTTGTCGGGCAGCACGAGGACGAGCCGGTAGCCCTTTTGCGCGGCGACCAGTGCGAGCCCGATGCCGGTATTGCCCGCGGTCGCTTCGACCAGCGTATCGCCGGGACGGATGTCCCCGCGCGCTTCTGCCTGTTCGATCATCGAGATTCCGATACGATCCTTGATTGACCCGCCGGGATTCAAGAGCTCCAGCTTGAGGTAGAGTTGGCAGGGACCGGTATCGAGGCGGGTCACCTCGAGCAGCGGCGTATTGCCGACCATCTCGAGGATATTGGAATACACATTCATCGCAGGGCTTGGGCCATTGGTTTTTTCTGAAATCATCGTCGAGTGTACGTGAGCGGCAGCGCGCATAACCAGCCCGGTTGTCCGGTCAGCGGCAGTCCGACGCTTCGGACGTTGCTCGCCTCGCTCGCGGAACGGCTTTCCGCGGTAAGCGACTCCGCCCGGCTCGAGGCCGAGCTGTTGCTCGGTCGGGCAATCGACATGCCGCGCAGCTACCTGTTCGCGCACCCCGAGGATACGCCGGATGCAGAGGCACTGGCGCGACTCGGGCAAACCCTGGCTCGCCGCCTCGCCGGCGAGCCTATGGCGTACATCATGGGCAGGAAGGAGTTCTGGTCGCTCGAACTTATGGTCACGCCGGCGACACTGGTTCCGC
>JBGTLY010000258.1:0-1607 GCA_041743865.1 Woeseiaceae bacterium
GGCAGGCGGTCGTACCCGCACCTCCGGCAGCACAGGCACCCCAGACACCCGACAAATCGCAGGTCTTCCGCGCCGGCGTCGAAGTCGTGTCGTTGAACGTGACCGTGACCGATCCGCAGGGCAGGTATGTCACCGACATCAACCAGGAAGAGTTCTCGGTGTTCGAAGACGGCGCGAAGCAGGAGCTCACCTACTTCAACCGCACCAACCTGCCGATCGCGCTGTCGCTGCTGATCGACTCCAGCGCCAGCATGGAGCAGCGCATGGAGAACGCGCAGGAGGCCGCGATCGGATTCGCGAGACGCATCCGGCCGCAGGACCTGGCCCAGGTCGTCGACTTCGACAGCCGCGTCGAAATCAAACTGGGCTTCACCAACCAGGCCGAGGCACTCGAGACCGCGATTCGCAGCACCTCCTCCGGCGGCTCCACGGCGCTGCACAACGCCGTCTACATCTCGCTGAAGGAACTGGCGAAGGTGAAAGCCAAGAACCCGGACGAGATCAGGCGCCAGGCGATCGTCGTACTGTCCGACGGCGAAGACACCTCGAGCCTGGTGAGTTTCGAAGAAGTGCTCGAACTCGCCAAGCGCTCCGAAACGGCGATCTACACGATTGGCCTGCAACCGCGCGAGACCAGCGCGCTCAGGGGATTCCGCGAAGCTGAATTCGTGCTGCGGCAGCTGGCGCAGGAAACCGGCGGCCGCGCATTCTTCGCGAAACAGATCGAAGAGCTGAAGGAGGTCTACGGCCAGATTGCCGACGAGCTGTCGAGCCAGTATTCGATGGGCTATGCGTCGAAGAACCCGCGGCGCGACGGCGCGTTCCGGCGAATTGTCGTGCAGGTCACGCGGCCCAATGGCATCGCGCGCACCAAACGCGGCTACTACGGCCCGGTGTCGTAACAGGCAGTCAGGCAGTCAGGCCGTCGAGACTGATGACCTCGTAACCTGAGTGCCTGACGACCTGACAGCCTGACTCCTGTAGTATTCCCGTGTGAAAGCGATCGTCTACGTGATCGGCGCCGGACCCGGCGCGCCCGACCTCATTACCCTGCGCGGGTTTCGCTGCCTGCAGAAAGCCGACGTGGTGATCTTCGATCACCTTGTGCATCCCGACCTGCTCGCAATCGCGCCCGAGCATGCCGAGCGCATCGACGTTGGCAGCGCCGCGCCGGAGCCTCGCGACCAGGATGCGATCTGCTTCCTGCTCGCCGAAAAGGCGCGCGAGGGCAAGACCGTCGCACGGCTGAAGTGGGGCGATCCGTTTCTGTTCGACCAGGGCGCCGAGGAAGCGTTGTTCCTGCACGAACAGGGCGTGCAATACGAGGTGGTGCCGGGCGTCCCGCACGGGATCGGCGCCAGCGCCTACGCCGGCGTGCCGATCACCTATCCCGGCAGCGGCGACACGGTCACGTTCGTTCGCGGGCATGAGGATGAAGGCCGCGAAAAGGCCCGCATCGACTGGACCGCTCTCGCCACGCTAGACGGCGCGATCGTTTCGTACGCCGGGCCGCAGCAGCTGCCGAAAATGCTGCAGTCGCTGGTCGATCACGGACGATCGCCGGACGAGCCCGCCGCCATCATCCTGCAGGGCACGCTGTCGTCGCA
>JBGTLY010000259.1:0-1682 GCA_041743865.1 Woeseiaceae bacterium
CGCCCAGGGCAATGGCAAGGCCGGCGGCAGTGGCCTGCACGGCGCCCCATGCGCCGAGGGCGAGACCGTTGTTGTCGACTCCGGAAAGGCTCATCGCCGCCGTCAGGGTCCCGACCGCGAAAAGGCCATTGCCCACACCGATCAACAGCACGCCGCCGGCGAACAGCCAGGTCGAATGCACGATGCTTACGAATGTCACGACGGTAAAGCCCGCGATGCCGATCAATGCCCCGTGCGCCGCGAGCCGATTGGCGTCCACACCGCGTTGAAGCCGGCGTGCGGCGAGCCCGAACGCAATCAGCATGCCGCCAGCAAGGAGTGCAGTAAGGCGGGTCGTGCCGCCTACCGAGAGATCGAGGACCTGGCCGCCGAACGGCTCCAGCAGGATGTCCTGCATCGCGAACCCGGTTGTTCCGAGAGCCACGGCGACCAGCAGCCGCCCCGTGCGACGGTCCTCGCGCAGCGCCCACCATGACCTGAAAAAATCGGCGGTTTCCGGCTCGGCGACTACGGGGCGGCGATGACGGGGTTCCTGTTTCCACAGTGCGACCAGGTTGAGAACTATGGTGACGACTGCAGCGCCCTGGATAACCTGTATCAGCTTCAGTTGGCTGAAGTCCTGCAGCAGCGACCCAAAAGCCAACGCACTGACCAGCATGCCCAGAAGAAGCATGACGAACAGCAAGGCGACGACGCGTGGCCGGAACTCTTCGCGTGCCAGGTCCGTCGCCAGCGCCAGTCCCGCCGTTTGCGTCGTGTGCAATCCTGCGCCTATGAGCAGGAACGCGAGCGCCGCTGCAATCCGGCCGTACACCATCGGTCCCTGGGTATCGCCGGACAATATCAGCAACGCGAAGGGCAGGATCGCGAGCCCACCGAACTGCAACAGCGAGCCTATCCAGATGAAAGGCACACGGCGCCAGCCGAGCGCCGAGCTATACACGTCGGAGCGAAAACCGATCAGTGCTCGAAAGGGGGCAAACACGAGCGGCAATGAAATCATCGTGGCGACCAGCCACGCCGGCACCGCCAGTTCGACGATCATGACGCGATTGAGCGTTCCCGTCAGCAGAACGACGGCCATGCCGACAGACACCTGGAACAGCGCGAGGCGAAGGAAGCGGTGCAACGGCACTTCCTTCGATGCCACATCGGCAAACGGAAGGAACTCGGGGCCGACCCGGGTCCAAGCACGCGCAATGGCTGTTGAGAATTTCCCCATCAGCGTCCGAGTTCGATCGCCTCCGAGATGTAAAAGGCCCTGCTTACCCGGTGCCGGTTGACGATGTGCCACCCATCGGCCGAAAGTTCGGCATCCAATCGCCGTGCGAGCTTTTTGGCTGGCACGGGGACGATGGCGGGCGCCCTGTTCGCGGAATGCGGCACCATGCGTCCGACCCAATGCATCGCGGCCAGCGCCGGCGTGCGCGGTGCGTAGGTGCAGAGAACGGAATAGCGGGTGCGAGCGCACAGAGCGGCCAGTGCGCCGGCAATGTCGCTGCGTGCGTAGTGAATCAGCGAATCCATTGCGACGACGTGATCGAATGTACCGAGTTCGACAGCGCACATATCGCCTACCCTGAAATCGACCCTGCCGGGACCGAGATCCGCCGGCAGGCGTTGCCGGGCGACCTCGATGAGCCTGGGCGCCACATCCACGGCGACGACGTCGGCACCGCGGC
>JBGTLY010000260.1:0-17561 GCA_041743865.1 Woeseiaceae bacterium
CGGGACACTGATCGCCAGGGAGAAATTTCGACAACCCGACAGTTGTTCTCAAAGCAGGCGTTGCCTGAGAATTGCAGGGATCCATACGTCGAAATTTAAGAGGGCAAGAATTACCGCGTACTCGGGTGCAAAGTTGCGCCGATGCTACCATCCGACCTGTTATAGGTCAGGGCAGCAACAATGACACGTCGTCCAACGCCTGCGATGAACACTGAACAGGCCGCAGCGCTGTGCCGCGTCGGCCGCCTGTTCGGCGAGCGGCTATGGTGCCTCGCGACGGGCGGCAATTTCTCGCTGCGCGCCGATACGTGGCATTGCCTGATCACCCAGTCCGGCAAGGACAAAGCCACCCTGGGCCCGGGCGATCTCATGTTGTGCGATCTTGACGGCACCGCGATCGACGCCGGGCTGAGGCCCTCGGCAGAGGCTGCCCTGCATACGGCGCTCTATCGGCAGGATCGTGCTATAGGCGCCGTACTGCATACGCACTCGGTGACGTCCACCGTACTGTCCCGGGCGCTGGCGACTGACCTTGAGGTCAGCGGGTTCGAAATGCAGAAGGCGATCAGGGAGGTGCGCTCGCACGAGGAATCACTGACGATCGCCTTGTTCGAGAACACGCAGGACATGGCTCAGCTGGCTGCAGCGGTCGTCTCGCGTCTCACATCCGGCACGCTGACAGCGCCCGGCTTCCTCGTGCGCGGGCATGGTCTCTATGCCTGGGGCGCGGACGTGGAAGAGGCCCAGCGGCACGTCGAGGGTTTCGAGTTCCTGCTGGCCTGCGCCTGGCAGGAACGGCAAGCGGCGCCGTGACGACGGCACCGCGCGCGATACTCACGGACATCGAGGGCACGACCAGCTCGATCGGCTTCGTGCACGAGATCCTGTTTCCTTACGCGAAATCCGCGCTGCCGGACTTTGTCCGTAAAGGCCGGCGGGATTCCACTGTGGCGCCGCTGCTGGACGAGGTTCGCGAGGCAATCGGTGAATCCGACGCGGACACCGAGCGCGTCATTGAAGCCCTGCTCGAGTGGATCGACGAAGACCGAAAGTCGACACCGCTGAAAGCGCTGCAGGGTCTCGTCTGGGAGCGCGGCTATCGCGCCGGCGACTTCACCGGTCATGTCTATGCCGACGCCGTGCGCAACCTGCGACGTTGGCACGAAACCGGACGGCCGATCTACGTGTATTCCAGCGGGTCCGCGCAAGCGCAGGAGCTGTTGTTCCGTCACAGCGATGCCGGCGACCTCCGCCCGTTGTTCGCCGGTTACTTCGATACACGTATCGGGCCCAAGCGCGAGCAGCGCTCTTACGCGGCAATCGCGAAACACATCGGCCTGCCTGCCGGCGACATCCTGTTCCTCTCAGATGTCGCAGCGGAGCTGGACGCCGCCGCCGCAGCCAGTATGCGGACCATACAGCTCGTTCGCGACGACAACATCGAGCGGGGCCGCCACCAGACCGTGCATGATTTCGACGAGATAATCTTTTAGACTCGTTTCGAAGTAACGCCATCCAATTACGACTATGAGCCACCTGACCGTATACGACGAGGACCGACCCGCGACGCCCATCGTCGATACCGGCGACGCCGACCGGATAGCGAAAGAACTGCGCGAGGCTGGCATCGGCTTCGAACGCTGGGAGTCTTCACGCGACCTGCCGCCCGATGCCGAAAACGACGAGATCATCGAGGCGTATCGACCCGAGATAGACCGCCTGATCAATGAGCGCGGCTACCAGACCTTCGACGTAGTCAGCATGCACCCAAAGCATCCTGACAAAGACACGTTTCGCAAGAAATTCCTGGACGAGCACACCCACAGCGAAGACGAGGTACGCTTTTTCGTTCGCGGGCAGGGTCTGTTCGTGATTCACGCGAACGGCCGCGTTTACTCGATGTTGTGCGAGAAAGACGATCTCATTTCGGTTCCTGCGAACACGCGTCACTGGTTCGACATGGGACCGAATCCGTCCTTCACGGCCATCCGCCTGTTCAACAACCCCGAGGGTTGGGTCGCCAGCTTCACGGACGACAAGATCGCTGGCCGTTTTCCGCTGCTCGACAACTGACTCGGGCTACGTTAGTAGGCAGGTCGTAGACGATCGGGTTGATCGCCTGCATGGCTGGATGCGCGGACGAAAACCCGCGATCGCCAGTGACCGCGGCTCCCAGGTCGCCGACGGCTCCCGAATGCTCCGGCGCGAAACGCGCCCGCAGCATACATTCAGCAGTCGAGTCGCCGACCAACGCCCCGCCCTCCCACGAAGTGACGGTCCCCGCGTAATCCCACCCGAAACCGAGCAGCTGAAACGGCCGACCGTTGTACCGCTCGGCCTGGTGCAGACTCGTACCGAGGACAAGTCCCTGTGGGCCCCGCCATCAGGGACCCCGGGCGCGGACCGATTTCGGCCGCGCACGCCCTTCCCCGTCTTTCCAAAGCACTTCGATTCGATGGACCGGGGCGGGACGAAGACCACGGTACCCGGTTCGCTCATCCCGTCGCCGACGTCTATCTCCATCGTGACGACCTTTTGCTCCCCAAAGCGGTCGACCAGGTCGCCCACCGTCATCCCCGGATCGAACGCCTGGCAGGTCAGCTCGCGAGCCAATTGAGCGGGAGCTGCATCGCCACCCCCGATCGGGGCGCGCTCAGGCAGTGGTGTCCTCGCCTCGACGACGGAATCCGAGCTTTCCATGGCCACCACGTGGCTGATGCGCGTACCGTCAGGATCAGAAAACGCCGAGTCGGACCACCAGCCGGTTGCATCCCGATACGGTTCGCCCACTCGATACTCGAGCGGTGCATTCTGGAACGTGTCGGCGCAGCGAGACGATGACGACGGCAACACCGCCAGCGCTGTCGCACACGGGGTGAAGAACGCGACAGCCCACCGCCGTCGAGCCCGCAAAGATGGTAAAGCCGAATCCCAGTGCGATCGCGACTTCCGGGACGCACGGGGCAAGTGCGACGAGCAGCTGCCGAACGGACAGGGAGCGAATTCGTTTCGCGACGGCGATCACACGCAGGAGTCTTGCCGCGAGCTGCCCACCGGTCAAGTACGTCGATCACAGAACGACTCTGTCATTCACAACCCGACGGAGACGCCTCTGCTGCACTTTGAGGCTTGTGCAATTGGGGTGAATTCAATAACTAGTTTACGGACTTGAAGGCCTTGTTCGATGGAGCACTCTCAATATCGTCGTCATTCAGGGCTACTATCGTGAATTCGTAGTTGCCGGCCGCAAGATTCTCTACAACGTAGGTCGACACGCTCGGGTTGTTAATTTCAACCGAGCCTTTGGCACCATTGTTCGTCCTCGTCCAGTCGATCTCGAAGCCTGCCAGGTCGCGAAGCGGAGTGCCGTCCGTATTCTGTGTCGGGCTGTTCCAGCTCAGGCCGACACTACCGGTCCCGTCCTCCGTCACCTCAATTTCAAACGGCGTGAGGGTGGCAGAGTCCTGACCGTCGGAAACGGCTATGGAGACGCTGCCGTGCACGCCGATATCGCTGTCCCCAGGTACGCCGTAAAGGCGACCCGTGCCGGCGTTGAACGATGCCCATGCCGGCTTGTTCGTTATCGAATGTGTCAGGGTGTCACCGTCGGCATCGGACGATTGCGGCACGAAATTGTAGTTCGAATTCGCACTAACGGAACTCGGAGGATCGCCGACAATCGTGGGCGTGGTGTTCGCCGAGCCGCCGCCTGCTGTTGACACAGCCAGGCGAATCGGCGATCCGGAATCGCGCGTACCCATACCGACTTCTGCGTCGCCGGTTGAAAATGCAATGCTGTCGGAACCGTTTGTGATCATCTGGCGAAGCAGTTGGGTCACGTTGACGCTGATGGTCTCGCCCACTCTGTCGCTGCTTACCTCGAGGCCCACCACTGCACTGCTAATCGCCGGCTTGTTGCTGTGCGAAATTGTCGTTTCGCCCCAGTTGCCGAGTACGCGGTGGATAGTGACCAGACCCGATTTGTCGACCTTCTCGACGGGAATGCTCAATGTCGCCGACTCGATGGTCGAGCCTGCCAGTGAGTTGAGGTCAAACTTTATGAAGCCTGTCGTGTCAGACCATTTCTGAACACGTAGCATGTTTTTCGTTCCAAAGTTTTTGCTCGGAACGTTTGTTCGCGTGTGCGCGTCCGCTGTGGCCAAATAGGTGGCGGCTTGCACCAAATGTGCAGGCACAAAAAGGCCAGCGATACTCAGTATCACTCCGAGCCACTGCGTCGTAAGATATTGTTTTAAAAACATTAACACGCTCCTTTTTCATTGATTCATGTGCGCACTTCCCGCAATTCGGGGACAAGCGCGCCCGCGGGGGGCGCGTGCGCGACCACCGGCGAACCAACGACTATTTGCCCAAGAAAATCGGAATCGGTGAGTCGTCAGCTTCTGATGAAAGCTTCGGACATCCTGCCGACCTCGCCCTCTACGTATTCATTCGAAACGCCAGCTTCGGAATGAAAACGCGATTCGGATTGTGTAACGAGTCAGAGGGTATCACCGTGCGTCCGGAAAGAAACCTGTCTCAAATCGCCGACGGGTACGATCGGAAAGCGCCGATAAAATTGCAATATGAGTTTAATTATGCTGCAGAGAGTCAGCGGCGCCAGATTCCCGGATCGGCGGTCATGACTGTTTTGGCGGCGATGCGTCTTCTTGTTTTGCACCGGCCGCCGACGAATCGCGGGGCGACTGGCCGCACGACATCCCAGCGGAGTACTTACTGCACCGTATGGGTCACTCCTGACGAAAAATTGCTTTCTATGCTCGCTGAATTGAACGCCGTCGCGACGAAGTCGTAGGTGCCCGGAGCCAGATTCTCAACGATATACGTCGTGACGCTGGGATTGTTGATCGTTACAGAATTCGTGAACGAACTTGACCCGCTGTTTCGCCAGTACAGCTTGTAACCAGCTAAATCGGTAAGCGAAGAACCATCCGTGTTTTGCGTTGGCGGAGTCCACGAAAGCGTCGCCGAACCGTTACTGACAGCATCCACTGTAATCGCAAAGGGTCCGAGCGTCGCCGCTACCATACCGTCGGACACCGTGATCAAAATGTTGTTGTAAGTGCCAACATCCGCAGCGCCGGGTGTTCCGGACAGTCGGCCGGTACTCGTATTGAAACTCGCCCACCCGGGTTGGCCACTGATCGAGAAGGTCAGCGGGTCGCTGTCCGCGTCAATGGCCGTCGGTGTGAAACTGTACGCGGTGTTCACGGTGACCGACGCCGGCGGATTGCCACTGATGGTCGGCGCCGTATTGGGCGGCGCCGTGACGGTGATCGAGAACGCCGGCAAGGATGCGGATGCCGTGCCGTCGGAAACCAATATTACGATGTTGCTGTCGGTGCCGACGTCTCCATCGCCAGGCGTTCCGGACAGTCGGCCGGTACTGGTGTTGAAGCTCGCCCAGTCGGGTTTGGCACTGATCGAGAAGGTCAGCGGGTCACCGTCCGCGTCATTGGCCGTCGGCGTGAAGCTGTAGGCCGTGTTCGCGGTGACCGACGCCGGCGGATTGCCACCGATGGTCGGCGCCGTATTGGCCGGCGCCATAACGGTGATCGAGAACGCCGGCAAGGATGCGGATGCTGTGCCGTCTGAGACCATTATTACGATGTTGCCATCGGTGCCGACGTCTCCATCGCCGGGCGTTCCGGACAATCGGCCGGTACTCGTGTTGAAACTCGCCCACCCGGGTTGGCCACTGATCGAAAAAGTCAGCGGGTCGCTGTCCGTGTCATTGGCCGTCGGCATGAAGCTGTAGGCCGTGTTCACGATAACCGACGTCGGCGGATTGCCACTGATGGTCGGCGCCGTATTGGCCGGCGCCATGACGGTGATCGAAAACGCCGGCAGCGATGCGGATGCACTGCCGTCCGTGACGGCTATGCTGATGTCGGAGTAAGTACCGACATCTCCATTGCCCGGCGTTCCGGACAATCGGCCGGTACTCGTGTTGAAGCTCGCCCACGCGGGTCGGCCACTGATCGAGAAGGTCAGCGGGTCGCCGTTCGCGTCATTGGCCGTTGGCGTGAAGGAGTAGGCCGTATTCACGCTGACCGACGCCGGTGGATTGCCATTGATAGTTGGCGCCGAATTTGCCGGCGCAATGACGGTTATCGAGAACGCCGGCAACGTCGTCGCGTCCGTTCCATCGGACACGCTGATGCGAATATTCGAGTAGGTACCAGCGTCATTCGCAACCGGCGTGCCCCAGACCCGACCCGTTGACTGACTGAAGCTCGCCCAGGACGGACGCCCCGCAATGGAAAAGCTCAGACCATCGCCGTCTGTGTCGTCAGCGCCGGGGGTAAAGCTATACAGGGTCCCTGCATCCACCTGCGTCTCGGGTGTCCCGCCAATTGTCGGCGGCGTGTTCGGCACTGCTACGATAATTGCGAAAGCTGCGAGGCTGGCTGTCAGCTCCCCGTCATTGGCACGGATAATGATGTTACCGAAAGTACCTTCGTCCGCTGCCGTCGCTGTGCCGACGAGTCGGCCGGTGCCCGGATCGAAACTCGCCCAGGACGGCTGATTCGAAATACTGAAGGACAGCGTATCGCCGTCCGGATCGCTCGCGGTCGGCTGGAATTCATAATCTTGTCCTGGCTCGATCGTTGCCGCACCCGATCCGGAGATCGACGGCGGGAGATTGTCGGCGACGACGTTGATCGTGAACGGACTGAGGCTTGCTGTCCGTTGGCCATCGGATACGGAAATAACGATATCGAGATAGGAACCGACATGGCTGCTGCCGGGTGTCCCGGCAAGTCGCCCGTTCGACGGGTCGAAGGTCGCCCAGTCCGGCAGGCTCTCGATGCTGAAAGTCAGCGTATCACCGTCCGGATCATTCGCAGTCGGTACGAACATGTATGCCGCGTCGACTGCGACAGCATCGGCAGGCGACCCGCTTATGGTCGGTGTGGAATTACCGGCTGAAACGTCGATGGAGAACGCGGGCAATGTCGCCGTAGCGATGCCGTCGGAAACGCTGATGCGGATATTGGCATAGGTGCCGGCGTCGCTGATGGCAGGCGTCCCCGACAGCCTCCCGCTGGATGCCTCGAAGGTCGCCCAGTCGGGACTTCCAGAAATCGAAAATGTCAGTAAGTCGTCATCGGGATCCGTCGCATCGGGAGTAAAGTTGTACGCGTTGCCGGCTGCGACCGTCGCGGGCGGATTGCCCGAGATCTGCGGCGTCGTATTGCCCGGCAATATTTCCGTGCCGCCCTGCCGAACCACGGTGTTCACGGTGTCCACTACGCCCGAGTCGCCGCTGGCAGCCAGAGCAATCGCCGCATCCAGCCGGGTCCTGAAATCGCTCGGCAGCGCAACCCTGGCGAGCGACGCCGGCATACCCGCCTGCATGCGATCTACAGCGGCGGCCAGTTCTGAGATGTCGGGATCCGCGGTAATTGACCAGGCCGCACTGAGGCGGACCCATGTCCGGTCCAGCACAGAGGCCGTGGCGGCCAGATCCTGAACTGAGGGCTGCGGTGTGCCTTCGGACACCTGCAGAATGGCATCCTCCATCGCCGACATCGCGTTGGAGCCATTGACAAACAGGGTATTGGTCATCGTTTCGAGCAATACCTGGGCGGTAATCAACGATGAGACTGCTGCGGTTCGCGGGTCGACTCCTGGTGCGCCGATCCCATCGACAACACCATCCGTTACATCGGCACTCAGAGCTGCAATAACCTCGCTTGCAGGTATGGCCAAACGGTCGCGCGTCCTGCGCACGATTTCCGCCAGTGCTTCCGACGCGCGCACGATTTCCGCGATATTCGTTTCGTCGACAGGCGTGGCCAACGGGCCCTGCGCCGCGAATATCGACAAGCCGGTATCGAGGGCATCGACGACAAGTCGCTCCGATTCGGCGATATTCGCGGCGGTGGCGCCGTCAGCCAGGCGTCCCGCCGTTTCGACAGCGAAAGTCGTAAAAGGATTGACGTTGGCAACTGCCGCACTGTTCGAGGCCAATGCCGCACCGCTGAGATCGAAGTCCGGCGCGAGATTTGTTACGAGGTCCGTCCCGCCGGTAGCCTCGACGATCAGGGGAAATTCGGCGTCCGTGACTTCCAGGGCAACGCTGTAACCGCCTTGCATTGTGCTTTCAAATTCGGCGAGTACCTGCTGGTCAGCAGAGGTCACTACGATCGCAGCCCCGACAACCGGACCATCTCCGACGCTGCCGCTCAGCGTTATTTGTCGTTCAGGGACCGTTGCCTCGGCAACGCTGTCTTCGGCAGTGGTTTCCAGGCAGCCGCCGAGCACCAGAAATATGCCGGGAACTATCAGGCAAAGTCGAAGAATCCTGGGCCTTTTCAGTACGTGCATGACTTGCTCCTGCATTCAGCAGGGCAATCCAAGCGTCGACGCCAGTCAGGTGAACGCGTCGTCCCAGGTGCAGAGGAGGCCTTTCCAGGCGACCCACGACACAAGCTGGCTCTGTGCTGGCAGCCCCGCTGTCATAGGCTGATGCCCTTAGACCGGTAGCTTTGCGTCCCAATCTTTCGACTGGATTGCCCTTTTCAGTTCGAGTTCCGGAGTCATAGCGCCTTGCGGTACAAGACATGCGGACCGAGCGATATCTACGCTAACACGAATTGCGGCAAAGTAAACCTGTCGCAATTTTTCGACACTGTGTGCGGTCAGGTAATTGGCAGCAGCCCGGGGGCGGGCGTGATGTGCCGGCAACAACATCGCTTCGAAACTACCAGTCCCGGTTCTTCGGGCAGGCATTTTGCGACCTGCGTCACACTTTACGAACGCAGGGTTTTCGAAAAACGCAGTCACCGTATCTGCGTTGTTTTACGTCGACTCCAGTCGCTCCCGAGTTTCCTGCGCAAGCGCAAGACAAGCCGTCAGCCCGGGCGACTCGATACCGAAGAGATTCATCAGACCGGGGACGCCGTGTATCTGCGGCCCCTGGACGACGAAGTCAGCGGGCAGCTGCCCTTCGCCCGAGAGCTTCGGCCGAATGCCGGTATACGCCGGCTCGATGGAGCGGTCGTCGATGCCGGGATAGTAGCGGCGTATCGCGGCGCGAAAATCCTCACGCCGGTCGTCGTCGAAGTCGTAACGGATCCTTTCGATCCAGCGAACGTCGGGCCCGAACCGAGCTCGACCGGCCAAATCCAATGTGACATGGATGCCGAGCCCGCCAGCGGAAGCCACCGGGTACACCAGGTGTTGGAATGGCGAGGCGCCGCCGAGTGAGTAGTAGTGCCCGATCGCATAGTACCTTGGCGGTAGCTTTGCAGCGGGGAAGTCTCTGCAGCTGCTCGCGACGTCCCACGCCTGTAAGCCGGCCGCGTTGACCACTCGGTCAGCCTGCAGCTCGTAGTTGTCATCGCCTCCCACGAACACTCGCAGGCGTCGTGCACCGGACTCCAGCGAATGCACCGGCGCGCGACAGACCAGCAGCCCGCCAGCGGCTTCGAGATCGCCCAGAAGCGCAAGCATGAGTTCGTGGCTGTCGATTATGCCGGTTGACGGGGAAAACAGGGCATCGGTTGCCACTACCGCCGGCTCGATGTCATGCAGCTCCGCCCGGTCGACACGCCGAAGGTGGTCGACACCGTTCGCCCTCGCGCTTCGCTCGTAGATGGCGAGCTGTTCACGTTCGGCATCATTGGTAGCTACGATGAGCTTGCCGAGGCGGCGATGGGCGATATGCCGCTCGGCGCAGTAGGCGTACAGGGCGCGATTGCCCTCGACGCAAAGGCGCGCTTTAAGCGAACCGGCCGCGTAGTAGATGCCGGCATGAATGACCTCGGAGTTGCGGCTGCTGGTCTCGGTGCCGATCGCATCGTGCCGCTCCAGGACCAATACCTCGCGGCCAGACCTGGCGAGCTCCCGGCCGACGGCGAGGCCTATGACTCCCGCTCCGATAACGATGCAATCGACGCGATGCCGCATATGGATCTATGCCCGGTCTTTGGAGTCGATCATCGAACCACTGCGGGCGAGTAAGCTCCGTCGAGAAAGAGTTCGGCCGTACCGCTACCGTCTGCCCTGTTTGTCCAGACATTCGTCACGGCCGGCGAGGACTTGTCCGGAACAGAATACAGAACATGCTCATCGTCCAGCCACTCGAGCTGGTCGTCGATGCTCCGCTTATCGGCCAGCGCGACGTCCTGCCCGTCACCCAGTCGAAGCACATGCAAGTCCCAACTCACCCCACCCGGCAATGTTGTGCGGCGCTTGTAGGCGACCCGCGTGCCGTCCGGCGAAACGGAGGGGCACTCCACCTGGTCGTGAATCACGATAGCCGTGCGCGACGGAATGTCGCCTTTTACAAGGTGGTGCTCACCGGCACTCGAGAGGGTCGCGTAGAATACCTGTTCGTCCGGCAGAAACGTAACACCCCAGAAATTGAAGTCGGCCCGGGAAATTGTCTCCCCGTCCCGGACGACCGTGAACGTCTCGAGATCGGCTATCGGTTCCAGGGCAACGAGGTCATAGAGCATTGTCTGTGTGGAGAAATCCACCGAGGCATAGCTGTGCCCGGTTACGAACACGGTAGACGCTGCGATTCGTCCACCCGGTGACACCCGCGTGCGGCTTGGCGCCCCGCTCAACTGGAACTCGCCGAGTACCTCGTGTGTCGACATGTCGAACACATAGGCCGTGTAGGTCGTCATCACGCCGCGATCTGCTGACAGGCAAAGCCCGCGTCCGCCTGACGCGTGCACGGCTTCACAGGAAAGGTCCGGGTGGTAATTGATTGCGGTTTTGTGGTGATCGAGGAACGCCAGCCGGCCATAGTCCGGTCCCATGCCGGTGTAGCGAAAATACAGGCGTCCGGCGGCCAGGGGCTGGTGCAGCTGCGCGCGTTCGGACGGCGATCCATGATGTCCGGACACTGCGTGCATGCGGGTCCACACGGCAATCAGCACAATGCCGGCGAGGCAAGCCGCACAGATACCGGCAAACAGCAAAGTGGCACGTCGGTCAGGCATGTCTGAAACGAAACAGCACAAAATGTGAAACGACGACAGTTACCACGCAAGCCGCAACGAAGACAGTCAGCGCAAGATCTATGCCCCCACTTTGCCAAAGCCAGCCGAACATCAGGGACGACGTAAACTTGCCGAGTCCGACGCCCGTGAGCAGCAATGCGAGTCCGGTCGTGCGATGCCCGGCGGGGATCAGCAGACTGGCCATTGCCATCAGGACACCCTCGGTCGCCGCGTAAAACAGGCCGAGCATCACCAGGCAGGCCACGGACAGGACCCCGGAAAGGGACTGCGACGAAAGCAACAGGGCATAGATCACCACGAGCAGGCAGTAGCCCATAATGAATATCCGTTGCAACCCGAAACGATCGGCGAGCTTGCCAGCAGACACGGCAAAAAGCATGAAGGTGGCCGCTGTGGCAACGTAGAAGAGCGGTACGTAGCCAAAACCGATATTGCTCTTTTCCTGTATGAGCACATACAGGAAAGCATCGCTGACGGTGCACATTGCGAGCAAGGTGCCACACAGCAGGAGTGCGATGAATCCGGGCATGCGCACCGTTGAAATGAAAGGCTGATTCCTTGTGTCGGCGGTTTCGCGCGCCTGCACGATTCGCGGAACGAACAGCCACAATGCGGAAAGCCCTGTCACCGCAATAAGAAAGCTGACCAGCCAGAGCCCGCTAAAGCTGTTGCTGCCGACAACCATCAGGAATGCGAATGCGACGACGGGCCCGAGCAATGCACCGGCCGAATCCATCGCCCGATGCACTCCGAATGCGAGGCCCATGTCATGCTTCGAAGTACTGAGCGAGATCATTGCATCGCGGGGTGCCGTACGGATACCTTTGCCGAGTCGATCGAGGCCGACGGCGGCCATGATACCTGTCCAGGTACCGCCGGCCGCAATGAGAAGTAACTTGCAGACTGCCGAGAGGCCGTAGCCCGTAGCCGCCGCCGCCTTGTATCGACGTGTACGGTCCGCGGCGATGCCGACGACAACCGCGATCAGTGCGACGGACAAGCCGTTGTACACAGCGTCCACTGCACCGAACTGGACGGGGCTGAGGCGCAGGTAATTGAAGAGGTAGACAGGCAGGACGCTGGTCACCATTTCCGAAGAGATGTCAGTGAGAAAGCTGGTCAGTCCGAGTGCCCAGACCGTCGGACTGATTGCGGAACGGAAACTGCGCGTCCCGGAGCGGGCTGCATTCGCACGAAGGCGCTCAAACAAATCGTTTTGATACATCGATCGGGTCTCGGTTTGGCCGTGAAGCCACAGCCTGCCGTTTCGCGCCGGCCTAAGGTCCGAAATCTCGACCCAGGGACAGGAAATAATCATTCGCGTCGAATTGATCGACGCCACCGACGCGGCGATTCTGCTCGAACGACAGGGTCAGCCGCATGCTGCGCGCCAGCAATCGCGACAGCGAGAAACTCACGAACTGGTCCTCATTCTTGTCGCCAAGGTCGATGAAATCCTGCACCCATCGCCGGGCCGTGAACTCCGCGCGCCAGTGTCGCGCGATTTCCCGGGATCCCGAGAGTTCGATGATGGTCGAGTCGTTGTCGTACGTCGACTCCTCCTCAAAACGATCCTGCGCCATAGAGACGGTTGCACGTACGCTGCCAAGCGTGGTGTCCACCTGGAAACTCACGCTGCCGCCCGCACGTACGAACGGGCTCGTCGTCGAGACGACTTCCTGCAATCGGTTGTTCGTCGTCCTGGCCACGCTCGCGAGGTTGCTGAAGTCGCCGGGGCAGCTTACGGCGACGCCGGCGCCCGAAAACAAGCTGCCGGCGTCGGTGATCTCCCGGCCTGCACAGATCTCGATCCGCGAGCGGGCACCGACTGCGTGTTTCCACACGAGCTGCGCGACCATGGTCGGCTCTGAGCCGTCTTCGATCTCCACGCTACCACGCCCGATACTCGCGAACGCCTCGCCCGACGCCAGTTCGCGGCGGTACTCAAGCAAGAGCGTCTCGATATCGTAGGTCTGGGAGTCGAGGTCATACTCGGTCTCGCTTTCCTCGATCGCGAGCGAAAGCTGCGTGATCGGATCGATTTGCCGCGCGAGCCCGACCCGGACAGCGGTCAAGCGGCCGTCGAGCTCGCGCGTCACTTCGAAGCTTTGCTCGGAAATCATGCCGCCAAGCTGCAGAAAAGTGCGCTCGTCCAGCGGAAAAGTGATCTGCGGGCCGGTCGAGAAAGACGTCGTGCGTTGGCGGTTCGCAGGACCTGTTGCACCGAGAGGATCGACGCGCACCTGGCCATAGTTGAAACCAAAGTCCCATTGGATACGATCGGGCACGGCATACAGCACGAGTTCGGCGTCGACCGACCCCAGCACCTCGTCGTCGTCTTCCAGCCCGTCAGCATCATATTTCAGGTATGCGATATCGCCGGCCAGGGCCGCTCGCAACCAGCGCCGATCCGTCACACCGGCGAACCCGACGGCGAGCCGGCCGATGTCGGAGCTCAGCTCGTCGGCATTGCGGTTCAGGTTGTCGGTCTGGCCGAGACCGAGCTCGATGCTACCCTCGGGTACGAATGGCTCATCCTGCGCCCATGCCAGCGAAGCGACAACGAACAAGGCGAGGCAGGCGCTTGTCCGGGCAGAGGCATACCGGTAGCCAGACCGCCGAGTCTCAGGATTCGGGCGATGGCGGCACGTCACCGTAATTTCCGTAGTAGCCGTAACTTTCGGACAGGTCCGTGCCTGACGTCTGGTTGAGCACGCAATTGATCGCCTTAGCGGGATCGAGCTTTTCCAACGCAGCCAGGACGGCTTGCTGCGGGGTGCTGTCTGCCCGAACGACCATCAGGACCTGCCCCACCTGGGACGCTAATGCGATGGCCTCCGTCGTGAGCAGGAGTGGAGAGGAATCGAATACGATCATGCGGCCGTTATCTGCCGCTGACAGATTCAGGCAAAGCTCGCTCATCCGCCGGCTGGCGAGCAACTCGCTGGCATCAGCATCGTGGGCGCCGGCCGGAAGCAGGGACAAGCCGGGAATATCGGTCGGCATGACGAGCTCCTCGAAGGACAACCCCGGATCTCGCAGCAGGTCGATGAAGCCACCCTCGCGCTCTGCCGAGAAAAGCCGGGTCAGGTGGGGCTTGCTGGAGTCCGCATCGACGAGGACGACGCTCCAGTCGCGCTCGCGCGCGATGCTCAGGCACAAATTGACGCAAGTGAACGTCTTGCCCTCGCCGGACAACGCCGATGCCACCATGAGAAGATTGCCAAGCGGCAGGACGGAATGCAGGCTCGGGTCAGCGTTGCCCAGCAACGGGCGTTTGATTGCCCGGTACTGCTCCGCCAGTCGCCGCTCTTCGACACCGGGTGCCAGCAAGCCGTTCGCGCGCAGCTGGCCGGCATCGATGGCGATGCGATGACCGCCATACGCATGCTCGCGCGGTACGACCGCCGCAAGCCGTTTCACCGGCACCGTGGCTTGCCGTTGCGAATTCGCCTGCAGCTTCTGCAACGCGTCCTGGATCTTGCTCATTATGTACGGCCTGTCAGTGAGTGGATGCCTGGACCGACGAGTTCGAGTAATGCGACACCGCCAATCAACAGGATGAGGCCGGCGATAGCCGTCGAGAACGAAAGAACCGCAACGCGCCGTTGCTGCGCAAAGCGCGGATCCACAAATCCGCTGACTGTGCCGATCACCGGCAGGCCGCTGAGCTCGCGCAGCGCGCGCGCGCTGGTGATGACCGGTTGCAGCTGCGCCATCACGTAGCTCAAGCCCGCTCCTCCGGCCAGGGCTGCAACGAGAACTCCTATCAGGAGCAGCAAGCGCCGTGGAGCGACAGGCTCGATGTCCGCCCGTGGTGGATTCAGCACGCGAAACTCGACCTGGTCGGTCGCAGACGCCTGCTGGGAGAGCTGTTGCGTCTCCCGGCTCTTGATGACCGCCTGGTACTGGTCGTATATCACGTCGTAGTCACGATTGAGGCGCGCGAGCTCCGCTTCCACGCCAGGCACTTCGTCGATCAACGCCCGCAGATCATCGAGCCGCTGTTCGCGGTCACGCAGGTCCGCTTCGAGCGTCGCGATCTCGACGTCGACTTCGTTGATCGCGATCTGTACAGCCTGGTAGACGGGATTGGCTCCGAGCGCCGAGATTTGCTGGTCGGAATCCGCAACGCCCAACGCTCGCAGCTGTTCGGCGCGTTGAGCCTCGAGTCGTTCCAGGGACTCGCCGAGCGCAATGACTTCGGGATGGCGCTCAGTGTATTGCAGCAACAGGCGATCAAGCTCGGCCCGGTGGTTACGGATTCTCTCATCGATGCTGTTTGGCGCCGGCTCCCGCGTCAATGCCGGGTCGCCGGACATCAACGGGGCCTCACTGTTGATCTGAAGCTCGAGACGCTGCCTCCGGGAATTGGCCAGTTGCAGATCGCGACGTGTTTGCGCGATGGCTTCCTGCTCGCGCTGGATGCGCTCGAAATAGTTGCCCTCTGACCCCGGCAGCCTGTCCGAGTTGGCCCGCTGAAACTCCGCTAGCGCCTGCTCGGCCTGCTCGAGCCGAGCTTCGTATTCGGCTATGCGGTCGTCAAGGAAGCGTTCGGCCATGTCCGCGCCTTCGCGGTTTGCCCCGAGCGTGTCCTCGATCAACGAGTCCATCAGCGCACGCACTACGCCGACCGCAATCTCCGGGCTCTGGTCGCGGAAGCTGATCGTGAAAATGTTGCTCACGCTGGGTCCGGGACCGCGATCAGCAGGCGACGCGTCGATCACGATCGTGTCGGCCAGTCTTCGCAGCACTTTCTCGCGGTCCCCGATGTTGACCGCAGCGGAGTCGAGCCCGTTCTCGGCCGCGACGCGCTGCAGGTACTCGCGACTCAGCAGCGCCTGTCTGACGTAGGCCAGGTGCGTCGCCACATCCGGGGCCACGATACGGTCGGTGAGCAGGGGTCGCAGCTCCGAGTTCGCATCAACGTAGACGCGTGCCGATGCCTGGTAGATATCGGGCAACCATGCGACCACGCCCAAACCGACAATGCCGATACCCCAGGCCGCGACGACGGCGTACCAGCGAAATCGCCATGTGCTTCGCAACTCTTCTGTCAATTGTCGAATCAACGTGTCCATGCTTGGAGTCGCGTCAGAAAATTGCCTCAGGAATGATCACGATGTCGCCCGGCCGCATTACTATGTTTTCTTCGATACGTCCCTGGTTCATGAGGTCGTCGACGCGTACGCGAAACTCTTCGCTGGACCCATCAACGATACGGACGAGCCGGCCACGATTGCCCGCAGCGAACCGGGTCAGTCCGCCAACCTCCATCATGACGTCGAGCAGTGTCATTCGTTCGCGGAAAGGCACGGTACCGGGCTCCGTAACCTGCCCCAGGACCCGGATCTGGCTGCCGAACGTGCCGACAAAGTCCTGGACGATGACGTTGACCTCGGGTGAGCGAAGGTATTCTGACAGGACCTCCTGCATCTCCGATGCGAGTTGCGTGGGCGTTTTTCCGACGGCGACCAGATCGTCGATCAGAGGCGTCGATACGCGTCCGTCGGGCCGCACCGGCACAGTAACGGACAGGTCCGGCTGACCCCATACGAAGATATTCAGCGTGTCGCCGGGACCGATCAAGTACTCGCCTGTCTCCGAGGCCGAGGCCGCGAAGTCCGGATCAGGGCGCGGCAGCGAGCCGCTGCACGCTGCCAGGCAAAGAATCAACGGCACAAGCCAGATGGACAAACCGCCAGGACATCTCATGGATCTAAAGCAACCTCCGCCTGCATCGACTCGAGGAGCCGCTCTGCATCCGCGCGTTCATCGAAATCGCGGTCTTCGGTCAGCAGCGCCGTCAGTTCCTCTCGTGCGCGGGCCGACTGCCCACCCGCAGCCAGTGCCTCAGCCAGATGGTAGCGGATTTCGGGTGCTTGCGGCGCTAACTCGGCCGCCCGGGACAGGTACGCGATGGCCGGCTCATCCTGTCCCCGGGCCAGGAGGATCCAGCCGAACGTATCCAGCACGGCCGCGTTGTCGGTCCCGACATCGTAGGCCCGTTCAGCGAACGACAACGCATTCGGCTCGCCGAGCTCGTGCGAAACCCAGGCCGCGTTATTGAGCGCGACCAGGTTTTCGGGCTCCACCTGCAACACGGCTTTGTAAGCGTCCAATGCCTCCTGCGCGCGCCCCGCAGCCTGCATCAATACCCCGCGCATCAATCCCGATGGAACGTGACCGGGATTGTCGGCCACCCACGTCTCGTTGGCATCGATGGCTTCAGCCGACCGGCCCGCGAGCCGCAACGCATGGATTCTCAAAGCCAGGACAGGCCAAGTCGGCTGTCGCTCGAAAGCCGCCGCCAGGCTTTTGCTCGCTGCATCGTATTGGCGAGAGGCTATGAGGGCTTTGCCTTCGAGGAAATAGCCGCCGGCCTGTAACGGGAACTCCACCTTGAGATCAGCGGCGACGGACAGCGCTTCCTCGGCGTTGCCGCTCTGGAGCTCGGCGTCACCGAGTGCCAGGCGGATCGGAAATGACCGTGGCGCGAGTTCGAGTACGCCCGATAGCGCGTCCCGCGCGGCAGCGGCCTGCCCGTTGGCGAGTCTC
>JBGTLY010000261.1:0-3190 GCA_041743865.1 Woeseiaceae bacterium
ACCTGCAGGAGCGGCCCATGGCCGCGAATGGTTGGTAGGAGCGGCCCATGGCCGCGAATGGTTGGTAGGAGCGGCCCATGGCCGCGAACGATTTAAGGAAGGTAAGCGCGCCCTGACGGGCGCGATTTTGAGCCGCTTGGCCACATATGAATGCAAGGCGCGCCAGGCGGATCGATTGGAATGCTCAGGCCAAATTGACAACGGACTTCGGGTCCCGTAGAACCCGCGACACGTTATGGAAGCGGCACGCGAGCGAAGATCTGTCGACTTCGCCGTAGACGCCGAAATTAGAGGACTAGACACTTGGCTACTAATCAGAATATCCGTATTCGCCTCAAGGCGTTCGATCACCGACTGATCGATAACTCGGCGCGCGAGATCGTCGAAACGGCGAAGCGTACCGGGGCCACTGTGAAGGGCCCGATTCCGCTGCCGATGAAAAAGGAGCGCTTTACCATCCTCATTTCGCCGCACGTGAACAAGGATGCACGGGACCAGTACGAGATCCGGACGCACAAGCGCCTCATGGACATCGTGGATCCGACGGACAAGACCGTGGACGCATTGATGAAGCTGGAGTTGCCTGCCGGGGTGGACGTTCAAATTAAACTGAACTGACGACCTGACAGCTCGCTAAAGGTCAGTCCGCGACGACCGTCAGCGCGGCGCGACCGACCGGAGATATGCGGACTGGGCGTCGACGTCCAGATCATTTGAATTAGTCCATAAAAGCCTTGTATTCGGCCGTGTGTGGCCTATAATTGCGGGCTCGCTGGATCAGGCCGGGCCGGGAGTCGGCCAGATCCACTGACAGTGCAATGGGCGTAACGCCTTGTAGCACTTGAATTTTCAGGTCGCCAGGTAACCGAGGGCGACACGGCAAATCCCGGAATTGCCGGGCCGAACATAGCGTCGGACCGGAGCAATGGGTCAGCTGCTTAAGCTTTCGAGAACATGAAGTTCTTAGGCGTAGCTGGCCCTTTCGCGTGTCTGAAACAGCTTGTATCGCGTGCACGACGCGCTCCGGCGGAACGTTCCCGGGGTCCGGCATCGACACGGCGAATGCAGCGGCAGCCAACCGAAGTTGCCGCGGTGAAAAGAGATTTTATTGAGTTTGGCGCTGGCCAATCGAAGTCAGCGTGGAGTTTGAGCATGACGATGGGTCTTGTTGGCCGCAAATGCGGCATGACGCGTGTCTTCACGGAAGAGGGGGTCTCGATCCCGGTGACCGTGATTGAGGCGCAACCGAACCGAATCACGCAGGTCAAAACCGTCGAAACCGACGGCTATCGCGCATTCCAAATTACGGCCGGCAGCCGCAAGGCGTCGCGGGTGTCGAAGCCTCAGGCCGGTCATTTCGCGCGCGCTAATGTCGAGGCGGGTGATGTCATTTCCGAGTTCCGCATCGAGGATGGCGAAGAACCGGCGTGGGAGCTTGGCAGCGAGATCAAGGTCGACCTGTTCGAAGCCGGTCAGAAGGTGGACGTTATCGGCACATCCATCGGCAAGGGCTTCGCCGGCACGGTCAAGCGACACAATTTCAGTATGCAGGATGCGACACACGGCAACTCGCTGTCGCACCGCGCGCCGGGCTCCATCGGCCAGAACCAGAGCCCCGGACGCGTGTTTCCGGGCAAAAAAATGTCCGGTCACATGGGTAACGTACGTCGTACGGTTCAGAACCTCGTGGTCGTCCGCGTTGACAGCGAGCGTAACCTGCTGTTGATCCGCGGCGCCGTCCCCGGTTCGAAGGGCGGCAGTGTCATCGTCCGTCCGGCGATCAAGAAGAAGAACCAGGGGGCCTGACGATGAAGATCAAGATGGAAGGCAAGGGCTCGGTCGAGGTCGCGGAGACCGCATTCGGCGCCCGTTTCAACGAAGCACTGGTGCACCAGGTTGTGACCGCGTACCTGGCGGGAGCGCGCGCCGGCACGAAGGCCCAGAAGAATCGCGCAGCGGTTCGAGGCGGCGGTACCAAGCCGTGGCGTCAGAAGGGCACCGGCCGTGCCCGTGCCGGCACGATCCGCAGCCCGATCTGGGTTGGCGGCGGACGCACATTCGCGGCGCAGCCACGCGACCACAGTCAGAAGGTCAACAAGAAGATGTACCGCGCCGCACTGCGGTCGGTCTTCTCCGAACTGATTCGCCAGGATCGGCTGGTGGTCGTCGAATCGCTGGAACTCGATGCGCCGAAGACGCGGCTCCTGGCCGGTAAGCTTAAGGATCTGGCTCTGGACAACGTGCTGGTCCTGAATGAGGCCTTCGACGAAACGCTCTTCCTGGCGGCTCGCAACCTGCCGAACGTTGGCGTTTGTGATGCGGCGTCTATCGACCCGGTCGTCCTGATCCGCTTTGAGAAAGTGCTGATCACGTTGCCGGCGTTGAAACTGATCGAGGAGCGCCTGTCATGAGTATTTCTGCTCACCAGGAACGGCTGATGAACATCGTTCGCGGTCCGCACCTGTCGGAAAAAGCACATATCGCGGCCGAGAAAAACCAGGTCGTGCTCAAGGTACGCAAGGACGCTAGCAAGAGCGACATCGCGAAAGCGGTCGAGCTCCTGTTCGACGTCAAAGTGGACCGCGTGACCGTGGTCAACGTGAAGGGCAAGGTCAAGCGTTTTGGCCAGACTTACGGCCGTCGCTCGGATTGGAAAAAAGCTTACGTGAAGCTCGCCGAGGGCAGCTCGATCGACGCCTTCATGGGCAACGAATAGTCAAGGGTTAGCGAACATGTCATTGCACAAAGCCAGGCCGACCTCTGCAGGACGCCGCTTCGTCGTCAGCGTCAAAACGCCCGAGCTCTACAAGGGTAAGCCGCATGCCGCGCTTGTGGAAAAGAAGACGTCCGGCGGTGGGCGCAATAACAACGGCCGGATCACCGTGCGTCACCAGGGCGGAGGCCACAAGCAGCGCTATCGCGTCATCGACTTCAAGCGCGACAAGGACGGTATACCCGGTGTCGTCGAGCGGCTCGAATACGATCCGAACCGCAGTGCGCACATCGCACTGGTGCGGTACGCCGATGGCGAGCGCCGTTACATCCTGGCACCGAAGGGGCTGCAGCAGGGGTCGCCGGTCATGAGCGGTGAAGATGCAGCGATCAAGCCGGGCAATGCCATGCCGCTGCGTTCGATCCCGATAGGTACGGTGATTCACAATATCGAAATGAAGGCGGGCAAGGGCGGCCA
>JBGTLY010000262.1:0-56302 GCA_041743865.1 Woeseiaceae bacterium
GATCGCCGCGCTCGCCGGTCGCTGGCGGAATCGTGTTGCGGGCGTTCTCGCCAGCGCGTCGGCACGTCGCCGGTTCTGGGAGCGCCTGTTCGATGGGCGCCTGGAGTCGGTTTGGAACCGCAGCGGCGAGCCGGGCGCAGAGCGCCTTCTGGCCGAGGAACTCGCCCAAACGAGCGGCGAGGCGCAGGGCATGGCATGGCTCGTCGGCGCGGGCCCCGGAGACCCGGAGCTTTTGACACTGAAGGCCTTGCACGCGATGCAGGCGGCTGACGTAATTCTTTACGACCGGCTGGTTCCTGCCGAGATCCTTGCGCTCGCGCGCCGTGACGCGGAACGAATCTCCGTCGGCAAGACCCCCGGATGCCCCGGCGTGACCCAGGCGTACATCAACGAGGTACTGGTGCGGCTCGTCGCCGACGGCAAACGCGTCTGCCGGCTGAAAGGTGGCGATCCGTTCGTGTTCGGACGCGGAGGCGAGGAAGCGGAAGCCCTCGAGGACGAAGGGCTGCCGTATACGGTAATCCCGGGAATTACCGCGGCGCTCGGCTGTGCGGCGGCCGCCGGAATCCCGCTGACGCACCGCGACGCCGCACAGTCGCTGACCCTGCTGACCGGACACGGCAAGGACGCGATCGACACGATCGACTGGTCCGCCCTCGCTCGCGGCCGACAAACGCTGGCGATTTACATGGGCGTGCGACGCTTTCCGGAGCTGATGCAGCAACTGACGCTGCATGGACGCCCTGCCGAGACGCCGGTCGCGATTATCGAGCGCGGAACATTGCCCGGACAACGCGTGCTGCGCGGTACCCTCGGACAACTGCCGCTCCTTGCCGCGGCAAACCGGGTCGAAGCCCCAGCCCTGCTGATCGTGGGTGAAGTTGCACGGCGTGGCGTCGCGCGGACGCCGAGCGCTCCCGCGATCGCCCACGGTGGGCGCACCGGGCTGTCCGAATCTGCTATAAACGCGGCACTGAACTCTGCGCCGGCTGTCGCGAAAGCCGGCGGGTCGCAAAATTAAAGGAGCGACGATGATCTACGACAACATCCTGCAAACGATCGGCAACACGCCGATCGTGCGTCTCAACCGCATGGCACCGCGTAAGGTGAGCGTCTACGTGAAGGTCGAGGCCTTCAATCCAATGGCATCGGTCAAGGACCGGCTCGCCTTCGCGATCATCAATGACGCCGAGCAAAAGGGCCTGATCAAGCCGGGCCAGACAGTGGTGGAAGCAACCTCGGGAAACACCGGTATCGCACTGGCCATGGTTTGCGCGGCGAAAGGCTATCCATTCGTCGCGACGATGGCAGAAAGCTTCTCGATAGAGCGGCGCAAAATCATGCGCGGCCTGGGTGCGAAGGTCATACTGACGCCCGCAGCAGAACGAGGTTCGGGCATGGTCCGCAAGGCTGAAGAACTTGCGAAGAAATTCGGCTGGTTCCTCGCGCGCCAGTTCGAAAACAGGGCGAACCCTGACTATCATGCCAGCACGACGGGCCCCGAGATTCTGCGTGACTTCGCGGGCAGGCGACTGGACTACTGGGTGACCGGCTGGGGCACGGGCGGCACGATGTCCGGCGCCGGCCGCACGCTCAAGGCGGCACGGCCGGAGTTGAAGATCGTGGCCACCGAACCCGCGGGGGCCGCCATGTTGGGCGGCAAGGACTGGGCGCCACACAAAATCCAGGGGTGGACCCCGGACTTCATTCCGGGCGTGCTCGATCGCGAAATCTTCGATGAGCTAAAATCGGTGAGCGACGAGCGGGCAATTGCGGTAGCGCGGGAACTCGCCGCGAAGGAGGGCATCTTCGCGGGAATCTCCTCCGGCGCGACGCTCGCCACGGCGCTCGACATCGCCGGCAGCGCCGAGGATGGCAGCGTGATCCTCGCCATGCTGCCGGACACCGGCGAGCGCTACTTGTCCACGCCGCTCTTTGCGGGCATCAACGAGGGCTCCGATGACGACTGGCTGTCCTCCCTCTAGTCCGAACTAGCCTGTTCGCCGCATAGCGAACGGACCTGAGACCGGGGTCACAGCGCCCCGGCCACGGGGCTGGCATCGTTGCCGTTTCATCGCCGCAACGCAGGTTCACCGTGCCAGCAGACGTGCATAGCCTGGCGACACTCAAGAATCTCGGCAAGGCAAAGCGCCTGTTGCAGTCGCTCGTGCCCCGGGCGCAATGCTTCTGTTTCTACGAACCGACAAGGCACTGTGCGTGGTCGTCGGACGGTGCCGACGACTATGAAATCGATGCCTTCGTGGCTGACCTGCCCGAAGGTATTTTCGCGATGCGGGAGGATGAGCCCGGTTATCTTCGGCGGACCCTGAAGTCCGGCCGGACCATGCTGGTCCTGCCCGTGCCGCTCGCGGACCAGCAGTCGCCGGGACTCCTCGTCGTCGGTTTTTCTCGCAACGCAGGCAAGTCTTCCTGGTTCAACCCGAGCATGCTGCACGGTGTACTGGAGCCAGCCGTTGACGTTATTGCCGATTTGCTCAGCCTGCGTCGCGACATCGAGGAGCGGGACCTGAAGCTCGACGCCCTCGAGGCCGAACTTTCGATCGTGTACGATATCGACGAGCAGATTCACGGCAATTCCCGCAGCAACGCGGCCTTGGCAAAGCTCGTCGGCCAAAGCGGCCGGTACCTCAATATCTGTTACAGCGTGCTGCTGATACCCACGAAGCGGATCCGCATCAGCGCGACCCACTCAAGCTGGAAAGCCGTCAACCGCAAAGTCCTCGACCGATATCTCGTCGAACAGATCCTGCCGAAAGTCGACGGCCAGTATCATCCCGTCGTCTTCGAAATGCCTGGCGAAGACGGTATGAACGATGTCGATACGCAGGGCTACCAGACGCTTGTCTGCCCGATCATGGACCTGAATGGGAACACGCAGGGAGTCCTGGCGCAGCTGGGAAGGGTTAACAAGCGGCCGTTCAGGAAAGAACATCAGCGATTCATGGCCAATATCGTGCGCAAAGTCGAATATGTCATTGAAGAGTCATTTGATGCGATGACGGGCCTCATGAACCGGGCCGCCTTCGAGGCGCAATTGTATGAATCCTGGAAAGACCTGGCGCGGCCGTCAGACATGCACCAGTTGATTTACCTGGACCTCGATAACCTGCAACTCGTCAATGATACCTTTGGCCGCGTTGCAGGCGACGCTGTCCTCGTCCGGTTGGCTCGCCTGCTGGACGAAGACTTGCCGAAGAGCGCTGTCGTATCGCGCTTGGCCGGTGACGAGTTCTGCATTCTTCTGACGCACGCAGACGAGGAAGCCGCCATGTCCTACGCTCGGGACGTGCGCAAGCGCGGCGAAGCACTGCGGTATCTTCAGGGCGATAAATCCCTGCAAGTCACGATCAGTATGGGGATTGCTGCACTCGGCGCGTCTGCGGGCGACGAAGCACGTGCTCTGACTGCCGCGCGAATGGCCTGCGAATCGGCGAAGGATCACGGCCGGGATCGTATCGAGGTCTACAGCCTCGAGAATCAGAGCCTCATCCGCCGCCACGACGACATGCAACTGGTGGCCGATATACAGCAGGCGCTGGATAGCGACGAGTTCGATCTCCTGGCACAGCCGATAACTTCCCTGCGTCAGTGCGACAACCGCCCGCGTTTCGAGATCCTGTTGCGCATGCGGGACAGGGACGGCGAAAACGTCCCTTCGGCCGCTTTCTTCTCCGCCGCGGAACGCTACCAGATGATGCCGCAGATCGATCGCTGGGTCGTCAGCAACACCATCGCTCTGCTTGGCACTTATTCCGATGCCATCGTTGCACACGGCGCCGTGTTTTCCATAAACCTGTCCGGCCAGTCGCTGGGCGACGACGACATACTGCGGTTCATCGAGGACGAGATTGCTGCTGCTGCCGTGCCGGTCGCTGCGATCGGCTTCGAAGTTACGGAATCTGCAG
Organism: Woeseiaceae bacterium; assembly: GCA_041743865.1. Taxonomy (GTDB): domain Bacteria; phylum Pseudomonadota; class Gammaproteobacteria; order Steroidobacterales; family Woeseiaceae; genus UBA1847. Next base: position 3,927 of record JBGTLY010000262.1, read on the forward strand.
CGGTCACAAATTTGTCGAAGGCGCAAAACTTCATCAATGCCCTGCATCAGCGTGGCTGCACAATCGCGCTCGACGACTTCGGCGCCGGACTCAGTTCCTTTGCTTATCTCAAAACCTTTCGCGTCAACACGCTGAAAATCGACGGCGGTTTCGTGCGCGACATTACGGAAAACCGAATTTCGGAGTCAATGGTGGCGGCGATCACGCAGGTCGCGAAGGTGATGGGGCTGGATACTGTTGCCGAATACGTCGAGTGTGCAAAGACTCGCAAGCTCGTCGCCGACCTGGGTGTGGACTATGCACAGGGCCACGAGATCGGCCGGCCCCGTGGGTTCGTCGAGGTACTGGAGGAACTTCGCGGATTGTCCGAGTCGACGGGCTGACGGCATTTCGAGCGCAGTGCTCTACATTCGGGCTAGACTGCGCCAATGTCGATTCCCCGTGACATATCGGACCGCATAGACGGGTTGCCGGAAGTGCTTCGGGCACCCACCTCACGATGGTTTGAGCGAATCTGCGAAATACACGACGTCGCTGCCGGCATCGACGCGGCGGATCTCGTGCGCGTCGTCGCCCTCAGTGATTTCGCGGCGGGTGTGCTGCTTCGCGAGTGGGACGTTCTTGAAGAAAGCTGGCGTGCGTGGACGACACGTTACGATCCGGAGGCACTGGCAAATTTTGTACGTGCGCTCGGTGCGCGGGACGCCGACACGGAATGCATCCGGCGAGAGCTCAGACGCGAACGCAATCGGCAACTCCTCTGTGTACTCTGGCGCGACATCAACGGTGCCGCAGACGTCGACGAAACGCTTTTCGCCCTCACAGACGTTGCCGAAAAAATGCTGGCCGCCGCCGCGGCGCACGCGGCACAGCACATGGCCAAACGTTTTGGCATCGTGCGTGCCCCGGACGGCGCCGGCGTCCCGATCGTAATCATCGGCATGGGCAAACTCGGTGGGGGCGAGCTCAACTATTCATCGGACATCGACATCATTTTGGCCTACCCCGAACACGGCGAGAGCGATGGCAGGCGCGTGCTGGCGGCACAGTCCTATTTTGACCGGATGTCACATTCGATTGTAAGCCTGTTGGACGACATTACGTCCGACGGCTTCGTTTACCGCACCGATACCCGGCTTCGGCCCTTCGGCGAAAGTGGTCCTCCGGTGATCTCCTTCGCGGCGCTGGAATCCTACTTGTTGCAGCACGGGCGTGCCTGGGAACGCTACGCGTACGTCAAGGCACGCGGTGTCGGCCCCACGGTGCCTGACGACGTGCAGGCCGCACTGTTTGAGGAGCTGATCCGGCCTTTCGTCTATCGGGGCTACCTCGATTTCGGTGTTTTCGAGTCACTCCGCGACCTGCACGGTCGCATTGCCGCCGAGGGTAGCCGGCGGGAACTGGCACGCAACATCAAGCTCGGACCCGGTGGTATCAGGGAAATCGAATTCATCGTGCAGTCCCTGCAACTCGTGCGCGGCGGGAGCCGCCCGGAGCTGCAGAGTCCCTCCCTGCTCGAGGTGTTGCCACGCCTCGTCGACGAACGGGGTCTCAGTGCGTGTGCTGTGGCGGAGCTCGGTGCTGCCTACCGCTTCCTTCGTCGCACCGAGAACGTTCTGCAGGCGATGCGTGACCAGCAGACGCACGACCTGCCGACAGAGCCGGCTGACTGCGAACGGTTGCGCTACGCAATGGGCTACGCAGATGCTGAAAGTTTCGAGACGGAGATCGGTCGTGTACGGGATGTCGTCAGGCGGCAGTTCGAAGCGACCGCCGAGCGTGATGCCGGCACGCGCACGGACACGCCGATGTCCGAAAGCCTGGGTAGACTTTGGCAGGACAACGTGGAGGCACCCGCGTGGAGGTCAGCGCTCGAGGCGGAGGGATTTCCTGCGGCAGCGGAGATCGCGACCCGCCTCGCGACATTCCGGAGTTCGTCGGGCGTAGTGAAGGCCGGCGCGCAGGCCGCGGAACGCCTTCGCCTGTTCTTTCCGATCCTGCTTCGTCTCGCCCGTGGCTCTGGGGACCCCGCACGTGCCGTGGACAGGGCTCTCACGGTTATCGGGAGCATTCTCAGGCGTAGTGCGTATCTCGCACTCCTGAATGAGAACGGCCTGGCTGCGGAGCGCTTCGTACGTTTGTGCGAGCAAAGTGGGTATATCACGGCGGAACTGGCGCGTTTTCCGGTGCTCCTGGACGAACTTCTCGATCCGAGCATACTCTCCGGACCCCTGCGGCGTGACGACATCGCGTGTGAGCTCGATGCGCGGCTCGCGCAACGGCCGGACGCGGACAGTGAAGAGCGGGTCGAGACGCTAGCTCAGTTCCAGCGCGCCACAATGTTCCGGATCGCCGTGTCCGATTTCAGCGGCGGGCTGCAGGTCATGCAGGTCAGCGACAGCCTCAGTTGGCTTGCGGAAACCATACTCGAGGCGGCACTCGCGATAGCGTGGAGCGAACTCGTCGCGCGCCATGGAAAGCCCTGTTTTCAGATCGACGGCGAACGGCGCGAAGCCGGTTTCGGCGTCGTTGCCTACGGCAAGCTCGGTGGGCTCGAGCTATCCTATGGTTCGGACCTCGATGTCGTGTTTCTGCACGATTCGCAAGGGGAGGACCAGGAGACAGACGGGCCGGCGCCCATCGACAACACCATGTTCTTTGCGCGGCTCGTCCGCAGGCTCATTCATTTCATGTCGACCCGCACGAGCACTGGTGCGCTGTACGACATCGATACCCGGCTTCGGCCGAGCGGCCGCAAGGGGCTCCTGGTCAGCGGTACCGAGGCATTCATGCGGTACCAGGAAGAGAATGCCTGGACCTGGGAGCACCAGGCGCTCTTGCGGGCGCGCCCGGTTGCGGGCTGCGACCGCGTGGGCAGACGCTTTGCGGAGATCCGGTCCGATACCCTTATACAGCGCGTCCGCCGTGACACATTGCGCCCGGAGGTCATCGACATGCGCCAGCGCATGCGACGAGAACTGGACGACAGCGATACGCAGACATTCAATCTCAAGCATGGCAAAGGAGGCATCGGCGACATTGAGTTCCTGGTGCAGTACCTGGTGCTCGACAATGCGGTCGTGTACCCGTCTGTCATCGAATTCACCGACAACATCCGTCAACTCAATGCGCTCGCGGACGCCGGCGCATTGTCGCTGCCCGTAGCTACCGACTTGCAGAAAACCTACCGTGCCTACCGACGACGCCAGCACCGGCTCGCCCTCGACGCCGAACCGGCCCGCGTTCCGGTGTCCGAATTTGCCGCGGAGCGCGACATCGTGGATCGCTGCTGGCAACGGGTCTTCGGGGCATAGCCGCTCCCGCGGCCAGTGCGTATAATTCGCGTTCTCTCACCGAACGGAGAATGCCGTGGCTGCCAGAGCAGGAACGGTCGACCAGCAGCTGATACCGGCCAACGCCCAGAACCGCTATCAGGTCCGCCGGCGCGATTTGCCGCTGTCCTGTCCTATGCCGGGCATGTACCTCTGGAACTCCCATCCGAAGGTGTACCTGCCCGTTGAGGCGACGGGCGAAACGAAGTGCGCTTATTGCGGCGCGCAATATTTCCTGATGGAAGACGAGTAGGTCATGCACATCGTGACCGGAGGTGCCGGTTTCATCGGCAGCAACTTGGTCAGGCATCTCATCGCACGCGGGCATGACGATGTCGTCGTCGTGGACGACCTGACCGATGGACACAAGTTCGCAAATATTGCGGACTGCCCGATCGCCCACTACGTCGACAAGTCCGTATTCCTCGAAAGGCTCGGGGACGGGGCTTTCGCCGCATCGATTCGCGCAGTTTTTCACGAAGGCGCTTGCTCCACCACGACGGAGTGGGACGGCCGCTACATGATGCAAAACAACTATGAGTATTCCCGTCGCCTGTTGCATCACTGCCTCGAGAACGGAATACCGTTTCTCTACGCGTCGTCCGCCGCTGTGTACGGTGCATCGACTGAATTTGCGGAGGCCCCCGCCAACGAAAAGCCGCTTAACGTATACGGCTACTCCAAGCTCCAGTTCGACCGCTATGTGCGTCGGCACGCCACGCGGCCCAAAAGCCAGGTCGTCGGCCTGCGCTACTTCAACGTCTATGGTCCATACGAACAGCACAAGGGCAGCATGGCAAGCGTTGCATTCCACTTCGATCGGCAGCTCGAAGTCGACGGCGAGGTACGATTGTTCGAGGGGACCGACGGCTTTGCGGACGGCGAGCAACGGAGAGACTTCGTGTATGTTGATGACATCTGCGCGCTCAAACTTTGGCTGTACGACAACCCGCAAGTGTCGGGCGTCTTCAACGCGGGCACAGGACGTGCGCAAACTTTCAACGACGTGGCCAGGGCTGTAATCGACTGGCATGGCAAGGGCCGGATCCGTTACATAGCATTTCCCCCGCATCTCGCGGGCGCCTACCAGAGCTATACCGAGGCCGACCTTGCAAGACTTCGCGCGACCGGCTGTCCTGCCGTTTTCCGGACTGTGGAGGAGGGAGTCCGCGACTACCTCGACGCGGTGCACCGAAGCCCGGCATGAGCGAGGACGCGGTGCTTGTCGTGGGGCCGGCATGGGTCGGCGACATGGTGCTCGCCCAATCGCTTTTCAAAGTCCTGAAGACTCGGGAACCCGGCGTCGCAATCGATGTCCTGGCGCCCCAGTGGTCGCTCCCCATCGTCGCCCGCATGCCGGAAGTGCGAGAGGGGATCTCCGCCGAAACCGGCCATGGGCAGTTCGGTCTCGTGCGACGCCGGCGCATCGGCCGGGCATTGCGTGGCCGTTATATGCGGGCCATCGTCCTGCCCCGTTCGTTCAAATCCGCCCTTGTGCCGTGGTTCGCAAGGATCCCGACGCGCTCCGGTTACCGCGGGGAGCAGCGGTACGGCCTCATCAATGATATGCGCCCCTATGACCCTTCGATCCTGGACCAGACGATCAAGCGATTTCTCGCACTCGGCATCGGCCGCGGTGAAAATCAACCGGCCCCGCCTGAGCCTGCCCTCGTCGTATCGGCAACGAATCAGGCTTCCTTCGTGTCTGCAAACCATCTCGCACTCGACAGGCCGGTGATAGGCCTGGTCCCTGGTGCAGAGTTCGGTCCCTCGAAGTGCTGGCCGGAAACGCATTTCGCCGCGCTGGCGCGCGGCCTGGTCGATGACGGTTACCGGATCTGGATCTTCGGGTCCCCCAGGGACGCTGAGATGGGGAATCGGATTGCCGCGATGACGGGGTCCATCGACGACGTCCTCAATCTTTGTGGCCGAACCTCGCTCGCCGACGCGATCGATGTACTCGCGCTCACGGAGCAGGTCGTGACGAACGACTCAGGCCTCATGCACATTGCAGCTGCCGTCGGTGTGCACTTGCATGCGCTCTATGGATCGACGTCGCCCGCATTTGTCGCACCGCTGACCGCGCGAAAGGATATCTACTTTCTCGATCTGGACTGCAGTCCCTGCCGACAGCGGATCTGCCCGCTGGGGCACCATGATTGCCTGCGGCAGATCACCCCGGCCGACGTTCACGAACGCGTCCGGGAACGGTGCGCGGCCGCCATGTCTGCCTAGGCCGCGTAGACGGCATCGACCTTGTCCACGACATCCTCGACGCTGATCAGTTCCATTGCAGCCGGATCTCGAACCCTGTGACCCCAGGGGACCTCATCGACGGATTTATTGAGGAAGCGGCGCAGCGCTTCCGGGTACCGATTGACGGTCAACTGCCGCGCAACATAGGGTCCGGTGCGGTCGGGATTCGATGTCGCATACAGGCCGATCACGGGGGTCTGGACCGCGGTAGCCATGTGCGCTGGCCCGGAGTCCGGGCAAATTACCGCGTCGGCAGCGGCGAATACCGCGAGTGACTGCTTCAGCGACGTCTGCCCGATGAGGTTTACGATGTCCGCGCCCGATTCCGCGAGTATCTGTGCGCCGTATTCCCGTTCAATTAACGAGCCACCGCCCGTCAGCACTATCCTGCAACCATGTTTCTCCTGCACATGGCGTGCTACGGCGGCAAAGCGAGAAGCCGGCCAGTTGCGAAAATTGCGTTCGCGCTCACTGCTGCAGGGACTGATAACGAGCGCGGGGTGCGTCACGAAGCGCGCGGCAAACGCGCGGTCTTCCTTGCCCAGGGGAATATCCCAGCGGAGGGGGGTCGGTCGGGTACCGATGGCCCGGGCGAATCCCATCATCGCGTCGAGTGCATGCTCCCCGCGCGCGAACGGTACACGGCGGTTCGTGAACAGCCACTGGAAATCCCGCGCACGCCGGAAATCAAAGCCGAGGCGGAGGGGACTCGGCAGACGCCGGTACAGGCGATTTGCCCGCATCGACGCGTGCATGCAGAGCGCGACATCGAAATGCCGACCCGCGACGGCGCGCTCGACGGCGTCGTAGGCAGCAGCGCCTTTGGCCTTGTCGAAAATGATAAACTCCACGTCGCCAACGTCACCCAGCAGCCCGGCCTCGGTTTTGCCGATGATCCAGGTGATGCGTGCATCAGGCCAGTTGTCTCGAAGGTTGCGAGCGACTGCAAGAGCATGGCAGGTGTCGCCGATCGCCGAAAGTCGTACGAGGCATATGCTTTGCGGCGGAGATGTAACGAACAACCCGGACAAACCGTTCCTTGAAGGACGATTGCGTTGACCGAAACCGTCGAGAGAACTGCGACCGGCGCCATCCTATACGATCGTTCGATCATCAACCAGATTTCAGATGTGCAGTTCACAGCGGCCGGCTGGCCGCATGTCGAAGCCGTCGGGGGTGATATGGGGTCCGCCGGCCGCGGTACGACCCTGTTCGTGGGGAACGTACCCCGGCAGTTCGTGCTGCGGCACTACCGGCGCGGCGGCCTCCTGGGCCGGGTAGTCCGCGATCTGTACGTGTGGTCCGGCGTCGACGACTCTCGGCCGTTCCGCGAATGGCGAATGCTGGCGAAAATGGCGGAGTACGGACTGCGTGTCCCGCGGCCGGCGGCGGCACGCTACGTCCGGCGTGGCCTGTTCTATTCGGGTGACATCCTGACGGTACGTATTCCCGGCGTGCGGCCCTTGTCGCGGGTCATCGCCGAAGGACCCCGGCGACCGGAATCCTGGGGACAGATCGGCGCCGAGATTTTTGTGTTCCATGCGGCGGGTGTCTACCACGCTGATATGAACGCTTTCAATCTCCAGCTCGATTCGCGGGATCAACTGTGGATGCTCGACTTCGACAAGGGTCGATTGCGCGAGCCCGGTCCCTGGCAACAGGAGACGCTCAAGCGGCTGCACCGGAGCCTGCGGAAACTCTGCAGGCTGAACCCGGCACTTCATTTCGGCCGCCGCGACTGGGAGGCATTACTCGCCGGCTATTTTGACGCGTCGAGATCTACGTAGTAGTCCGGGAACTCCGGCGGCAGGTTCTTGAACTTGCGATGGATCCAGAAATACTGTTCAGGACAGCGCCTTATATGCGCTTCGAGCAACTGTATGTAGCGCGCGGTATCCGTCACCGGGTCCTCGCCGGGAAAATCTTCGAGGGGCGGCCCGATGCTCATAACGTAGCGCCCGTTCTCGAGGCGCCGCGGAAAATAAGGCAGCACGACGGCCTTACCGAGCCGGGCGAGCGAGGATGTCGCCGTGGTGTGCATGCAGGGCACGCCGAAAAACCTGACTATGACTGCGCCTTTGCGATCAAAGCTCTGGTCCGGCGCATACCAGACGGGCCGTCCGCTACGCAGGCTCTTCACCATTTTCTTGATGTCGCGTTTCTCGATGGTCGCATCCGCTGAAACTTCGCGACCGGTGCGTTGCAACTCCGTGATGAAATCGCTGCGATTCTTCCTGTAGACCGCGTCGAAGGGCGGCGACTCGAACGCCAGGATGCGCCCCGACGCCTCGAGCGTCGTGAAATGTGCACTCAGGAGGATGATGCCCCTGCCGTCCGCGACGGCGGCCCGAAAATGTTCGAGACCCTCCAGCGACATCAGCCGGTGGATCTTACGGTCGGACGACCAGCGGCCGATCCCCATTTCGATGAGCGACATACCGAGCGACTCGAAATGGCGTTTTGCCAATGCCTGGCATTCCAACTGCGTAAGTTCCGGAAAGCAAAGCGCCAGGTTTCGTCGCACTACTGCGCGGCGTGGACCTCCGAACAGGTGGGCGAGGCGGCCGATCGACCGGCCAACGGCGAGCCCGACACGGTGCGGCAGCGCGACCACGATGCGCAGTAGCCCCATGCCTGCCCAGATCGGCCAATAGCGGGGGGAGAGATAGAGGCCCAGCGGTTTCCGTTCACTCATTCTGAGCGGAGCTTATGAACAGCGTGCGGACGAGTCCAGTTGGCGTTACTCGGAAATACCGTCGATGTAGGCGCTCTCGTCGGCCGTATCACCGGTACCGAGTACCTGCGGCGGCACGTTCGGTGCCTCGGCGGTCTGGATGCCGACGTGAAATGCGGCAAAGCCCGGCATCACAACCTGGTTGCGTGCCATGCCGATGATCCGCCCCGCGTAGGGCGAACGGAGCTCGGTCCGGGCATTGCTCATCGGATCAGTAATTGTACCCAGGAGGTCACCTTCCCGGACGGTGCTGCCCAGGCTCACGTTCGCAAGAAGGATGCCGCCAGAGCCCGCACGCACCCAGCTCGACCGGTAGTAGACGGGCTCCGGAGTTCCCCAGAGTCGCATGCGCTTGACCATCCCGAGCGAACTGATCAGCGTTTCGACCCCTTTGACGCCGTGAATGACTTCATTGAGTTCGAGTTCGAGCGGGCCTCCCGCTTCAAGGGTCACCGTCGGTATACCGGCCTCCGTCGCCGCGTGCCTCAACGTCCCGATTCCCGGCGTACTGTGCAGGATGACGGTGGATCCGAAGCCCTGCGTCAGCGTTACGACGTCGGGATCACGGAGGTCCGCCCTGATCTGGGGCAGGTTGGCGCGTTCGAATGAGCCGGTATGCAAATCTATGAGCGCATCGCAGTGCGCCACCACATTTTCAAAAAAAGAACTGGCGATGCGGGCAGCGGCACTGCCGCGCGGATTGCCAGGGAAATAGCGATTCAGGTCGCGACGGTCCGGCAGGTATCGCGAGCCGCGCCTGAATCCCTGCACGTTCACGATTGGCACGCCAATGATTGCCCCCGCAAGGCGATCCGGCGTGATGTCGTACATCACCCGACGAACGATCTCGATGCCGTTGAGTTCATCTCCATGGACAGCCGCTGTCAGGCAAAGTGTCGGTCCGGCTGTGACACCGTTGACGACGAGCACCGGCGTTGATACGGGGACGCCCTCGAACAGCTCGGTCGCCGCCCAGCTGAGCCGCGCGGACGTCCCCGGCGGCACTTCGGTGCCGAGAACGTAGAGGGACTCGACCCGTCCATCGGCCTCGATGACGGCTTCCGCGAGCGGCACCGAGGTTTCGTGCAATGGCCCGGTCTCGACGAAGGAATCGCCGACAGGCGCTGCCGTGCCATCCGCCGTCTCGCCGCCCGGCGCCGTAAGAGGGGGGGGTGTACTCAACCCATGCGGCGCGGAGCTGCCTTCCTCGGGATCCGTCACCGGCTCGGTCAGTGGCGCGGCGTCGAACCCCGGCGGACTGTCGGCCGGTTCGCTGTCAATCGTCTCATCGACGCGCTCTTCGGCACCGGCAATGCCCGTTGCGAGCAGCCAGAGGCCTGCGGCAAGCGCGTGAAATCCTGTCAATTTATCTCGCCGTTTTCTCATGAGAATCGTGTCTGCTTCGTCACTGCCTTCGATTGCGGCAGCGGGAAAAGCCCTTTAGCATCCCCAGCCTACGACAATAACCTTCGCCCGACTGTGAACTACTCAATAATTTACGCTGCCGGTTTGAATAAGTCCAAATGACACGCAAACACCTGTTTTCGTTCCTCGTTCTGATGTTCGCCGTCGGCCCGGCCTCGGCGCAGGATGAATTCCCCCGCCCCCCGGAACTGCTGCCTGACATCGCGTTCTGGGTTCGAGTCTTCAGCCAGGTCGACTCGGACGCCGGACTCCTTCACGATAACCGCCGGCTCGACGTGGTGTACTCGGAAGCCCGCGTGCCGCTCGACCTGTCGGACAGGGTCCGCCAGCGACAGGTCGATGCGGAACGTGAACGAATCCGGTCGGCGCTCGAAGCACTCGGTGCGGGCAAGAGAGAGGCGCTCTCGCCCGATGAGGAACGTGTGCTCGCAGTATGGGGCAAGAACGCTGACAATGCGACGTTTCGGGAGGCCGCTGGCAGGATTCGTTTCCAGCGCGGCCTGGCGGACCGCTTCAGGGAAGGTCTCGAGCGCTCCGGCCGATGGCGCGAGTACATCGAGCGCGAATTTGCGGCGCAGGGCGTTCCGCTCGGGCTCGCGGCTCTCCCGCATGTCGAATCGTCGTTCAACCCGGCGGCCCGGTCGCATGTCGGGGCATCGGGTATATGGCAATTTACACGTAGCACCGCACGCCGCTTCATGCGCGTCGACCACGTGCTCGACGAACGCAACGACCCGTTCACCGCAACCCGGGGAGCCGGTCAGCTGCTTGCCTACAATCACTCGATCACAGGCAACTGGCCGACAGCGATCACCGCCTATAACCATGGCCTCGGTGGTATCCGCCGCGCGATGCGCGAGTACGGCGACACCGCGTACGTCGACATCTTGCGTCACTACGACGGACGCACCTTTGGCTTTGCCTCACGTAATTTTTATGTTGCTTTCCTGGCTGCACTCGAGGTTGACCAGGCAGCGGACCGATTTTTCCCGGGACTTCAGAAAGAGTCACCGGAAGCTTACGACCTCGTGCGGCTGGATCGCTACATCAGCGCGGAGGCCCTCAGCCGGCACTTGGGTATCCCGGCCGGCGAACTCGCACAACACAACGGCGCCTTACAGGCGACGGTGTGGCAGGGAAGCAAGCTCGTGCCGCGCGACTACGAATTGCGCGTTCCAACACGGCTCTTGTCCGCGCCGATCGACGAACTGATCGGCGGGATTGCCGCCACGGAGTGGCAGGCGGAACAGCTGGCCGATCTATTCCACACGATCGGTCGCGGCGACACCCTCTCGCAGGTCGCTGAAACCTACGGCACCAGCGTTGCGACGCTGGTCGCCCTGAACAATCTTGACAGCCGTCATCACATCCGTGCCGGCCAGCAATTGCGGCTGCCTGCCGCCGGTCCCGCGCCGGCCGCGGCCGAAGCGGTCGAAGCAGAGGTCATTGCTGCCGTGGAACCGGCGCCCGAGCCCGACGTGGAACTCGCCGAAGCGGCGCCAGCCGCATTGAGCGGGGAAGCGGTATCCGTTGACGGTACCGTCGTTGCTGCGACCGGCGAACAGACCGAGCTGCTATCCGATCCGAGCGACTACACCGTGCGTTCGGACGACACAATAGAGGTGCAGCCGCTCGAAACGCTGGGACACTACGCGGACTGGCTCGGACTTCGGACGCAGCGCCTGCGTGACGTCAATCACTTCGCCTTCGGCACGCCGGTGGCTGTCGGGCAGCGGGTGCGGCTGGATTTCAGCGACATCGACATCGAGACGTTCGAAAGCCGTCGTGTGGCCTACCACAGGGCGCAACAGGACAGCTATTTCCGCGAGCACGTCATCACCGGTGTTCGCGAGCATGTCGTCAAACCTGGCGAATCCGTGTGGGTTCTGTCACTGCGCGAGTACGGCGTACCGTTGTGGCTGTTTCGGCAGTACAATCCTGCTCTCGACCTGCATCGCGTGCTCCCCGGCGCCCGGATCCAGTTCCCCGTACTCGAAGACAGTGATCGCAGCTGATGTCGGTGGCCAAGGGACGACTGTTGCTGCGACTCCTGCCGCTCGTCGCGTCTTTCGTCGTGCTGATCACCTGGTTTAATGAAGTCGAACAGGGCGGGCCCTGGGTGTTGCGCAACGCGTTGCCGCCGGCACTCGTCGTGCTGCTGTCCACGATAGTTCTCGTCCGGGGCGGCGGTCGCTGGACCCGGCAGGGCTGGCGCGAGCCGCTGGCGGTCGCTGGTTTTGCCGTCCCGGCGATCGGTCTGTCTTCATACCTGCACTACGCGTTCGCCGTGAACCTCGACGATATGTTTTCTTCGGGTGCCGGGCAGCTTTTTCGTTTCCTGCCGGTGTACACGATTGGCGCCGGCGCGATCGGGGCCGTGATCGGCTGGATCGTCGGCCGAAACGTGACCTGATGCAGGGGCGGAGCGCGACGTTTGTGATGTCATTGAGGTTTGTTAGGCTTGCCCCGGGGATCGTGAAAGGATCAGACGCAGTATGCAGCTTGCAGCAATCAGAAATTGGTACCGGCGACTGCCCGCTGTCTTTGCGGGAATGCTGGTTGCGGTGTGGCCCGCGGCAGCGAGTGATTTCCCGGTCGCGGATTTCGTCATCATCGAGAAAGCAGACCGGGAGTTGCATCTACTGAAGGATGGCGAAATCCTTCGCACGTTCAGGATCGCCCTCGGTATAGCCCCCGTGGGGGACAAGCAGAAAGAGGGCGATTTTCGTACGCCGGAGGGGCGTTACCTGCTCGACGCTCGAAATCCCAACAGCGAATTCTTCCTGTCGATTCACGTGTCTTACCCTGACAGGGACGATCTTCAAGAGGCGTTTACACGTGGCGTCGACCCGGGCGGCGCCATCATGATCCACGGCCAGCCCAATGCTCCGACCCGTTCGGAAACCTATTACCGTACCCAGGATTGGACGAACGGGTGTATTGCCGTATCCAATTCCGACATGATCGACATCTGGTTGATGACCGCCGAGAACACGCCGATCGAGATCCGGCCCTGAGACGCCGTCAGCGATGAACGCCATCAGCACGGAACCCGGGCAATTCGCAACCGTCGACGCGGAAATCTGGCCGGAAGGCAGCCTTGAAGTGCTCTCGCAAGTCGAGGTGGAACAGCTGCGTTCCAGCGGCGAAGGCGGACTCTACCCCCTGCTCCGCCGCTGCATGCTTGCCGTACTGAACTCTGGCAGTGACACTGACGATGCCCTGACCGTTCTAAATCGCTATCAAACCTTCGGTGTGTCCTTCCTGCAGCAGGATCGCGGGCTCAAATTGCTCGTTACGGGCGCACCGGCCCACGCGTTCGTCGACGGGCGAATGATCCGCGGTATTCGGGAGCTGCTGTTCTCGGTTGTCAGGGATATCGTATTCACGCGCAACGAAATCATCGACGAAGAACGTTTCGACCTCGACACGGTCGAGGGCACGACAAACGCGGTGTTTCACCAGGTTCGCAATGCGCGCCTCCTGTCATTGCCGGCAGAAGTGAATCTGGTGGTTTGCTGGGGTGGACATGCGATCAGCCGCGAGGAATACGACTATACCAAGCTGGTAGGCTACGAGCTGGGACTCAGGGGGCTTAACGTCTGCACGGGCTGCGGACCGGGGGCCATGAAAGGACCGATGAAGGGAGCAACGATCGGTCATGCAAAGCAGCGCATCCGGAACGGACGCTACATCGGGATCACTGAACCCGGCATCATAGCCGCGGAGTCGCCAAACCCGATAGTCAACTCACTGGTGATCATGCCGGACATGGAGAAGCGCCTCGAGGCTTTCGTTCGCCTCGGCCACGGCATTGTCATCTTTCCAGGCGGCGTCGGCACGGCGGAAGAAATACTGTACCTGCTGGGCGTGCTTTTACACCCTCAAAATCGCGAAATGCCATTGCCAGTCATCATGACCGGCCCGGCCGATGCAGAACCGTATTTCCGCCAGATCGACGAATTCGTCTCGGCAACACTCGGGGCTGAGGCCCGGGCAAGGTATTCGATTGTCATCGACGATCCGATAGGTGTCGCCCGTAAGATGCTGCAGGGTCTCGACAGGGTGCGCGAATCCCGTGAGCTGCACGGCGACGCCTACTATTTCAACTGGCGCCTGCGGATTGACAGGGCTTTCCAGCAACCCTTCAGGGCGACACACGAATCGATGGCGGCACTCGATATTCACGATGGCCAGCCGGTACATCAGCTTGCTGCAAACCTCCGGCGTGTTTTTTCGGGCATCGTTTCCGGGAACGTTCGCGAAGACACGGCGGCAGAAATCGCGCGCCACGGGCCGTTCGTTATTGATGGATCGGGTAGGACGATGCAGCTTCTCGACGATCTGCTCGCCGCCTTCGTTCGGCAACGACGAATGAAGATCTCGAGCAGCGAGTACGTCCCCTGTTACCGCATTAAGTAAAAGCTGGATATAAGTTGTTGATTTAAAATAAAAAACCGATGGATTGCATTGTGATCCAGTTCCTGTGCCCGGAGGACTTTAGAACTTAACATTTGCTCAACGGATTGACCGAGCAAGTCCAATGCCCGATCGCAAGAACCTCAGGTGGACCGACGACTACACGGATGAGAGTGCGTCGCCCAAAGATGCGGAAGCGGCACTGCCGTCCGCCGAGCCGGCCGCGAACGATGCGGATGGCTGGCAACAGTATCGGCGCTGGATAACCAAAGCACCGGCACCGCGCTCGCGCCGCACAGGTCTCGATCCCTCGCTCTACACCTGGAAGGGGTACCGTACCTGGACCGAACAGGTGAAGAGGCAGTGGAAAGACGAGGACGAATGACACTTTCGCTTCGTCCATTGCCGAAACTGAAACGTGCGCCCCAGGCGCACTTTTTTTGTCATCTTCCCCTGCCACAATACGCGCCCCGAGGCAGGCCTGGACGAGTTTTGTGACGAGCTACGATCAGCACCGGTAGTTGGATTCACTGTGTATTTTCCTGCGCTGTTTCACGTTCACGACAAATTGTCGACAAGCTGTGATGTGTCTCACGGAGGGGTGCGCCCAAGCCGCCTATAGTCCGAAAACCGACTGGCTAATGGAACGGATTCTTCGGTCATCGTATGTCACGCAATAACAATGAAACGGACGCCCCGGTGCTCATGCTCAAGGACGATTCGGCGCGACAGCGCTGGGAGCTGTTCCATCGCGCGATCGCCCACGCGAAGCAATCAAATCTTACTGCCATGGACGAACATGACATGGCGGCAAACGACGCGACCAGCAGCAACTCGCTGCTGTCGATAGTTCGCTAGGAGCCCGGGCATGGAACGCCTTTTGTTGTACTGGGATGACCTCGACGACCTGGTAGGGGTTATCGGTCTCTACGGCGAGCGTATCCGGCGAGCGCTGCTGTTTATCGCGACAATGCTGCTGTTTGTTGCGGCCGTAACGGCAAGCATCGTGCTTGCTTTGATAGAACCGCCGCTCGCAATGGCGGGGGCTACACTGTTCCTCGTGATGCTCATGTATCGCTCGGTGACCACGTCAAGATTCAGCAAGACTTCCGCTTGATGCCGGTGTTTCCCGCTCGCTGACTTGAAATTCGGGCGGCTGCCCCCATCCTCGCTGCCATCGCACCCCTCTGCACCGCCGGGATTCGAGGAGCACGACGCGTGAGCACTACCGCCAAATCGGAAACCCATGGTTTTCAGACCGAGGTTCGCCAGCTGCTGAAGCTGATGATCCATTCCCTGTACAGCAACAGGGACATCTTCCTGCGCGAACTCGTTTCGAACGCCTCCGATGCCGCCGACAAACTGCGATTCGAGGCGCTGGCTGCGCCGGAATTGCTAGGCGACAACCCCGATCTCGCGATTCGGGTCGAACTTGACAAGGCCGCAAACACCCTTGCCATCGTGGACAACGGCATCGGTATGTCGCGTGACGAAGTGGTCGCAAACCTCGGCACGATCGCCCGGTCCGGCACAGCCGAGTTTCTCCAGTCGATGAGCGGCGACGCGCGCAAGGATGCGCGCCTGATCGGGCAATTCGGTGTCGGTTTCTACTCCGCGTTCATCGTCGCGGATCGGGTGGAAGTGGAGACCAGGCGCGCAGGGCTCGATCCTGCCGAAGCGATGCGCTGGACATCGGACGGCCAGGGTGAGTTCAGCATCGAAACGATTGAGCGCGTCGAACGCGGTACACGCGTGACACTGCATCTCAAGCAGGATGCGGTGGAATTCACTGAACCGGCACGTGTCGAGAACCTTATTCGTCGCTATTCGGACCATATCGGATTCCCGGTATCGCTAGAGCCCAATCCGGGCGCGGAGGTCCGTGTCGTGAACAGCGGGACAGCGCTCTGGACCCGTTCCCGTTCCGGGATCAGTGATGACGAGTATCGTGAATTTTACAAACATCTTGCGCACGACCTGTCGGATCCGCTGCGGTGGAGCCACAATCGGGTGGAGGGCGGCCGCGAGTACACGAGCCTCCTTTACCTGCCGGCCAAGGCACCGTTTGACCTCTGGAACAGGGATGCGCCGCGCGGCCTGAAGCTGTATGTGCAACGCGTATTCATCATGGACGATGCCGAACAGTTCCTGCCGTTGTACCTTCGTTTCGTCAAGGGAGTGGTCGACTGCGCAGACCTCCCGCTGAACGTTTCGCGCGAACTCCTGCAACAGCATCCGGATCTCCAGTCGATGCGGAGCGCACTGACACGGCGCACGCTGGACATGCTTGGGAAGTTGTCGGGTGACGAGGCCTGGGCTCCGTTCTGGTCCGAGTTCGGCAGTGTCATCAAGGAAGGCATTGTCGAGGACCCGACCAATCGCGACCGAATCGCAAAACTGCTGCGGTTCGCGTCAACACGCGACGACAGCGGTGCACAGAGCCGCTCGCTTGACGACTATGTATCTTCGTTCGTCGAGAGACAGGACCGCATTTACTATCTCATTGCCGACAACTACGCAACCGCCCTCGCAAGTCCGCAACTCGAACGCCTGCAAAGCCAGGGCATCGAAGTGCTGCTGCTCACCGATGCCGTCGACCCATGGATTGTCATGCATCTCGACAAGTATGACGGGAAGCCGCTCGTCGACGCGGCGAGCGACAAGCTGCAACTACCGGAGGGCGACCGGGAACTTTCCCGGGAAGCCGGGGCCGAAGCACACAAGGGCGTCCTCAAGAAACTGCGCCGGGAACTCAGGGCGCGCGTCGAGGCCGTGAATATCAGCCAGCGGCTGGTCGATTCTCCAGCCTGCGTCGTCGCGAGCGCGGATGAGTTGAACCCGCAACTCCGACGCATGCTCGAGTCAACGGGACAAGCGCTGCCTCCAGTGAAGCCCATTCTGGAAATCAATCCGGATCATGCGCTCGTCAAGCGTCTCATTGCAGAACCGGACAACGGGCGATTCGTCGAACTTGCCAACATACTTTTGGACCACGCCTTGATCGCAGAAGGCTCATCGCTGGACAATCCCGCTGACTACGTGCGGCGCATGAACCGGCTGATCCTCGACCTGGGTGCGCCGCCGACCGCTGCGTCACCCTGACAGCCTAGCAGGAGTACCACTGAGCGAAAGATCACCAACTGGCCGGACATTGCGCCAGAAGCTGACCGACGAACAGTTTCATGTAACGCAGAACAAGGGCACTGAGCGCGCCTTCACGGGCCGATACGTCGACCACAAGGCGGACGGAACTTACTACTGTATCTGTTGCGAGCAGCCGCTGTTCAGTTCCGCGGAAAAGTATGACTCGGGCTCCGGCTGGCCTAGTTTCTGGCTACCCCTGGCTGGTGATCGCGTAAGCGTCGAGACGGATGCGAGTCACGGAATGGTTCGCGAGGAAGTGACCTGTAGTCAGTTTGGGGCGCACCTGGGACACGTGTTCGAGGACGGCCCTGAGCCGTCGGGCCTTCGCTTTTGCATCAACTCGGCATCGCTCGGATTCAGGGGCGACGAATGAAGGGTAAATGCGGTACGCTCGGGTCACATCAGTCAGGAAAGAGTGGCTTTCGATGAGAACCGGATTCGTTGCGGCAGTTTTGCTGGTTTTGGCGGCCGCCTGTGGCGAGGCGCCACAGCCAGCCGGCGATCCGGAAACGGCCGCCGGGGACGGGGTGTCCGTGCGCGTCGTCAAGAAAGGATACGGTCGCGCCGTCGAGGCCGGTGATGTTTTAACGGTGCACACTACCGGCTGGCTGTTCGATGAGGCAGCGCCGGAGCATCGCGGCGAGAAGTTCTGGAGCTCTTTGGACACGGGCGACAGGCTGACCTTCACGCTGGGCGCTGGCCAAATGATCCGCGGCTGGGACAACGGATTGCCGGGGATGCTGATCGGTGAGACACGCGAACTCACGATACCGCCCGAACTGGCTTACGGTGAATCCGGCCGCGGCCCGATTCCGCCGAACGCGACGCTCGTTTTCGAGGTCGAACTGTTCTCTGCCGAGACGCCGGACGAGGCGGCCGGATCTTAGGGAGCTGCCGCCGTATCGTCCGTAGGTCGCAACAATTCGAATTCGATCCGGCGATTGCGCTCCCTGCCATAGGCCGTTTCATTGTCCGCAACAGGCTGGCTTGCCCCGGCGCCACGGACAATGAGCCGCTCTTCTTCGACACCGCGGCTTTCGAGGTAGTCGGCGACCGCAGACGCGCGCCGCTCACCCAGTTGTTGATTGAATTCGGGACTGCCAAGGCCATCCGTGTGCCCGGTGATGGCAATGCGAACAGCTGCACAGTCATGTGCAAGCTCGGCAAGTCGATCGAGCACCGGCAATGACGTTCCGCTGAGCACGGCCGACGATGCACGAAAGCGTATGCCGTCGGCGCCGATCCACCGGATCATCTTCTGGCAGGCGTCGAATCGATCGACGGCCGGGTCATCGGCCGTCGCGGCAACTTGCGCCTGAGTCGCGAATAACACGATACCGCCGACCACGGTAAGGACTCTCAACATCACGATGGGTGCTCAGTGTGTGCGGCGGCCGCGGCGATGATGGAGTTCGCGAGCCTGGCCGATCCAGTCTTCACGATAGATCCTGCTGCGAAAGCCCTTGAGACGCTCGGCAACCCGGTGAATGTCGTATTCACTCATTTCCGCGATCTGGCTGAAACGGAAGATTCCCAGATCGTGCAGCGTTTTCTCTATGGCCGGCCCGACGCCCTTGATCGCCTGCAAGTCATCAGTCTCGCCATGAATACCGGAGCCGTTCAAACGATCGGTCGCCTCGATCGAGACGCGACGTTCAAAGGTGGCCAGAGTCGTATAAAGTCCCGACCCCTGGCCGAGCGCATCGTTCGAGGCGTGCATTTCGGGTGTCAGCGCACCGCAGCTGACCGATTCCACGTGCGTGTGGCCGGCACTGCCTGCCTCGAGCTCCAGGATGCGTTCGTGAGCGTGATCCAGAGCGGATTCCAAGCGCTTGGCGTCGTCGTCCCGATCCTGGAAACGCTGGAGCAGCGGTGGAAGCCGGGCTTGCCAGCTTTCGACTTCCCTGCTCAGGCGAAATATCTTTTCGTCCTTTTCTTTCAATGCAGCCGACGGATTCGTGACTCTGTCGGGGAATTTCTGCATGTTGGACTGCAGACGTCGGCGCTCCGCGAGCGCCGCTTCCAGATTATTGCGAATGTCCCTGATTTGCCGTTGCAGTTCATTACGGCGCTGACAAGCTTCCTTCACGACCACAGACAGTGCACGGGTACGGTCTGTCGCCTCTGCCTGCGACGCCTTCAGTTCGCTGACCTGTTCGAGGAGGCTGCGATTTTGTTCGACGAGTCGGCGCTGTTCCTTGTGCCGCGCCTCGATTCTCTCCTTCCAGCCGGAACTCAGCGCCGACTTTTCGTCGGCAGCCCGCCTGCCGCGCGCCAGCCATCCGAGCACGAGGCCGGCGAGGGCCGTCAATGTCAGTATGAGGATTCCGGGGATCGTGACGTCGGGCATGTCTATCTGCTGCGGTCCCTCGTCACGAGGCAAGCCGGAGTCCATCCAGTTCCGCGATGGCATCCCGTAGCTGCTGCAGCGCCCAGTCGATCTGATCGCGTGTGATCACAAGCGGTGGAGCCAGGCGTACGACCGTGGCATGCGTCTCCTTGCTGAGTACACCGCGTCTCAGGAGAGCCTCGCATACGGAGCGGGCCTTACCAAAGGCGGGATTGATTTCGATGCCGATGAAAAGTCCTTTGCCGCGCACGTCGCTGATCAGCGGGCTGTCGAGTCTTCGCAGCTGGGCGAGCAGGTGCTCGCCCAGCAGGGCACTCTTTTCAGCCAACTTTTCGTCGACGAGTATGGAAAGTGCCTCGAGCCCGACGGCCGCGGCGAGCGGATTGCCGCCGAATGTGCTGCCGTGGTCGCCGGGCTGAAACACGTTCATGACGTCGCGCCGGGCGAGGAACATCGACACGGGCAGGATGCCACCGCCGAGCGCCTTGCCCAGTACCAGTCCGTCCGGCTTCACCTTTTCATGATCACAGGCCAGCAGTTTGCCGGTCCGGCCGAGCCCGGTCTGGATCTCGTCGGCGATGAACAGCACATTGTGCCGGCGGCAGAGCGCGGCAGCCGCAGCGAGATAACCCTCGGGCGGCACGACAATGCCGGCCTCACCCTGGATGGGCTCGACCAGAAACGCCGCCGTGCGCTCGTTGATGGCAGCGGCCAATGCATCGATATCGCCATAGTCGACTCGTCTGAAGCCGGGCGGGAACGGGCCAAAGCCATCCTGGTATTGCGGCTCATCGGACATTGCGACAATGGCAATCGTGCGGCCGTGAAAGTTTCCGGAGCACGCGATGATCTCGGCCTGGTCTGCCGGCACCCCCTTGACCGTGTAGGCCCACTTGCGAGCCGCCTTGATTGCGGTCTCTACGGCCTCGGCACCCGTATTCATGGGCAATGCCATATCCTGCCCAGTCAGTTCACAGGCCCGTTGCAGGAAAGGTCCGAGCTTATCTGAGTGAAATGCGCGGGAGACGATGTTCAGCGTTGCGACCTGCTCCTGAACCAGCCTGACCAGCCGCGGATGCGCGTGTCCGTGGCTGACCGCCGAATAGGCGCTCATCATATCGAGGTAGCGTGTGCCATTTTCGTCCCACACGTAGGCGCCGTCTCCGCGGGTCAGGACGACGGGCAACGGGTGGTAATTGTGCGCGCAATAACGCGACTCTAGGTCAATTCGGGTACTCACCATTACCTCGGGTGCCGGACACAGCTTGCCGCCGGCTGGTTGGGACCGATAAGATGCTAATTTTACAGCAACAACGCGTGCTCCGGCCAGCGGGGCGCAACATCATGGCCAACGCTCCCTCGACCGAACACCTGCTCATCGACGGCCCGGCAGGGCCCCTGGAGGCGATGCTCGATACGCCGGCCGCAGGCGGTTACGCTGCCCTCGCCGTCGTACTGCATCCGCACCCGGAACATGGCGGCACGATGCAGAACAAGGTGACGCACACCGTCGCCCGCGCACTGACAAGCCTGGGTTTTGCGGCACTGCGTTTCAATTTCCGCGGTACCGGCACCAGCGCGGGCAACTACGACGAGGGCGTGGGCGAAGAGCAGGATGCAGTCGCCGCCGTCGACTGGATGCGCAGCCGTTACCCGGGCCAGCCACTTTGGCTTTCGGGCTTTTCCTTTGGCGCCGCCATCGCGATTCGTGCGGCCGTCGAGGTTCGGCCTGCCGGTCTTATCAGCGTCGCTCCTGCCGTACGCCGGTTCGCGAGCGGAATGGCCGCGCAGCCGGACTGCCCCTGGCTGGTGATCCAGGGCGATGCGGATGAAGTCGTGGATGTGAACGAGACCATCGAATGGGTCGGAAGCCTCGAGCCCCGTCCCGAACTCTGTGTACTACCGGGTGTCGATCATTTTTTTCATGGCAAACTGATTGCCCTTCGCGAAGCCGTAACCCACTTCGTCATCTCCCGTTTGGAGCGGGCGATGCCCGTGACTTGAAGGCGGCCTTGGCCGTCTGCGCGCCTCTGCGGCCGCACAAAAAAGCCGGGGCAAGCCCCGGCTTTTCTCGCTGGCGTGATTCGGTGAGGAATCAGACCATATCCTTCAGGCCTTTGAGTACCGTGGCCTTGACGACCTTGGTGGCCGGCTTTGCCTTGAACATCATCTCTTCGCCCGTGAACGGGTTGACGCCCTTGCGTGCCTTGCGTGCTGGCTTCTTTACGACGCGGAGCTTGAGCAGACCGGGAATCGAAAATGCACCCGTGGCCGATCGGCCGCCCAGGTTCTTCTTGATCTGACCGTTCAGCGATTCGAATACAGCGGCGACGTCCTTGCGCGTCAGCCCGGTGTCCTCGACGATCTTCGCATAGATTTCCGATTTGGTCGGTGGCTTGCTGGTGTTTGCTGCCATGAAAAGCTAACTCCGTTGGGAAAAAGAAAACGGGCCGCTGCCCGCGAAAAAATCAGCGCGACGATAGCACAAGTTTTGCGGGGGAAAAACAGGAAACATGCCTTTTTTCCGGCGATTTCTGCCGTTTTTTGCTTAGTCGGTGTAAAACTGCTGTTTAAACCGCACTTCGGACGGCTGCGAATCGCCTTCCGGCGTGACGACGATGTCAAAAATCAGTGTTTCGTGATTGGCGACCGGCGTCGTGCCAATGTAATAAATCGCCGGCGGGTCACCGGGTTCGTCGATGCGGCGCATCGTCACGTTTTTCAGCTGTCCGGTGAGGTTGACGGTTTTCACCGCGACGTCGCCGGCTGCCGGCGCGCCGTTCTGCTCGTCAATCAGGGAAACGGTGATCATTGCACGATTCTTGCTTCGAACGATGTTGTAAGCTGTTGCGATTTCCGGCGGTAGCCGGTCTGTCGATTGCGCATTGAAATGCAGAACGTGACCACCGATATCGGCGGAGTTGATTCCTGCGGGTTGCGCTACCGGAACGTTGGCATCTGCGCCAGGACCCCCACAGCCCGCAGCGATACCAAACAACGCCATTGCGATCGTGACTCTCTGGCTCAACATGTTTCTTGCCTCCCCGAGACCTGCGCTGACAGCCAGCGCAGAGCGGTACATGGCCGCTGGCTTGGCATGCACTATAAACCATTCGCGAGCCGCGGGCAGCCTGCCCTCGAAGTCCCGGGGTGCCGGCGCTAGATAGGCAATGGCCGAAAGCCGCTGACCAGGATGGTGACTGCCATCAAAAGAATGATCGCGAACACCGGCGAGATATCTAGGCCGCCAACCGGGGGGATGAACCGGCGGAAGGGACGGAGAACGGGCTCCGTAAGTGCGTCGATCAGCGATACCGCCGGATTGTACGTGCCACCGGTGCTGAGCCAGCTCAGGATTATGCGTACGATGATCGCGAATACGAACAGCCGGATCGTGAGGATGACGAGGTCGAGAAGCGCCGTCAGTGCAACAGGCAGGATGGCGGGTGCCACGCCGAGGATCAGTACGATGACGAGTATCGTGAGGTACTGGACGGCGAAAGCGATCACCAGGGTCGCGGTGTCGAGCTTGCCGATTGGAGGTATAAGGCGACGCACCGGGACGACAAGCGGCGACGTCAGCCGGACGATGCCTTGCGAAAGGGGATTATTGAACGGGATCTTGAGCCAGGGCATCAGCAGGCGCAACAACAGAACGAGTATGTAAAGCTGTGCAAGCGAGCTGATGATGAAAACCGTGGCGGTCGTGGCACTGCTGAGCATATCCGCTCCTCTGAGGCCTAATCAGTCGTACGCACTATCATGTGCCTCGCCGGCGAGCTGTTCCGCGCGGTCCCGCGCGGCACGGATAGCGGCGGCAAAGATAGCACGGGCATTTCTCTGTTCAAGATAGTCGAGGGCTGCCGCCGTCGTACCGCCGGGCGAACGGACTTTGGCGATGAGTGCATCCATGGACTCGCCGGTTCCCTTAATAAGCGCGGCAGCACCAACAGCCGTTTCGGCCGCGAGCTTTCGCGCGGTGTCCGGAGGCAGCCCGAGCTCGAGGCCCGCCTGCTCGAGTATGTCCGTTAGCAGGTAGAAGTACGCCGGCCCGCTCCCGGAGATGGCCGTCACTGCATCAATGTCGCGTTCCTCATCGACGGATACGACGGCACCGACAGCGGCAAGGATGCCCGCGGCGCGCTCGCGGTCAGCATCGCTTGCCATTGGGTTGGCGTAGAGGCCCGAGACTCCTCGCCGCAGGAGGGCGGGCTGGTTTGGCATGACGCGGATGACGGCAAGGCCTCCACCCAGCCACTCGTCGATGTCGTCACTGCGGACACCTGCGGCGATGGAGACGATCAGTGGCCGTTGTGCCTGTACCGTCGCCGAGAGGTTGCGGCATACATAGGGCAGGACCTGCGGCTTGACGGCCAGCACCACGGTATCGGCGCCGGCCGCAATGGCGTCGTTGTCGGTACCGATCACAGCAGCGGGGAACAGGTCCCTGAGATCCCCGCGCGCCGTCTCGTTCGGTTCGGCAATCCGCAGCTGTTCCGCCGGAAAGCCGCTGTCGATCAACCCGCCCGCAATTGCGCGGGCCATATTACCGCCGCCGATGAACGCGATATCGCTGCTCAACGGCGCTTCCCGAAGAGGGCCGTACCGATTCGCACTATCGTCGAACCTTCGAGCACGGCTGCTCTATAGTCTGCCGACATCCCCATCGACAGGGTGTCCATGGTGATGGCGTCATTGGCGAGGTACGTCGCCAGATCCCGCAGCATCCGGAACGGTTCCCGTTGCGCGTCGAAGCCTGCCCGTGGGGTTGGGATGCACATCAGGCCGCGGAGGCGCAGTCCTTTGAGACCGGCGACCGCGGTGGCGAGTTCCGGGAGGTCTACCGGCAATACCCCGGCTTTGCCTTCGTCCTGATCGACGTTGACCTGAAGGCAGACGTTCAGCGGCGGCCGCTCCGCGGGACGTTGCTCCGCGAGGCGCTCCGCGAGCGCAAGCCGGTCGATACTGTGAACCCAGTCAAAGTGCCGGGCCACGGCCCGTGTTTTATTGCTCTGGAGCCGACCGATGAAGTGCCAAACGAGATCCTGGCCAGCCAGCTGCTCGATTTTCGGCAGGGCCTCCTGTACGACGTTTTCCCCGAAGTGACGCTGTCCCCCGGAGGCCGCTTCCAGGATTCGCTCGACAGTCTGTTTCTTGCTGACTGCGACGAGCGTCACCGATGCCGGGTCACGCTCGGCCTCGGCAGCGCAATCAGCCAGCAAATCGCGGATTTTTCGCAAGTTTTCCGTGACTCCAATCACGTTTTGCTCCGGGTGCTTCGCTATACTAGGCCGACGATTAGCCGGGTTATGGTAAGTCCCGGGTACCTGCAATCAACCCGCCAGAGGGAGAAATATGGCCGTCGACGTTGCGCAGCTTTTGTCGTTCACGGTTAAGAACAATGCATCCGACCTGCACCTGTCGGGCGGTGTGCCGCCGATGATCCGCGTCGATGGCGATATCAAGCGCATCAACATGCCGGCGCTGACCCACAAGGACGTCAATAGCATGGTGTACGACATCATGAATGACAAGCAGCGGAAGGACTACGAAGAATTCCTCGAAACCGATTTCTCCTTCGAGATACCCAAACTGGCGCGTTTCCGGGTCAATGCCTTCAACCAAAACCGGGGTTCCGCGGCCGTATTCCGCACCATTCCATCGGAGATCCTGACGCTCGACGATCTCGGTGCCCCCAAGATTTTCAAGGATGTTTGCATGCACCCCCGCGGGATTGTCCTCGTAACCGGGCCCACCGGTTCCGGCAAGTCCACGACGCTCGCGGCAATGGTCGATTACATCAACGAGAACAAACCCGATCACATCCTAACGATCGAGGATCCGATCGAGTTCGTTCACGAATCGAAAAAATCCCTGATCAACCAGCGCGAGGTCCATCGCGACACGCTCGGGTTCAACGAGGCGCTACGCTCGGCGCTGCGCGAAGATCCCGACGTGATCCTGGTCGGGGAGTTGCGCGACCTGGAGACGATCCGGCTCGCGCTGACCGCCGCCGAAACGGGCCATCTCGTCTTCGGTACGCTGCACACGAGTTCCGCAGCGAAGACCATCGACCGAATCGTCGACGTCTTCCCGGCGGCTGAGAAGGAAATGGTGCGCGCGATGCTGTCGGAGTCGCTGCGCGCGGTCGTGTCCCAGACCTTGTTGAAGAAAATCGGCGGCGGCCGTATCGCGGCGCATGAAATCATGATCGGGACACCCGCGATCCGCAACCTGATTCGTGAAGGCAAGATCGCGCAGATGTATTCGGCGATCCAGACTGGCGTGGCCGTGGGTATGCAGACACTCGACCAGAACCTGGCGGAGTTGATGTCGAAGGGCCTCATCAACAAGGAAGAAGCACGATTCCGGGCCGTTAGCAAAGAAAATTTCTGATTCGGAGCCAGCAAGCCCCGACGGGAGAAAGGCAAGATGGAACGCGAACAAGCGGTACGACTGACGCAGAACCTGCTGAGGAAGATGGTCGAGCGCAACGGCTCAGACCTCTTCCTGACCTGCGGGTTTCCGCCCGCCATCAAGGTCGACGGGACGATCCACAAGGCGACGGACACTGCCCTGTCGCCCGACCAGGCCGCCATCATGGTCCGCTCGATCATGAACGACAAGCAGATCAAGGAATTCGATGCGACGAAGGAATGCAACTTCGCCATAGCGCCCCAGGGCATCGGCCGCTTCCGCGTCAGCGCCTTCATCCAGCAAGGTTACATCGGCGCGGTCCTTCGCACGATCACGACCGAGATTCCCACACTCGAGGACCTCGACCTGCCGCCGATCCTCAAAGACGTCGTCATGAACAAGCGTGGCCTCGTCATCGTGGTCGGTGGAACGGGCTCCGGCAAGTCGACGACACTCGCGGCAATGATCGGGCATCGCAACGAGAATTCCCGGGGACACATCGTTTCCATCGAAGACCCGGTGGAGTACGTGCATCCGCACAAGGGCTGCGTGATCACACAGCGAGAAGTCGGCGTGGACACCGAGTCCTGGCACGCGGCCCTCAAAAACACACTGCGGCAGGCGCCCGATGTGATTCTCATCGGCGAAATTCGCGACAGGGAAACGATGGAGTATGGCATCCAGTTTTCAGAAACAGGACATCTGTGCCTTGCGACGCTGCACGCCAACAGCGCCAACCAGGCACTCGACCGCATCATTAACTTTTTCCCGGAGGAGCGTCGCCAGCAACTCCTGATGGACGTGTCGCTGAACGCCAAGGCCTTCATCTCGCAGCGACTCCTGCCGCGCGAAGGCGGGGTCGGACGCGTCGCAGCGATGGAGATCATGCTGAATACGCCGCTCATCCAGGACCTGATTTTCAAGGGCGAGGTGGGCCAGATAAAGGAGATCATGGCGAAGTCGACCCGCCTCGGCATGCAGACCTTCGACCAGGCGCTGTTCGACCTGTACGAGCAGGGTGCGATTTCCTACGAGGAAGCATTGCGAAATGCCGACTCGAAGAACGAGCTGCGGCTAAGGGTAAAACTGAACTCGAAACGAGATGCGTCGGTCGCCGACCAGCAATCCGACAGTCTGCGCATAATGGAAGAAGATACGGCGCGGACGTTCTGATCCCGCCGTCAAGGAAGATTCACCGCAATGAACGTCAAACCCCTGTTCAAACTGATGGTCGAGAAAAAGGCTTCGGACCTGTTCTTCGCCCCGTATGCGCCGGCCAAGATCAAGATCGAAGGAAAGATCATGCCGGTGAACAAGCTCGAAATGACGCCAAAAATGGTCAAGCAGGCGGCCGTCGAACTCATGAACGACGAACAGCTGGACTACTTCCAGCGCGAACTTGAGATCGATTTCGCGATCTCGGAACCCGGCCTCGGGCGGTTTCGCTGCAATATTTTCCACCAGCGCGGCAATGTCGGCATGGTGCTGCGATACATCACGAATGAAGTGCCTTCGCTGGACGATCTCGGCATGCCGGAGCAGCTGAAGGACCTGGTGATGTTGCGCCGCGGGCTGATCCTCATGGTTGGAGCGACCGGTGCCGGCAAGTCGACGACCCTTGCGGCAATGATCAACCATCGAAATGACAAGACGTCCTCCCACATTATCACCATAGAGGACCCGATCGAGTTTCTGCACCCGAACAAGCAGTCGATCGTGAATCAAAGGGAAGTCGGGCTGGATACGAAATCATACGCGCGTGCGCTGAAAAGCGCCGTGCGCGCAGCCCCCGACGTGATTCAGATCGGCGAGATTCGTGACCGGGAATCGATGCAGTCCGCCCTCGACATGTCAGGCACGGGCCACCTCGTTCTTGCGACGCTGCACTCTAACAACGCGGCCGAAACACTGGATCGCATCATCAACCTGTTCCCGCAGGACCAGCACTCGCAGGTGTTCATGGACCTCGCGCATTACCTCCGGGCCATCCTGGCCCAGCGCCTGGTCCGCAACCGGAATGGCAAACGGGTCGCGGCCGTGGAGCTCATGCTGAATACACCGCACATCAAGGACCTGATCCTGAAGGGCGACATCTCGGCCGTGAAAGAGGCGCACAAGGAGTCCGGCGAACAGGGCATGCAGAATTTCGACGATGCGCTTCTCAATCTTTACAAGGCCGGCACCATCACCCTGGACGAGGCGATGTCCCACGCCGATTCACGCTCGAACCTCGAGGCAAAGATCAATTTTGGGGGTTGATCGCCAAAAAATGCCGCCACCGGCGCAGACTACCCCACTATAATCGCGGCTTCGGCAAAGTGTGGAGCGGAGCGGCATGTCAGACAGCAAGCATAGCGGTACGTGTTTCTGCGGCGCAGTCGAAGTCGAGGCAAGTGGAGCGCCATTCGCAATGGGCTACTGCCATTGCAAGGACTGCCGGGCGTGGAGCGCCGGACCTGTAAACGCGTTCACCCTGTGGGCGCGCGATTCGGTCAGCATCACCCGCGGTGAGGACAACTTGGCCAGCTACACCAAGAGTGGTGCGTCGCACCGCAAGTTTTGCAGGCTCTGTGGCGGCAACGTGCTGAGCGATCATCCCGGTCACGACTTCACGGACGTCTATGCGGCGCTGCTGCCGACCCTCTCCTTCAAACCGGCCCTGCACGTAAACTACGAGTCCGCCGTCCTTCGGGTCAGGGACGGGCTGCCTAAGCTCAAGGACTTTCCGAAAGAGATGGGCGGTTCCGGCGAGACCCTGCCGGAGTAGTGCGCCGCATCATTCCAAATGCGTCGGCGGTGTAGGAGCGCTCCATAGGCGCGATCGCGCGCATGGCGCGCCTACAAATGACTACCTTACCAGACTACTGTCTTTGCATCGAAGACCGGACCGTCGACGCAAACGCGCTTCATCGCCATGCCCTCCGACGTCATAATCGGCACCGTACAGCCGGCGCATCCGCCGACGGCGCAAGCCATGAATTCCTCAAGTGAAACCTCGCACTTGACGTTGAACTCTGCGGCGAGTAGAGCGACCGCCTTGAGCATCGGCGTGGGACCGCAGGCGAAGATCTTTACCCTGGCCCGTTCCGTCTCGTCCAGCGATTTGAGCCAGCGTCGTGCGAGATCGGTGACGAAGCCGCGGTGGCAGCCGTCGAACCCGGTCATGCTCGTCAGGCGGGTGGGAATTCCCCAGCTTTCGAGCAATGGCATCGTGCTGTCGATCGCCCGCGGAATACCGGCGACGGTAAGGGCCGAGCGAGCGCGTGCGAAGGGGAACGGCAGTTCCGATCCAAGAATGGCGAAAGGCCGGTATGCCGGGTCCCGCCGCAGGCGGTCCGCAAGAAATACCATCGGCGGAATGCCGACCCCGCCGCCGATGAGAAGTGATAAGGGCCGTCCGCTGTCGGCATGAAAGGGAACACCAATGGGGCCAAGTACGCTCAGGCGATCGCCTGGGTGTTTGCGCGACAACGCACGCATGCCGTCGCCGACGTTCTTGAACAGGATTTCGATCCAGTCCTCACCTGTACGCATGATCGAGAGCGGCCTGCGCATTGGCAGGGCCTCGTCGCAGGTTATATGAACGAAACTTCCGGGCGCGGCCGAGGCGGCACATTTGGGCGCGCGAATGCGGTGCACGAACTGATCGCCGGGAAAGGCCTCTATGTTGAGGATCAGGCCTTCCTCCACGAAGATCGTGTTTCGGTTCCGTTGTGCATCAACGCGTGCCGCCGTCGCCTCGCCGTCTATCAAAGCAATGCCCTCGCGCGTGCGACATGCGCAAGTACCGCCATTCTCACCGCGACGCCGTTCGTTACCTGCCGCGTGATCACGGATCGTTTGCCATCCGCCAGCGCGCCGTCGATCTCGACGCCGCGATTCATGGGCCCGGGGTGCATCACTATGGCGTCTGGCTTGGCTTTTCGCATACGTTCCTCGTCGATACCGAAACCGGCGGAGTACTCGTCGATGCCGGGAATGCCGTCCAGGTCCGCAATGCGCTCTTTCTGGATACGAAGCGCCATTACGACATCGGCGTCCCGGAGCCCGTCGTCGAGATTATCCATGACTTGCGCGAAGCCGAGATCGTCGTCGTTCGGCGCCATTGCGGGCGGCGATATGAGCCGCAGTTCGCCGACGCCCATCGTAAAGAGCCCCTCTGCGGCCGATCGCGCAACCCGCGAGTGGCGGATGTCGCCGACAATGGCCACGACGAGGTTCGCGAAGTCGGGCCGATGCTGGCGAATGGTGAGGAGGTCGAGCAGGCCCTGCGTCGGATGCGACAGGTCCGCTTCCCCGGCATTAAGTACGCTGACGAAATGTTTGACATGCCGCGCGATGCTGGCTGGAATGCCTGCGCCGGCGTCCCGTACGACCATGATGTCGACGGCCATGGCTTCGAGCGTGTATATCGTATCGAGGATGCTTTCCCCTTTCTTGCGCGAAGAGGTATTGACGTCGAGGTTCAGCACGTCCGCACCGAGCCGCCGGCCTGCGAGGTCGAAGGATGCGCGGGTGCGGGTACTGGGTTCGAAGAACAGGTTGCCGACCGTGCGCCCGGCGAGGAGCTTGCTGCGCACCGGCGGCGCACCCGGCGGCGACAGGTAGGCCTCCGCGTCGTCGAGAAGCGAGGTCAGCAAGTCGCTGCTCAGGCCCTTGAGGGTCAACAAATGCCGGAGGCTGCCGTCCGGGTGGAGCTGCAGGTCGGTATCGGTGCCCGGCGTCGGGTGAAGGTCGGCGATCATCGGGCGTGCATTGTACTCAACAATCCGACGGGCGGATCGGCTTTCGGCCGGCGATACGATCAGGGCGTGCCACGCTGCAGGTAGCGTTCGGCAATGAGCACGGCCGCCGCGGCATCGATGTCTTCCCTGCGGATGCGTCCGCGCGTCCCGGCCTGGCGTGCGTGCCTGAGTTCGGCGCCCGCTTCGGCCGACGTATGGCGTTCGTCCACGAGGATCACCGGCTTTTCGAAGCATTCGAGTAACTTGGCAAACCGGGTGGCCGCATCACTCATCTCGCTGGCACTGCCGTCGAGGCTGAGCGGCAGACCGACGACGAGAACCGAGGGCTGCCATTCGCACACCATCCGCCGGATTTTCTCGAGGTCCGGGCCGGCAGCCCCGTTGGCCAGGGTCGGAAGCGGACTGGCCGAGCCGGTCACCGTCTGGCCCACGGCGATGCCGATCCGCCGCAGGCCGAAGTCGAATGCGAGGATCGCAGCGGCAGCTGCCGATTCAGGCATGGCCGGCGTCGGCGCTCATACGGTTGATATCGATTCCCAGCGTGCCTGCCGCTGCGGCCCACCGCTCCGTAAACGGCAGGTCGAAAACGATCTCGGGCGTCGCGTGGACGGTTAGCCACGAATTGGCGAGCATTTCCTGTTCCAGTTGGCCGGCTTGCCAGCCGGCGTAGCCCAATGCTACGAGCGACTTTGCCGGCCCCCGGCCGGATGCCAGAGCGTCGATGATGTCCCGGCTCAGGGTGAGGCGAATCTCGCCGGAGACCGCCAGCGAATGGTCATAGGTCCGCGATGCGTCATGCAGGACAAAGCCGCGTTCCGGCCCCACCGGCCCCCCCAGCACGACGGGCTGCCGGGCGGTCCCGTTGTCACTGGCCTCGATGTCCAGCTGTTCGAACAGGCTGCCGAGTGTCAGGGTGAGCGGACGGTTGATGACGATGCCGAGGGCCCCGTCTTCGTTGTGCTCGCAGATCAGGGTTACCGTGCTGATGAAATTCGGATCCTGCATGCCCGGCATTGCGATCAACAGCTGGTTGGCAAGGTTGGTGCTAGTCGTCATATCGACAGTATCGAACGACTCGTCGCAGGGTACAACCGGGCACTCGTCCTTCAGCGGTCGCCGAGGCTCGCGGCCTGCGGCACCAGTTCCTCAGCAAACAACCACTTGTACGCGAAGCGCAACGAATCGTATTCCGCCTGGATTTGCTTCGGGAACGGGTCAAAGGGCGAAGCGCGCCGCAGGATGTCGAGTGCTGCCTGGTCGAGAATCGCCGAACCTGATGACTTGCGAATGATGACGTCCGAAAGGTGGCCCGATGCAGAGATACTGACCTCCAGTGTCGGACTTCCCGTCAGTCCGTCGAGTTCGCCCAGTGTCGGAAAGTATTCCGCGCCAACGGCCTCGATACGGCGCTTCCAGGTGTCGAGGTATTCGGCGATGTTCGATTCTCGGGTATTCGCGGATATCACCAGCTGTCGCGGATCGTCATCGTGAATGAGAAGGGTTGCACGGTCTTCCTGCGGCAGCGGCAATGTCACGTCGCTGCCCCGGTCCAGCGCCCGGGCCGTGCTGGCATCCGGCGCCGGCTCCTTGCGGGGGTCCTGAGGCAGGCGCAGGTCCTGCTCGCGGGTGGTTGTCAGCAATTCATCGGCCACGCGGGCGTGATGCGTCTCGTCGACGAAAGCGTCGCCGTCTGCAATTCCGGGATTGTCGATCGGAGAGGTGCTTACCGGTGTCGCCGAAGGACGGACCTGCTCGTTGGTATTGCCGCCGCCCTCCTGGCTGGCCTGCGCGAGATACGCCGCTTCGTCCGGCCGGTCGATGTCCTGGTCAGGGTCGGCGACGATCGTGACTTCCAGTGAAATGGCGTCGGCGTAAGTGTCGGAGAGCGCCGGATTGAAGGCGATCCCCATGATGAGTACACCGTGTATGAGCGCCGCGAGAAACAGCATCGCCGGCAGCCGGTCCGTGGGCGGCTTCGCGACGAGGCGCAATTCCTCGAGAGGGTCAAGTTTTAGCGCGTCGTCGGCCATGAATTGCCCATGCGGCGAATCAGCAGTGGTTTGCGGCGCTTCCCGAGCACGCGCGCATGATCCGTTATATGCGACCGGCGGACAAGCGCTCAACGTTCCCTGCCGGCTTCGATCC
Organism: Woeseiaceae bacterium; assembly: GCA_041743865.1. Lineage (GTDB taxonomy): Bacteria > Pseudomonadota > Gammaproteobacteria > Steroidobacterales > Woeseiaceae > UBA1847. The sequence goes on from JBGTLY010000262.1 coordinate 36,894, forward strand.
AGTGTAACCGCTCGGCCATGGCGGAAGTGAGACGTGTGTCACCCTTGGCATCCACCAGCACAGCGTAGTCGAGGTCGAACGCGGCCACGAGTTCGTCGAATGCGTCGGGGCCGCCCACGAGCAATGCCGTCGCCGCGGCGTCGGCCAGCGTTGCATCGGTGTGCACAACGGAGACAGACGCCGTGTGCTGCACCGGCCGGCCGGTCGCGGGATCGAGAATGTGAGGATGGCGCACACCGTCGATCTCCACGAATCGTTCGTAGTTGCCGGAGGTAACGACGGCTTCGCCGGAGCCGACGCTCAAGCCTGCCATGGGCATCGTCCCCGCGGGTCCACGGATGCCAATACGGGCATCCCGCCCGTCGACCTGGCCCGCAACGAGAAGGTCGCCACCGAGATTGACGATGGCGTCGTCGATGCCATGCGCGAGCAGGATGCGCCGCGCGTCGTCGAGAAGGGCGCCTTTCGCAATCCCGCCGACATCCACCGCAACGTTCCGGTTCGTGCTGGAGACCGCACCGGTGGCGAGGTCGATGGAGAGCTGACGGCAGCCGGGCAGGGTTGCGACCAGCGCGTTGAGGTCTGCCGGGGCGGGCGGTTCTACCGGCCCGTCCGGCAGGTCATAGAATCCCCAGAGCGCCGACAGTCGGCCGATACAGGCGTTGAAACGTCCGCCTGAACGGCGTTCGTATTCCATCGCTTTCTCGAGCAGTGCCATCAGGGCGGGCGACACCGTCGCGCTACGCCCGCTGGCAATTGCGGTGTTGAGGTTGCGCAGTTCACCTGGGGTAAGCGGATACCATTCCGCGCCCATGGCGAGCAGGTGTCGCTCCAGGTCGGCGGCGGCGGCGGCGAACGCGGCTTCGTTGGCGTTCGAGGCGCTGACGGTGACGACGGTGCCCAGTGCCACGAATTCGCGTTCCTGGTTGCTCCCGCGGTCGCAGGCCGCGATCAGCGGAAGCAACAGTAGCCAGGACCTAGCCGAGACGGCGCTCGATCGCATCGAACATCAGGCCGGCGATATTCAGACCGAACTGCCGGTCCAGTTCACGGATGCCGGTCGGACTCGTCACGTTGACTTCAGTCAGGTAATCGCCGATGACATCGATGCCGGCGAATACGACGCCCTGCTGTCGGAGGATGGGCCCAACAGCGTCGCATATCTCGCGGTCCCGCATGGACAGTGGCTGGCCGTTGCCGGTTGCCCCCATGACGAGATTGCCGCGGTTGTCGTTCGCCGAAGGTATGCGCGCCAGCGCAAACGGCACCGGCTCGCCGTCGACCAGCAGGATTCGCTTGTCCCCGAGGCGAATCTCGGGAACGTACACCTGCGCCATGGCGAAGCGGCGTCCGTGATCGGTCAGCGTCTCGAAAATAACATTGGCATTGTTGTCGCCCGTTCGGACGACGAATATGGACCGTCCTCCCATCCCATCGAGAGGCTTGACGACGATGCGTCCGTGTTCGGCGAGAAATGCGCGCATGTCGTCCATCGAGCGCGTGATCAGCGTTAGCGGCGTAAGCTCGGGGAACCAGGCCGTGTACGCCTTCTCGTTGATGTCCCGGAGTGCCTGCGGCGCATTGACAACCAGCGCCCCGGCGAGAGCGGCACGATCCAGTAAGTAGGTCGTATAGACGTACTCCATGTCGAAGGGTGGATCCTTTCGCATCAGGATCACGTCAAGTTCGCCAAGTGTGACTTCCTGCTCAGTACCGAACTCGAACCACGCGTCATTATTGTCACTGACGGAAAGACGCCGGGATCGGCCCCGGGCCTCGCCACGTAAGAGTCTCAGGTCGCGTTGTTCGAAGTAGTGGATGTCGGCGTTACGCCGGCCGGCTTCGAGCAGCATGGCAAGCGAGCTGTCCTTCTTAGGTGTGATCGTATGGATCGGGTCCATCACGATGCCGATTCGCCTGGGGGTCGGGGCCATGCTCGTCCTGTTCGTCCGGGGGGCTCGAGCGGTCCACTATACCGGGCCGGTTTTGCACAGCAAGCTTCGGTTTTCCGGAGGAATTTGCTGCAAGCCGGGCGCGTCGTAGCAGGACTTATGTCAATATGGTACAAGTCGCTTTGCCCGCAGAGGCCGCCGGTATGGGCGCCGGCCGTCCGTCCGCGGGTTTTGGAGGATATGCGGTGTCCAGCAATGCGCTCCGAAGCTTCAGTGGCCTCAAGATTCTCGTCGTCGACGACAGCAAGACGATCCGCCGGACAGCCGAAACGCTGCTGACGAAGGAGGGCTGCCAGGTATTCACGGCGATCGACGGTTTTGACGCACTGTCGAAGATCGCTGACCACCAACCCGACCTCATCTTCGTCGACATCATGATGCCACGCCTTGATGGCTACGAAACCTGTTCGCTGATCAAGCACAACAAGATGTTTCGCGAGACGCCCGTCATCATGCTGTCGAGCAAGGACGGCCTCTTCGACCGGGCGCGAGGGCGTATCGTCGGCTCCGAACAGTATCTCACCAAGCCGTTCACGAAGGATGAGCTGCTCGGCGCGATTTCCAACCAGATCAATTGAGCGGAGTCTCAACCCATGTCAACGGTATTGATCATCGACGATTCGCCAACCGAGCTGCACCTGTTCCAGAACATGCTGGAGAAGAACGGATTCGAAACACTCGTTGCGGACAGTGGCGAGGAGGGCCTGAAGCAGGCCAAGCTGTCGCGACCCCACTGCATATTGATGGATGTCGTCATGCCCGGCATGAACGGCTTCCAGGCGACTCGCAAGCTGAACAAGGATCCCGATACCTCCGGAATTCCCGTCATCATCATTACAAGCAAGGACCAGGAGACCGACAAGATCTGGGGTATGCGGCAGGGAGCGGTGGAGTATCTCGTGAAGCCCGTTGGCGAAAAGCAGCTCGTGGATATGATCAACGCCGTAATGGCCGCCTGAATGAGAAGCGCCGAATGAACGAAGCGGTCGAACTGTCGACGCTGGTCCGGCAACCGTTCGAACTGCTACGGGAAATCGAGCGCCGCAGCGCAACCGCACAATCGGGTGTCTCTGGTGCGCCCGGGGTCGGTGAGTGGGTAGGGGTTGGCTTTCGCATCGGCGAAGAACGCTTCGTTGCAGCGCGCGACCATGTCCGTGAAGTCCTGATGTTGCCGGATGCGATGACCAGGGTACCCGGAGCGAAGCGCTGGCTGCTCGGTATAGCGAACCTGCGCGGCCACCTCCTGCCGCTCGTGGACATCAAGTTGCTGCTCGGCAGCGGACGGACCTCCCTGCGCCGCACGACGCGGGTTATCTCCGTCAATCACCGTGAAATTCCGGCGGGTCTGGTCGTTGACGAAGTGGTGGGTTTTCGGCGTTTCCTGGCCGATGAGCACAACACGAGGGAACCGCAAACCGTCGTGCGTTGCGACCGTTTTCTTGCCGGGTCCTACGATCGTGGAGAGGATTCCTGGCCGGTGCTCGACCTGTTCGAGCTGATTGAAAGCAATTTGTTCCTGCAGGCCGCCGCGGAATGATCGCTGCGTATTGGACAAATCCGCATTGGGCAAATTATTGAGTCGCATGCCATGGCAAATCGAACCGATACCTCGACCGTTTTCCGCATACTGACGATCATTATCGTTTCCGCCTTGCTGGTGGCGGCGGCACTGGTGTACTTCGCGAGGCCGGAAGGCGCGTCCGGTAGCGCGGAACTGGCCGCACTTTCCCAGGCGGTCCCGGAACGCGCGGAACAGGCTCTGGGCGGCGCACCCGGCGGATACGCGGCACTCGACAGCAGCCTCACGCGACTCGCCGGACTGCGCCGGAACTCCACGAACCTGCCGGGCGCGGCAGCCGACTGGTCACAGCTGGAGTCCGACGCGTCGGCGATCCTTGCCGCGCGGGAGCCCGTTCGCGCACTGCATGAAGCAAGTACCGCGTCGGCGATTCAGGTTGAAAAAATCCTCGAACTTTCGAGCGACATGCTGAACCGGACGACAAGCACTGCGATCGTCCAGGAGTTCCAGCAGCGGGCCGCACGCATCGGGGCAAACGCCATCCGCCTGGCGGCGAGCGACGACCCCGTCCAGCGCGCTGCTGCTATCGCGGAAGATGCGCAATTCCTGCGTAACGTCGCCAACGCCCTTGCCGGCGAAGCCTCGACACTCGATATGCGTCCGTTGAACCCGGAGGGCCGCGAGGCCCTGCTCGTGCCCCTCAATGGCGCTTTGGCCGGGCTCGAGGCACAGGTGAGCGTATTGCAGACCTGGGCAGGCGACGCGGCAGATCTTTCGCCGGTAATGGAGAGTCTCAGGGCAGCGGCGACGCGGCTTCTCGACGAGGGCTTCGCAACGACCACCGATGCCGGCAGCCCCGTCCCGGGCTTTCTTTCGGGCCCCACAGTGCCAGTTGCGTTGATTGCCCTCGGACTCGGGCTGGTACTCGCTCTGCTCGCGCTCAATTCGAAGTCAGCGGTGTTCGAGCGACAGGCGAAGGAGCAGGCCGAGCAAAACGACCGAAACCAGCAGGCGATCCTGCGCCTGCTGGACGAGATGGGTTCGCTCGCAGACGGCGACCTGACCGTGGAAGCGACAGTGACAGAGGACATTACCGGCACGATCGCAGACTCATTCAACTACGCGATCGAGGAATTGCGCAAGCTCGTGGCAACCGTCAACGAGACGGCGATCATGGTCGATTCTGCAGCCAAACAAACTGAAAGTACGGCCGCTCACATGGCCCGCGCCGCCGAAAACCAGACTCGCGAAATCAACGCCGCGACAGGATCAATTGTGTCGATGGCCGCGTCCATTGAGGAAGTGTCCGGCAATGCCGAACGTTCATCCGACGTGGCCCGTCATTCCGTGGAGGTGGCTCACAAAGGCGGCGAGGCGGTGCGGCGTACTATCGATGGTATGAATGCGATCCGTGAAACCATCCAGGACACGTCCAAGCGGATAAAGCGCCTCGGCGAGAGTTCGCAGGAAATAGGCAACATCGTGGAGTTGATCAACGATATAGCCGAGCAGACGAATATACTCGCGCTGAACGCGTCCATTCAGGCCTCGATGGCGGGGGAGGCCGGACGAGGCTTCGCCGTGGTCGCCGACGAAGTCCAGCGACTCGCGGAGCGATCCACCAATGCGACCCGGCAGATCGAAGTGCTCGTCAGCACGATCCAGGCCGATACCAAGGAAGCGGTGGTCTCAATGGAGCGCAGTACGACCGACGTCGTAGGGGGGGCGTTGCTGGCTGAGAATGCCGGCGCCGCGCTGGACGAAATCGAGCAGGTATCCAACCAGATCGCAAGCCTCGTCCAGAATATCTCGAGTTCCGCGCGGCAACAGGCCGGCGCCGCTGCAGACGTAACACGTCGCACTCGGCGATTGAGTGAGATCAGCCAGCAGACAGGCAAAGCGACCACCGCGACAGCGGCGGCCATTTCGAAACTGTCGGAGTTTGCCTCGCAGCTCAGGAAAAGCGTTGCGGGCTTCACACTGCCAAGGGAATCCATGCCGGCACAAACCTTGCGTACCCCGCCGCACGATACGACGGCCAGCAAACCCGCTCCGAGAAAGGCCAGCGCCGGCTGAATCGCGCGGCCGCAACAGGGACTACGACGAACTCGCAGATGACGGGCGACACCGGCACACAGGCAGCGCGCATCGAAACCGTGGAAAGCCCGGTGCGTGCACTGGCGATCATCGCCAACGAACTGTCCGAGACGATTCGCAGTGCGCATCTTGCGCTCGAGGATTGTGTTGACGGACGGGGCGGTTCGGCGGCGCTCGCGCGTGCCGGCGAATTGCTGCACCAGGCCCGCGGTGCCCTGCAGATTGTCGAAACGTATGGCGCTGCTCTCCTGGCCGAGGAAATGGAACTTGCGTGCAAGTACCTCGCCGCGTTGCGCGCCGGGAAAGGCCGCGAGGATGGACTCGATGCGCTGACGCGCGCGATGGTGCAACTCCCGATCTACATCGAGCGGCTGCTCGGCGGCGGCCGGGACATCGCCCTCGTTCTGCTGCCGATGCTCAATGACTTGCGTGCGGCCCGTGGCGAGCCGCTGCTGTCGGAGGGCACTCTCCTGTTGCTGAACCTGTCGCCGCAGCGCAGCAAGGTCACCGCAGCCGGACGCACGGCCAGCGGCGAGGAACCGGTGAAGGTCGCAACCCGGCTGCGGCCGAAATTCCAGCTGGCGCTGCTCGGCTGGATCAAGGGCGGCGAATCCCGTCAGCACGTGCAGGCGCTCGCAAAGGTGGCCTCGGCACTCGAAAACGCTTCCACTCGTGACGACATGTACCAATTGTGGTGGGTCGTCGGCGGTGTGCTCGAGGCCCTGCAGGATGGGGGGCTGGAAACCTCGGTGGCGCTCAAGCGACTGCTTGGCCAGACGGACCGCCAGATCAAGTACGTCATCGACGAAGGCCTGTCCGCATACGACAAGCACCCGATCGATGATCTCCTGAACAATCTCCTGTTTTACGTGGCACGTTCGTCGACCGCCGGGCCGCGTATCAGTGAGATTCGTGCGGCATTCAATCTCGCCGAACTCCTGCCCGGCGATGAACAGGTCGAACGGGCGCGCGACGCCCTGTCGGCGCCCAGTGTGAAGCTGATGAAAACGGTCGCGGCGGCAATAAAGGAGGACCTCGCGCGCGTTAAAGACGTGCTCGACATATTCGTCCGCACCGGCATGAACAAATCATCGGAACTTGTGCCACAACTCGAGCTCCTGAAAAAAATCTCGGACACGCTCGGCGTGCTGGGCCTGGGTGAGCTGCGCAGCGACATCGATGGCGAGATCGATCGCCTCAAGTCGGTGGTCGAGCGAGGAGGCGTCGCCAACGACCAGGTCATCCTGGATATCGCGTCAACCCTCCTGCGGGTGGAGGATCGCCTCGACCAGCAGTTGCTGAGGCTTACGGCGCCGCAGGACACCGGTCCCGCCGACCAGGCGGCCTCCATGCCCCCCGCCGAGGCGGCCGACTACCGGCAGGTCGCCGAATCGGTCATGCGTGAGTGCATCATCAACCTTGCGCGCATCAAGGAAACCGTCAGCCAGAGCATGACGGAACAAGCCCCGTCTCACGGGCTTGACAGCATCCCGTCGCTCGTCCGCGGAATCAAGGCCGGACTCCTGATGCTCAACAAGACGCGCGCGATGGACGTCGTCGAACGAATCGGCAGTCTCATAATGCTGATGCTGCGCGCCGGAAATCCGGCACAGTTCGCCCAGAAAGAAACCGACCGGCTCGCCGATGCCATCGTCAGCATCGAGTACTACATGGAAACGGTAAAAGCCGGCCGAACTGAACCATGGTACATGCTCGACAACGCAGAAGCGTGCCTCTCCGTCCTGCGCGATTTGCAGGCAAGGCTCGAGTCCCGGGCGGAGGAATCGGCGTCGTCAACCGTGAGGATCCCGGCAGCGACTGTCGAAGCAGCGGCACACTGGTCGGAGACGACGGCTGACGCGCCAACGCCGACTGTGGCGGTGAAATCACTCAAAGTCGTCAGACCGGACGCCGAACACCTGGACCCCGAGCTCCTCGAACTGTTCATCGAGGAAGCGAAAGAAGAAATTTCGACGATCCAGCGCAGGTTGCCCGACTGGGCCGAGGCCCCTGACGACATGGAGACGCTGATCACAGTCCGGCGTTCGTTCCACACTCTCAAGGGCAGCGGTCGCATGGTCGGCGCCGAACGCATCGGCGAATTTTGCTGGAGTGTGGAGAACCTGCTGAACCGGCTGATCAACCGTACGCTGGTACGTACGCCGCCCATGGTCGACTTCATCCTGGACGCGGCCGGCGCCGTACCGGAACTTGTCGAGCAGCTCGAAATCGGGACCCCGCCGACAGCAGCGATAGACCAGCTGATCGCGCGCGCCAATGCCTTCGCCGAAGGCGACCCGAACGCGCCGGCCATAGTTGTTGCCGCCATCCCGGCTACACCCAAAGCGCCGGAGCCGGCATTGGAGATGGATCCCGTCCTTCTCGATATTTTTGCGAAGGAAACGGCTGGTCATCTCGCCGTCATCAATGAGTACCTTGCGGCATGTGCAGGCCATGCACCGCCGTATGACGTTACCGACAAACTGCATCGCGCGTGTCACACGCTGCACGGCAGCGCCAACATGGCCAACGTCGAGCGCGGTGTCGCCGTCGCCGGCGCCCTTAATCGTTTCGTGCGCCGCGTTTACGATTACAAGGTCGGGTTCGAGCGCTCGGGGCTGGACGCGCTGCGTGCCGCCGCCCGCGCGATTGCGGCCATCGTGGGTGAAATCAACAAGCCGCAGCACAAGCGGGCGAACTACACCGCCCTGATCGAGCACATCGCGAAGCTCACGAACGCGGTGCAGCCGCCAAAGTCCGGAGAAGCCGAAGCGGACGATGCGCGGGCCGCGCCACCTGGAGCCGCCCCGGCACCAGCCCCGGCAAAGCCGGCCCCCCCGTCGTCCCTGCCAGCCACGTCTGCGAATGGCGTGGAGGAAGCCGACTACGACGAGGAAATTGCCGCCATCTTCACGGAAGAGTCGGCTGAACTCCTGGAGGCTGCAGATGCCGCGTTTGCCGCCTGGCGCGCCGACCACCGCAATCGCGCAGCCGTCGAAGAATTGAAGCGTCACCTCCACACGCTGAAAGGCGGCGCGCGAATGGCCGGCATCACGGCGATGGGTAACCTGAGCCACGAGATCGAAACCCTGCTCATTGCGGTGGACGACGGCCGCGTCCGGTCCGGCCCGCCGGTAAGCGAGCTGCTGCAGCGAAGTATCGATGAGCTCCATCGCATGCGGGATACGGTGATGGCCGGAAAGCCGGTGCAGAGCGCTACGGAGCTCGAGGGCCGTATCCAGCAGGCGAATGCCGGCTTTGAAATCGCAGGCGACGCCGCCCTGGAGCCCGGGCCATCGCTGGTAGAAGATGAATCGCCACCGGCCGAGGAATTCACCATCGAACCCGAAGATTCGGTGAGTATGGTGATCGTCGATTCGCCGCTGAAGGACCCGGGCGAGTCGGACAGCAGATCCCCGGTGGCGTTGGAGACCGCATCCGACCAGGACCGCCCGGTGGATGATGAAGACGCGGTCGAAGTCGAACCTGCGCCGACCACCGGGCAGGTCGCGAAGCCGGCGCCCGAAACACCGCCGACGGAGGCCCCGCGAGCGGCAAAACGTCCGGCGGAGTTGCGCAGTGTACGCGGCGAACAACGCCAGGAGTTCGCGCGTATCGATGCCGACCTCCTGGAAGACCTGCTGAACGCAGCCGGCGAAATCAGCATATACCACTCGCGTTTGTCGCAGCAGGTAAGCGCATTCGAGTTCCACGTCGATGAGCTCGAACAGACCGTCAAACGGTTACGCGACCAGCTGCGAAAGCTCGAGATCGAGACCGAGGCGCAAATCATGCACGGCCACCAGGATACGCTCGTGGCGCGTGATTTCGACCCGCTGGAACTCGACCGCTACTCGACAATCCAGCAGTTATCCCGCGCGCTTGCCGAATCCGCGAACGATTTGTCGAGCCTGAAGGACCTGTTCTCGAACGTCACGACCGAGGCGGAGGGACTTCTCGTGCAACAGTCGCGCGTGACGGCCGAATTGCAGGATGGGCTGATGCGCACGCGTATGGTGCCCTTCGACCGGCATGTCGGCCGCCTGACGCGGCTCGTGCGACAGGCCGCTACGGAAGCGGGCAAGCGAGCCGAGCTCGCAGTCGAGGGCGCCTCCGGCGAACTGGATCGCCAGGTATTGGACAAGATGCTCCCGCCCCTCGAGCACATGCTGCGGAATGCCGTCGTACACGGGATCGAGGACGCGGATACGCGGCAGAAGAACGGCAAGCCGGCGGTCGGGCGGATCACGATCCGCCTGCACCGCGAAGGTTCCGAAATGGTCATCGACATCGCCGACGATGGCCGCGGTCTCGATGTCGATGCCATTCGCCGCAAAGCCTACGAGCGCGAGCTGCTGCTGCCGGACAACAAGTCGAGTGACGAAGAAATCATGTCCCTGATCCTGACACCTGGCTTCTCGACGGCGAGCGCAGTGACGCAATCCGCCGGACGCGGCGTCGGCATGGATGTCGTCGCGAACGAGGTGAAGAAACTCGGAGGATCACTCCGGATATCGTCAGTGACCGGGCAGGGTACGAATTTCACTGTTCGGCTGCCGTTCACGCTGGCCATCACCCAGGCCCTCATCGTGCGTACGGGCGACGAGGTGTACGCTCTGCCATTGCCGTCGGTCGAGGGTGTCGCCCGCATTCCGCGCGTCGAACTCGAGACACTCATGAACCAGCCTGAGCCGAGCTTCCTGTACGGCGAACAGTCCTACAAGTTCAGGCATCTCGGCATGTACCTTGGAGGACAGGCAGCGCTATTACCGCCGGAGGAAACTTACATCCCGGTCATACTCGTCCGGGCCGGGGACTACTCCGCCGCGCTCCTGACTGACGAAATGCTGGCGAGCCGGGAGATCGTTGTGAAGACGGTCGGACCACAGCTCGCCGGTATTCGCGGCATCTCTGGCGCCACGATCCTGGGCGATGGCCGCATCGTGCTGATTCTCGATATCAACGCGCTCGTCAGGACCGGCGCGCCTGTTGTCGAACTGAAGAAAGCGGCCCCGTCTCCGGGCGACCAGCGGCCGGTGGCACTGGTCGTGGACGATTCGATCACCGTCCGCCGCGTCACGGAACGTTTCCTGCAGCGCAATGGCCTGCGTGTCCTGACTGCGAAAGACGGGCTGGACGCGATCAGCGTACTGCAGGATGAAAAACCGGATGTCATCCTGCTCGATATCGAAATGCCGCGCATGGACGGCTATGAATTCGCGTCGCACGTGCGCAATGACGACCGTGTCGCGAACGTCCCGATCATCATGATCACTTCGCGCGTCGGCGACAAGCATCGCGCACGGGCGATCGAGCTCGGTGTCAATGACTATCTTGGCAAGCCCTACCAGGACGCGCAATTGCTCGAGGCGATCAGACGCCAGCTCGAGGAACGGGGGATTCAACTCTCGTGAACACAGCCGCGGACGAAATCTACAGCCTGCTCATCCCGCTCGTTGGCGACCGCCTGATCGTGCCGCGCGCCAGCGTCGCCGAAGTCGTGCGATTTGGCGCACCCAGGCGCCCGGAGGGGGCACAGGACTGGCTACTCGGGACGGTCAACTGGAACGGCCGGGACCTGCCGGTCGTATCCTTTGAAGGGACGCTCGGCAAGGACATCCCGGCAGCGACCGGACGTACTCGAATTGTCGTCTTCGTGGGCAGCACGGGACGACTCAAGACAGGGCATTTCGGAATCACGACGCAAGGGTTCCCGCAGCTCGTCCGCATCAACCGGGACGTGCTGAAACTCGAGGCCACGGATGGCTGGCCAGAAAGTGCGCCCGTGTTCTGCCGTGTCAAAATGATCAACGAGTTCCCCCTGATCCCGGACCTCGGGAAGCTCGAATCCATGCTTGCCCGGGAGTCTATCCAGGCCTGACAGTTCTCCACCTTTCTACCTAGCGAAGGTCGCCCCAGGTCGCCTGGGCGATCGCGAGAGCGGCAAGCGCTGCGGTTTCCGTGCGCAGGATGCGGGGACCCAGGGTCACCGCACGAAATCCGGCGATCGCGGCGTCTTCAAGTTCGCGCGCGCTGAGGCCGCCTTCCGGGCCGATGAGGAGGCAGAGCTCTTCCTGGATGCCCCCGATCGCGGCCAGGGTCTCACTCGCTCCGGGTGCGAGGACGAGTTGCGTGCTGCCCGCGGCATGCCCGCCGCCGAACCAGTCGTTCAACGCCAGAGGGACGTCGACCAGCGGTGGCTGCAGGCGGCCTGACTGCTCACTGGCACTGGCAGCGATTCGTTGCCAATGCACCCGCCGCTTCTCGGCGCGCGGAGCATCGAACTTCACCATGCCGTGGTCGGTAAACACCGGTGTGATGCGCTTGGCTCCGAGCTCGGTCGCTTTCTGCACGACGAAGTCCATGCGCTCACCGCGCGAAATTCCCTGGACAAGGTGGGTCCGCAGCGGCGATTCCACGAGCTTTTCCTGGCGTTCGAAGGCGAGCAGGGTGACCCGGTCGCGCGACATTGCGACGATTCGTGCTCGCCATTCTCCATCGTCACCGTTGAACAGGCTGACGACATCGCCGATCCCGAGTCGCAACACGCGGCCAAGGTAGCGCGCCTGTTCCTGGTCAAGAAGAACTTCGCGACCGTTGCCGAGACGCGCGGAAACCAATAGCCTCGTAGCCATGCCTGAGGAATCATGCCTGAAGCGCCCGCCCGGTGTCCGCTGAATTCACGGTCGATACCGCGTCCGGCCGCATTGCACCGGCCCGGCTCATTGCGAGCCCGAACTTCGACGAGCGCCCGGCAGGCCACTCTCCGGCCCTGATCGTGATTCACGGCATCAGTCTCCCCCCCGGCTGTTACGGCGGACCCGAGATCGAGGCGCTCTTCACGAATACTCTGGACTGGGACGCACACCCGTACTTTACGCAAATCCGCGGGCTGGAGGTGTCCACCCACTTGCTCCTGCGGCGGGATGGCGAGCTGCTGCAGTTTGTCCCTTTGGACAAGCGAGCCTGGCATTGCGGACCGTCGGTGTTCCGCGGCCGTAGCCGCTGTAACGACTTTTCTATCGGAATTGAACTCGAGGGCGAAGACATGACGCACTATGACGATCGTCAGTATGCGGTACTTCCGCACGTTGTCGCCGCGCTCCGCCGGGCCTATCCTTCGATCACGAATCGGGACCTCGCGGCGCACAGCGACATTGCGCCGGGACGAAAAACGGATCCGGGGCCTGCATTCGACTGGCTGCGCTTTTATGATGGACTAGCATGAACCTGATCGCACTACTCGCCGCTCTCCTGATCGAACGTCTCGCGACCCAGTTTTTCCATTGGCGCCGGATGCGCTGGCTCGACCGCCTTATCGATGCCGGTTTTGCCCGCATGAGCTCGTTCGCGCACTGGCCGGCAATGCTCGTGGTCGTGCTCATCGCGATATTGCTCGTTTTGCCGGTCGCCGTGATCACTTTTGCACTGGGTGACGCGCTACTCGGGTTCCCATACCTCGCGCTCGCGATCGCGGTGTTGTTCTTCTCGCTCGGACCAAAGGACATCGGCGAGGACGTCGACGAGTACTGCGCGGCCATCGAACGCGACGACGACGAGGCGATCCGGCAGACAGCACGCGCCCTGATCGAAGGTGACGTGCCCCCCGAGTCCCTGGACCGGATGCGGGCCGTGGAGGCGGCGATCGTCGTGCAGGCGAACAATCGGCTGTTTGCGGTGATCTTCTGGTTCGTCGTGCTGGGACCACTCGGGCCGCTCGGTGCCTGGGCTTACCGTGTCACGGACCTGATCCGCCGGCGCGCCGTTTTCAGCGCAGCGCGAGCTGGCGGCCCGGATACGGAGCCAGGCCCCATAGCCCGGGAAGCAGCAGTGGAGCTGCATGCCTGGCTGGCGTGGCTACCCGCTCGGCTGACGGCGCTTGGCTACGCCGTCGCCGGGCATTTTGACGGCGCGTTGCAGGCCTGGCGCGGCGCGAGACAGACCTCTCAGCGCACCACCGCGGAAACGAACGAGCTTTTGCTTGCCGCCGTTGGCACCGGCGCGATGGCACTCGAGGATGCCGACGAGGACGAAATACAGGATCGCGGAATCCGCGGCGCATCCGCCGCCAATCGGCTGGTGTTTCGCCAGCTCCTGATCTGGCTCGTCGTCATTGCGGCACTGACGCTGTACGGCTGGACCTTGTAAGGCTGGAACTTGTTAAGAGGGACCTTGTAAGTCGGACCTTGGCTGGCCGTTATACGGCAAACCTTCAGCGGTCCCGTTGCCACAGAATCTCCGTGCCGTGCCCCGCGCGCGCGACCACTCGCGCCACGACGAACAACAGGTCCGACAGGCGATTCAGGTAACGCAGGGCTTCCGGTCGTACTGTCTCCGTCGCCGAGAGCGCGTACACACGGCGCTCCGCGCGGCGTACGATCGTCCGGGCCAGATGGCAGGCCGCTGCTGCCGGGCTGCCACCGGGAAGGATGAACTCCTTGAGACTCGGCAGGTCCGCGTTCAACCCGTCCAACTGGTGTTCCAGGCGTCTGATGAAGTCCTCCCGGACAGCGCTATGGCCGGGAATACACAATTCGCCGCCAAGTTCGAACAGGTCGTGCTGCACGTCGGTCAGGCATTCGCGCACGGCCGCGGGAACTGCGTCGAAGGCCAGCACCACGCCTATCGCGCTGTTTGCCTCATCCACGGTGCCGTACGCCTCGACGCGCGGGTCGTCCTTCGCGACGCGCGTGCCGTCGCCGAGCCCGGTCGTACCATCATCGCCGGTGCGTGTATAAATCTTGCTGAGTCGATTACCCATGGTCCCGTCCGGTGCGTCGTGTGCTTGCCATTTTAGCAGGCATGCGCTTGAGCTTTGCGATGGCGCGACGCATAGTGCGGCGCGAACAGAAAGCCGCAAAGGGCCGGCCATGGCAAGTCATAAACGTGACCTGACGGGGTATCTCAATACCGCGCTGGAAGCCGCAAGGCTTGCCGCCGGCATCAGCCGGGACTACTACCGCGGCAATTTCAGCGTGCGGACGAAAGCCGACCTGACGCCCGTGACGCAGGCCGATGTGGACTGCGAGCAGGCCATCCGGAAAACGATCCTCGGTCGCTATCCGGGGCACGGGTTCTACGGCGAGGAGACGGGGACAACGGGGGCCGGCCGCGAGTACCTTTGGCTGGTCGATCCTATCGACGGGACCAAGGGTTTTGTCCGCCAATACCCGTTCTTTTCAACCCAGATCGCCCTGATGCGCGCCGGGGAGATCGTCCTTGGCGTGTCAAGCGGGACCATGATGGACGAGCTTGCATGGGCCATCAAAGGCTGCGGCGCCTGGCTGAACGACAAACGACTGCAGGTCAGCACCGTTGATGCCCCGGAGCGCGCTGCGGTATCGACGGGCAATCTGCGGTCCCTGGCGCAGGGCGACGGCTGGCCGCGTCTTGGTGAGATCCTCGCGCGTGCGGATCGTACCCGCGGTTACGGTGATTTTTACCACTATCATCTGCTCGCCGCCGGCAAGATCGAGGCGGTGATTGAGTCGAACGTCAACATCCTCGATGTGGCCGCGCTGTCGATCATCGTGGCTGAAGCGGGTGGCATCTTCACCGACCTCAATGGCCGGCCGCCGGACCTCAGTACGCGCTCCGTGCTTGCCGCCAATCCGCGCTTGCACGCCTATTACCTCGAGAGGCTCCGCGGCTTCGTCGACTAGTCGACCAGCCTGACTTCCGCGGCAGTCGCCGGACCGATTAGCGCAAAGGCGAGGCTCTGCGGGATTACGGCGTCGTCGGCCGCAAGCGCGATTCGGCCACCCATGATCTCGGCCTCGGTTTGCGGGTAAAGCGGCTTTTTTGCCGGATTCGCGAGGCCGTCGGGAGCCCGGGGCTGCCCGTTTGCAGGATCGTACTTGTCGCTGGCACCGAGGGTATGCAACAGCTCGTGAGCGATGATGACGTGATTGGCACCACGGAAGCGTCGGCCGGTGTAGGCATTGACGATCCCGAACATGCCTTTCTGTATACCCACCGAGTCCTCGAGCACGGGTGCGTGCCCGGATTCGTGATAACGAACGAAGACGCTGACATCCGGCTCGATCGTATCCTGCCCATCCGTGACGCTGCCCACCCACCAGCGCATCCTGAGCGACCACAGTGCGATACCGAGTACGCCCGGGTCCCGGTCGAGCTGCGGCGGCTTTTCCGTGACAATTTCGCCAAGCTCCATACGCACCGGCAACTCTATGTCCCGGCCGTAGCGTGCCGCCTCACGGGCAAAGAATTGTTCGATTTCAGCGAAATCGGCAACCTCGAGTGACTCGATGTATCGTGCCGTCGTGGCCTCGCCATCGGCGTTGATAGGGTAGATCTTGACCCACAGGCTGTTGTTCCAGTCGGTGCTCCGCGACTGCGTCAGCCAGGTATTGACGACGACGAAAAAGAGCACGACGAGCAGGGCCGATATGCGAATTGCCTTGAACATGCGGGTATTGGGCCACACGGGCAAACCGGTCGCCCGCCGACCAGTGCACAAAAACCGGGAATCAGCCGGCCGGTGGAACGGACGTCCCGGGGGCGTCCTCGAATTCGGGTGGCCGGCGCGCCGCCCTAACCTGCTCGTAGGCGTACGCGATGCCGATGAGGGATGGTTCCGTAAAGGCCCGCCCGATAAAAGAGAGCCCGACCGGCAGGCGTGCCACATGGCCGGCGGGCACACTGATATTCGGGTACCCCGAGATGGCGGCGTAGGACGAGCTGCCGATGCCGAAGTGGTCCCCGGCAACGTGATCCGTCTTCCAGGCCGGGCCATTGGTTATGGCTACCAGCGCATCGAGCTGGTGTCGGTCGAAGGCATCATCGAGCGCAGTCTGCGTGATGCGCTTGCTGTCCGAGAGTGCCTTGCGATAGGCCTCGCTGTCGAGGCTGCCTTTCGCCTCGGCGGCGACAAGGATGTCCTGGCCAAAGTGCGGCATCACGGTGTCCGCGTTGGCCTCGTTGAAGGCGATGATTTCCCGCAGTGAACGGACCGGAGCCTCGCTCCGCACGAGGTACGCTTGCAGGTCGCTCTTGAATTCGTAAAGCAGCACCTCGTATTCCGCTTCGCCTGCGCCGGCCGTATCGAGTTCTATCGGGTCGATGATCTCCGCACCCTGATCCCGCATCAATGCAATGCTGTCGTCCAGGATGGCCTGCACACCGGGGTTGCTCCCGGCGCCATGGAAGGAGCGGATGACACCGATGCGCTTTCCGGCCAGTCCGTCCTCAGCGAGGTTTGCCGCGAAGTCGATGCGCTGGTCCGGCGCTTCCAGCGTGGCCGGGTCTTCGTCGTCCCGGCCGGTCATGGCGGTCAGCAGTATGGCCGCGTCGCGCACGCTGCGGGCCATCGGACCCGCCGTATCCTGGCTGTGTGCGATAGGTATGATTCCGCTCCGGCTCACGAGCCCGAGTGTCGGCTTGATGCCCACGATGCCGTTCGTTCCCGCGGGACACACGATGGAGCCATCGGTTTCCGTACCGACCGAGACCATCGTGAGATTCGCCGCTACCGTTACCGCCGATCCGCTCGACGATCCGCAGGGATTGCGCGTCGGGTCATAGGGATTGCGTGTCTGGCCACCCACGCTGCTCCACCCGCTCGAGGAGCGGGATGAGCGGAAGTTCGCCCACTCACTCAGGTTAGCCTTGCCGAGAATGATTGCTCCGGCTTCACGCAGACGGCTGACAAGAAACGCATCCCGCGGCGGTACATGCTCCGCCAGTGCCAGGGAACCGGCGCTCGTGCGCATGCTATCGGCCGTGTCGATGTTCGCCTTGAGTACGACCGGGATTCCGTGCAACGGACCCCTTGGCCCCGATACCTCCCATTCGTCGTCCAGTGAACGCGCAATGGTGAGCGCATCGGGGTTTACCTCGATAAGGCTCGCGAGTTCCGGACCCTTACGGTCGATTGCCTCAATGCGGTCGAGATACCAGTGCACGAGATCTTCCGCGCTCAGCTCGCCGCGCTGCATCGCATCGTGCAGTTCCGCAATGCTTGCCTCTTCGACATTCCGGATGTCGCCCGCGCATGTGGTGAGAAGCAGTGACGCGATGAGTACGAGCGCGTATCTCACTGATTATTCTGCCGGGATCATTGCTGCGGGGACGAGCCTTGTCACTGATCCGCTTTGCGGAAGCGAAGGATGAATTGATCCGTTTTGCCGCGTATCGCCGGGTCGAACACACTTGCGGTATGGTCGTCCGCTGCGTTGCGCAATGCGTCGTTTTCCCCATCCGGTTTGAAGCCGGCGGCCTTTAGATCGGCAACGACCCGCACGGGATCGACCCTGTGCAGCGTCGTGCCGGTTTCCGGTGGCGCGCCAGGTTCGGCGGCATGGTCGACGATGCCGAAGATGCCGCCTGGCTTCAATGCGTTATACAACTCCGCGAGTAGCTTTTCCTTGTCGATCGCCGCCCACCCGTTTTCGGCATCTACGTGGTAGACGTCGTGATAGGAAAGGACCAGCACGATCGCATCGAGACTGTCTCGTTCGAGATCGAGTTCGTTGTTTTCCGCGATCAGCACGTCGACGTTCTGCAAGCGCCCCGCCGCATGCCGCGCATCGAACTCCTCACCTACGAAATTGAGATACGCTGAGTTCGAATGTGCGAGAACCTTCCCGTCCGGGCCGACGACCGTCGAGAGCAATTCGCTGTAATAACCGCCGCCAGAGAACAGGTCAAGGACCGTGTCCCCACGCTCGATGCCGAAAAATTCCAGCACCACGCCCGGCTTGCGGCCGCTGTCCCGCTCGTAGTCTGCCGGGAGGCGCGTTTCAGAGGCCACCGCCTGATCGTAGATACTGTCCGGATCGGCCAGGGCTGCCAACGGCGCCGAGAACATTACCGCGCCCGTGCTCATCGCGACCAGTTTCTTGATAGTGTCCACAAGCTTGCCCCTGTGCCAAAAGCTCCGCTGCCCGGCCCCACGTCGCATCATCCCCGCAATCAGCGGGTTCACGCAACCGCTGGCGGAATTGCGTGCCGCAGAAAATAAAAGGCCCCGCGGCGTAAGCAACGGGGCCATAACTCTCTTTTGTGTAAAAGAGGTAACTGCAAATTCAGTAGCTGGAACAGGTCTGTTATTGTTATTGGATTTATATCTGTTTTGTTATTGTTATGTTGTTCTTCTGGCGTCTAAATCCTCTACTGTTCCGTGGTAGCTGGGCTGATGCAGTTACACTTCGCTTGGGCAGGATGATTAGAAGCAAGTCCTGTGCCAACCTGCCTGAAACGTCATGATTCCGAGGGGTTTGCCACTAATTGCTGCGCCTTCATCCCGCATCCGGGAGCGTTTTGTAAAAAGAGCCGACAAATCCGGCGACCGGATGTCAGATGCCGCACAAGAAAAATTAACCAAGCGCCTGATCGAGCGCCTTTTGTTCATCCGTGACGGCAGGTAGCGGCCTCGCGCAAGCGGCAGTCCAGCCGCGCGGGCCTGACCCACTGCGTGCAGCCCGGCTGGCCGAAGCACCAAAGTCCGAAAGATGTAAAGTTATTCGACGTCTCTCGCCGCGGCTGCCTTGTCGAGCAATCCAGACACACTGAAGAAATGGCCGTTTCTCACGACGCCCACGACCTTGAGCGCATCCGCAATGTCACCCAGCGGGTCGCCGGTGACGATAACGAGGTCAGCGACCGCGCCATTCGCGATTCGTCCAATGCTGAACCCCGTCCCCAGGGCCGCCGCCGCGTTGATGCCGGCACTGCGCAGCACCTGGTCCGGCCGCAATCCGGCCTGGACGAGCGCCCGGAACTCGGCATGCAGTGCAATGCCCGGCGGCAAGCCATTCGGCTGGCTGCCGAGCACCAGTCGTGGTGCGGCTGCCTTGAGATCCGGCGTGTCGATGACCTGC
>JBGTLY010000263.1:0-10982 GCA_041743865.1 Woeseiaceae bacterium
TTGTCCACGATGCCGTGATCGTGCATGTACTGGCCGGTCAGGATCGTCGCGCGGCTCGGGGAGCACAATGCCGTCGTTACAAATGCGTTCCTGAAAAACGCGCCGTCACGGGCGAGCGCGTCGAGGTTCGGCGTCTCGAGGACGGGGTTCAGGAGACCGATCTCGTCGTAACGTTGATCGTCCGTCAGGATGAAGATGATGTTCAGAGACGCGTCATCGTTTGCGATAGCAAGTTGCGGTGCACCGAGCGCGACGGCGGCCAGAAGAACTGTAAATTTCATTTTCGCCTCCGGGTTTCGCGGCCGCGCCGATCGCTTGACCGGCTCAGGACGTCTCACCTTCGCCGAACAGCTCCGCGCGGATGCGCGTGTGCAGCAGGGTGTCGAGGGGATAGCGCATCACGATCAGCAGGGTAAGCGCAAGCAGCGCAGCCGGCACGAGTGTCATGCCGGCTTTCATCGTCAGCACGGCTGTCGCCGGCTGGGTCGCGTCGGCGACGAAGCCGACCGCGCCGAGAACGCTGCCCAGAAACCAGCCCGCGATCCCGATGGACATCTTCTGGGCGAAGGATGCGATGCCGAAGAACAGCGATTCGGCCCGGTAGCCGCTTTTCCACTGACCGTATTCGATCGTATCGGGCAGCATCGACCAGAACAGCACGCCCATCGCCGCGTAGGCGACGGAGAACGGCAGCATCATGACCAGGAACGCGCCAAAGCCGGCCGGCGTCGAAAAGAAAAGCAGCAGGCCGGCGGCCGTCATCAGCAGTGTCGACCAGCGCCAGGCCCGGCGCCGACCCCGGTGCTGCGCCACGTACGCCCAGAGCGGGGTGGCGACCAGCGCCGCCACACCATGCACGAACAGCACGATGTGCTGGGACTCGTGCGCGTCGAGGCCGTACTTCACATAGTAGACGAGGCATTTCTGGTAGACGGCCGCCGCCGCGGAAAAGAGCGGGATCATCGCCAGGAGATAGAGGAACGCCGTATTGGCACGAATAATGGTCCAGAGGTTCTTCAGGCTGTAGCCCTGCCCGGATGTGTCGCCATCGAGGTCCGACTCCGGCGGCTCACGGGTCGCGGCAAAACACACGAGATGGAAGATGACGGCAATCGAACCGGCCAACACGGCCAGGTGAAAGAACCCGTCTTGCTCATTGCCGCCGCCGAAATAGCGGACCAGCGGGAAGGCTGCGCTGCTGATGACGAGGCTGCCGCCGGTGGCTGCGATCATGCGCGCGCTGGCCAGCGAGGTGCGGTCGTAGCTGCGCCGGCTGATGCGCGCGGACAGCGCCGAGTACGGCACGCCGACGATGGTGTACGCGGTGCGAAACAAGAGGTGTACCGCGAGCAGGAACGCGATCAGCGCCGTGTCCTCGAGCGGCGGCACCCAGAAGAGCAGGGCGAAGGCCAGCGACAGTGGTATCGAGCCGAACAGCAGGAACGGGCGATAGCGGCCCCAGCGCGAGCGATTGTGGCCGACGATGTAGCCCACGGTCGGGTCCGTCAGCGCGTCCCAGGCCGTGCCGGCGAAGAATACGAAGCCAGCCACGGCCGGGGGCAGTCCGACGACATCCGTGTACCAGTACAGCAGGAAGTAGGAGAGCGCGCCCCAGTAGAGGTTCATCGCAAAGTCGCCGATGCCGTAGCCGGCAACCGTGCGGCGCCCGAGAACCTCGCGGCCTGGCGTCAAGACCCGGGCAGGTCAGCGGTCACCGGCGGGCGCCGGTACCCGGCCGGTGGATCGGCGTTCGACGAAGCTCGTCGCGATCTTCGTCACGGGCTCCGCCGCCTGGCCCTTGATCTGGGCGAAGAGCTTCTCGGTCGCCTTTGCACCGAGTTCGGCGATCGGCTGGTGAATCGTGGTCAGCCCCGGCCAGATGTGCGGGGCGAGCAGCGTGTCGTCGAAGCCCGCGACGCTCAGGTCGTCCGGTACGCGCAGGGATCGCTCATGCGCCTCGAAGATGACGCCTGAGGCCATGTCGTCATTGGCGGCAAAGATGGCCGTCGGGCGCGGCTCGAGGTCGAGCAGCTCGCGGGCCGCCGCAAGCCCGCTTTCGAAATTGTTGAGTCCCGAACGAATGACGAGCTCCGCGGGCGTGCCCTCCCAGTCGCGGATCGCATCCTCCGCACCATCGAGCCGGTCAGTCATCGCGATGTGGTCAGGGTGGCCCGCGACGAAGCCGATGCGGCGATGCCCCAGGGAGAGGAGATGCTCGACCATCTCGCGGCCGGCGGCGCGTCCCGTCGTCACGACGTCGAGCATGCCCGGCCGCACGCTGCCCGGCGTGATGCGGGCATAGGGGATGCCTTCCTCGTTCAGCGCCGCCAGCAACTGGTCGTTGTCGGTCATCGGCGGCATCATCAACAGGCCGTCCGCCCGCTCCCGTTCCAGAAATTCGAGCAGCGACAGCAAGAGACGGGAGCCTCGCGCGTCGGTTTCCAGGGGTACGAGCTGGTAGCCGTGCTCGATGCAGGCTTTGCGAATTCCTTCCAGCAACCGGATCACGTAGTAGGACGACGGCGAGGCGTACAGGAAGGCAACGTGAAAGGAGCGGCCGGACCGCAGGCTGCGCGCCTGGCGATCCGGTTCGTAGTTCAGCTGCGCAACGACTTTCTCAACCTTGCGCCTGAGCTTGTCGCTGACGTTGGCTTCGCGATTGACGACCCTGGAGACCGTCTTGCGAGACACGCCCGCGTGACGCGCGACATCACCGATGGTTACTCGCCGCATTCAGCCCGTCTCCCCGTCGGGCACCCGGTACAGTGTCCGCAGCGATTGCTTTGGTCTTTCAAGGCCGCAACGGCGACCCGGTAACCGGGATCATCGGCGCGATTATGCGTCTCGGCCGGATCGTGCTCAAGGTCGTGCAATTCCAAACGCGACGCGCCTTTCTTCGGCCACGTCGTCCTGCAGCGTGAACCGCACACCCTGTGTGTCGGCGGAGGAGGTGCCGATGAACAGCGCGAATTCCCCGGGCTCCGCGCCGTAGCTCATGTCGGCGCGCCAGAACGCGAGGTCGCCGGCATCCAATTTAAAACGCACTACTCGACCTTCGCCTTTCGCCAGCCTGATTTTTTCAAAGCCCTTGAGCTCTTTCACGGGGCGCGTCACGGAACCCACAAGGTCGCGAATGTAGAGCTGCACGACCTCCTCGCCATCGTACTCACCGGTGTTGCGCACCGTGACCGTCGCGGTCAGGGTGCCCTCGGGCCCGATTTCCTCCGCATCGAGCTCGATGCCGGAGATCTCGAAGCTCGTATAGGAGAGGCCGTAGCCGAAGGGGTACAGCGGTGAGTTCGGCGTGTCGAGGTAACGGGACAGGTACTTCTGTTCCGGGTTGTCCAGCGTGTACGGCCGGCCGGTGTTCTTCATGTCGTAGTGGAGCGGCACCTGGCCAACGTTCCGGGGGAAGGTCACGGGGAGTTTGCCCGAGGGGTTGTAGTTGCCGAACAAGACATCGACGACCGCGTGCCCGCCCATCGTGCCCGGGTACCACGCTTCCAGGATGGCCGGCACATTCTCATTGGCCCACTCGAGCGCGAGCGGCCGCCCGTTCATCAGCACCAGCACCACGGGCGTCCCGGTCCGGACCAGTTCCTCGAGCAGTGCCTGCTGCGCGCCAGGCAGGTCGAGCGAGGTGCGGCTCGCCGCTTCGCCACTCATGTCCCAGCGTTCGCCCATCACGGCGATGACGACGTCCGCCGCGCGTGCGGCAGCCAGTGCGTCGGCGAAGCCCGAGTGGTCGTCGGCATCCTCGAACCCGTAGCCGGCACCGCGGGCGTAGTCGACGCGGACGGACTCCCCGAACCTCGCCGCGAGCGCTTCGCGCACCGTCACCGGCTTCTCGTTGCGGTCGCCCGCCGCTGACCAGCTGCCGATCATGTCGGCCTTGCTGTCCGCCAAGGGCCCAACGAGCGCAATGCGCCCTACGTCGCGGGCCAGGGGCAAGGTGGCGTCTTCATTCCTGAGCAACACCATCGAACGGCGCGCCATATCCCGGGTCGCCTCGAGGTTTTCCGGCTTGTAGATTTCGGCGGCCTGCCGCGCTTCGTCGGAGTAACGATACGGGTCCTCAAACAAGCCGAGCCGGTACTTCATTTCCAGGATGCGGCGCGCGGCGGTTTCGACCTGCGCGGGGGAAACGCGCCCCTCCTTTACCAGGGTGGCGAGATGCTCGGTGAAGACCGCGCCCTGCAGGTCCATGTCGACCCCGGCATCGATGGCGAGCTCGCCGGCATGGGCGAGATCCCTCGCATACCCGTGCGGCACCATCTCGTTGATGGACGTGTAGTCGGTGACGACGAAACCGTCGAAGTCCCATTCCTCGCGCAGGATATCGCCGATCAGGTAGTCGTTGCCGGTGGCAGGGATGCCGTTCACTTCGTTGAACGACGTCATGACCGTAGCCACGCCGGCCTCGACCGCGGCCTTGAACGGCGGGAGGAAGGTCTCGCGCAACACGCGGTCGGACATGTCGGTCGTGTGGTAGTCGCGGCCGGCCTGCGCCGCGCCGTAGGCGGCGAAGTGTTTTGCCGTGGCGAGGACCGTGTCGACGGCGGCCAGGTCGTCGCCCTGGAAACCGCGTACCCGTGCTTCGGCGATGCGCGCGTTCAGGTAGACGTCCTCTCCGGCGCCTTCGGAGACACGGCCCCAGCGCGCGTCCCGCGTGACGTCGACCATCGGTGCAAAGGTCCAGTGCAGGCCTTCCGCCGACGCTTCCGTGGCGGCGACGCGCGCACTCATTTCAATCGCGCCGAGATCCCAGGACGCCGCCTCGCCGAGCGAAATCGGAAATATACTGCGGTGACCGTGAATGACGTCGTAACCGAACAGAAGCGGGATACCGAGGCGCGTCTCCTCGACCGCAAGCGTCTGCAGCTCGCGGGTGAACGCCGCGGTGTAGGCATTGAAGATGGCACCGACGCGCCCCGCCCGGATGTCGTCCTTGTACCCCTCCCGTACCGTCGGGCCCGTGACGGCCCAGTCACTCGTGAACAGCCCGAGCTGCCCGATCTTCTCCTCGAGGGTCATGCGGCCGAGGAGCTCGTCGATGAAGGCTGCCATTTCGGACGGATCGCGCCACGGCGTCTCTTCGGCGGGCGCCGGGGCGGCCAGCAACATCAGCAACGCGGCCACAGGTACGAGCGCCGCCCGCGATATCGATGTGCCGACAGTCATGCGTGTGTCCCACCCCGAAGTTCGGTCCGGGCGGGTCTCCGCCGCCCGGACCGGGTGCCGCTTCCTGCCCGGCGGGGGATCCGGAGAACGGCGAAGCCGCGTTTTGCGTAACCATAGATATCGATGTCAGTAATTGCAAGAACAGTTGAAATGAAAGTGCTTTTGTCTTGCAATCGATGTCAACGTCGAGAGGGCGCCAGATGAGGAGCAGGCGATGAGGGCGAATGCCATGAGGGTCTTCAGGTGCTGGGGGCTCACCGTACTGATCGGCGCAGTAGCGGCCTGTGCCCACCCGGTGACGGGGGTCCCAAGGACTGCCCCGCAGCCCGCGGAGGTGGCTCTGTCGGCCGAGGAGGCCGCGTTCGCCGCGGAACTCGCGCGCCGTACCTTCGATTACTTCTGGGAGACGACCGACCCCGACGACTGCCTCGCCCCGGACCGCTGGCCGTCCGCGCCTTTCTCGAGCATCGCCGCGACAGGTTTCGCGCTCACGGCTTACGGCATCGGTGCGGAGCGAAATTACGTGTCCCGGGAGGCCGCCGCCCGGCGCACATTGCGCTGCCTCGAGGCCTACCTCGATGCGACGCAGGGACCGGGCGCGACCGGCGTGGCCGGGTACAAGGGTTTTTTCTATCACTTTCTCGACCTCGATAGCGGGACGCGGCATCAGAGGACGGAGCTCTCCTCGGTCGATACGAGCCTGCTCTTCGCCGGGATCCTGTTCGCCCAGTCCTATTTCGATCGCGACACGGCAACGGAACGGGCCATCCGGGAGGCGGCGGATCGCCTCTACCGGCGCGCGGACTGGACATTCTTCCTCAGGGGCCCCGCCGATGCCCCCGCCGCAAACCTCGCGGGCTCGCGCGGACTCGCCATGGGGTGGAAACCGGAACAGGGCTTCGAGCCGCACGACTGGGTCGGCTACAACGAGGGCATGCTCATCTACGTCCTTGCCCTGGGCTCGCCGACACACCCGGTGTCACGTGACGCGTGGGACGACGGCTGGGCGGCTCGCCTCGAAGGAGACTGGGCGGAACACTACGGGTACGAACACCTGGCATTCGAGCCGCTGTTCGGTCATCAGTACTCGCATATCTGGATCGACTTCCGCGGTATCCGGGACGAGTTCATGCGCGGCAAGGGCATCGACTATTTCGAGAACAGCCGCAGGGCGACACTTGCCCAGCGCGCCTACGCAGAGGACAACCCGAACGACTGGGTGGGTTACGGCGGCGATATCTGGGGCTTGACCGCCTGTGACGGTCCCGGCGGGTCCAAAGGCCGTAGTGTCAATGGCGAGGAACGGCAGTTTTTCGCTTATGCCGCACGCGGCGCAAGCCCGATCCGGGTCGTCGATGACGGCACGATCGCTCCGACGGCGGCGGGCGGCTCCGTGGCGTTCACGCCGGCGCTGTCGATTCGTGCATTGATGGCGATGCGCGACGCCTGGGGCGAGCACCTCTACACCCGCTACGGCTTCAGGGACGCGTTCAACCCGAGCTTTACGTTCGCCGACCATCGCGGCGGTGACGGGACGGTCGTGCCAGGCAAGGGCTGGGTCGCAAACGACCACCTCGGCATCGACCAGGGCCCGATTCTCGCCATGCTCGAGAACCAGCAGAGCGGGCTCATCTGGAAAACGATGCGGAAGAACCCGTACATCCGGAGAGGACTCGAGCGGATCGGTTTTTCCGGGGGCTGGCTCGAGTAATCGTACGGGTTGGCACGCGATGTGCAATTGCCTGATCGAGGGCCCCTGCGGTCAATGGCTCCCGTTACCGGAAAAGAGCCAGGACCCGCATTCTTACGCCCGGCGTGGAAACGACCGCGCCTGACATTGTCGATTGGCAAAGGCAGCTCGAGAAATCTTTGCCGTCGCGTTGTAAGGATCGCATGGGCTCGTGTCATCCGAACGTGTCGTCCAAAAGTGAGAGGCTGGAGAATCGAGTCATGGGCAAATCCAACGGCAGCAAGATCTACAACGAAGAACAATTGCGTGAACTGTTATACCAGGCGCTCGAAACGGAGCTTGGCGGCATCCAGATCTATACCGAGGCGCTCAAGTGCGCCGTCAACGAGGACCTGAGCCGCGAGTGGCAGGAATACCTTGAACAGACCACGCAGCATCGCGACAAGCTCGAGGAGGTCTTCGACGAACTCGGACTGGAGACCGAGACCGAGACGCCCGGACGAAAAGTCGTGCGGCACCTGGGCGAATCGCTTGTAAAGGCTATGCAGATGGCCCGGGAGGCCGGCAATGAGCGTGCCGCGGAACTCGTCGCCACGGAATGCGTGGTACTTGCGGAAACGAAAGATCACCTGAACTGGACGCTGCTGGCCGAGATCGCGAAGCAGTGCGAAGGCGATGCGCCGGATATCCTGTACGACGCCTGTGCCGAGATCGAGGAAGAGGAAGACCATCACCTGTACCACACGCGTGGCTTCTGCAGGGAGCTGTGGCTGCGCTCGCTGGGATTGCCCGCTGTGCTGCCGCCCCCCGAGGAGCAGCTGGACGTGGAAACAGCCATCGGTGCAGCGCGAGCGAAGCAGTCGCGTGAGCAGATGCTCAGCGTCGGCCGCTCCGGCTAGCAGGGAGGCTCAGGACATGCATCAACCCGAAACGCAACCAAGGCCCCCGTTCCCGGACCAGGGCATTTCCGAGCCCGGCCTTGAAGAAAAAATGGATCCCCGGCCTCACTACGAGGCCGCGGACTACCGCGCCGCCGGCAAACTCGAAGGCAAGGTCGCGTTGATTACGGGCGGTGACTCCGGTATCGGTCGTGCGGTCGCCGTGATGTTCGCGCGGGAAGGCGGCCGGGTTGCCCTCGTCTATCTCGATAAGGAGCAACCGGATGCCGAGAAAACCCGCGACGAGGTAGAGGAAGCCGGCGGCGAGGCGCTGCTTCTGCCCGGCGATGTCTGCGACCTGGATTTTTGCGAGCAGGCCGTAGAGCGGACCATCGAAAACTTCGGACAACTCGACATCTGGTGAACAACGCTGCTTACCAGAAACACCAGGACGGCATCGGCGACATCTCAATCGAGCAGTGGTCCCGAACGTTCCGCACGAACATCGACGGCTATTTTTATATGGTGCGTGCCGCGTTGCCGCATCTCTATCCCGGCGCCGCCATCATCAACACGGGTTCGATCACGGGACTCGAGGGCAGCGCACACCTGCTCGACTACTCGGCTACCAAAGGTGCAATCCATGCGTTCACCAAGTCGCTTGCGAAAAATCTCGTCGAGCGGGGAATTCGGGTGAATTGCGTGGCGCCGGGCCCGGTCTGGACACCGCTCAATCCCGCGGAGCTCGGCGAAGGCGAGATTCGCGATTTCGGCGCCGACACACCGATGAAACGTCCGGCGCAGCCTGAGGAAATTGCGCCCGCCTATGTATTCTTTGCCTCCCAGGCCGATTCAAGTTACGTCACGGGCAATGTGTTGCCCATTCTCGGCGGCGACACGGTCGCCGGCTGACGGGGTGTACGGCCTCAGAATCCAGCAAGGCCGCGATGGATATAGTCGACAGCAACTGGATACCGTCGCCGACCAGCGCTCCGTCAGCGCGCGGTCGTATTGCACGACCAGGTCGATCTCGCTGCGCGCGCCGTCATCCGGGTCGCCGTCGGCGACATAGTCGATGTTCGAGGCCCACAGGTACGCGCTGGATTGCAAATTACAGCCTGATGCGCGGCATTACGTTGGTGCGCCTCGGCCGCGGCCCGGAGGCGCGGGAGTTTCTCGACGCGGCGGAGGCGATTCTCCTCGAAACGGCGGGCTCGCACGAACGGCTGCTCGATGAGATCGCGCTCGCTCGCGCACGGCTAGCGCGCTGGCCGAAGGCGATGTGGATTCCCCGGCCGGCGCAGTGCACGCGTTGCCGGAACGGGTCGATTACCCGGCAAAGAAGGAACAGCCGGGCCTGTCCAGTCTCCTGTTGACGGCGACACAGGTCGCACTGCGTGCCGACGACGCAGAGACCGCGGAGCTTTATGCAAACGACGGTTACGAGGCCGCCGCGCGGGTCGCTCGCGACCCGGCAAAGAGCGCCTATGTCGGCCAGGCGCTCGTGTTGTGGGCCAAGGCACGGGAAGGCCCAGGGCAACCTGTCCGGCGCAGCCGAGGACCTCGAGCGCGCACTCGTGTCACTCAACCGGGGCTTCGGTAAATCGCACCCCGAGACCTTGGAGGCGCGCGCGTTGCTCGCCGACGTCACGCGCTGACAAAAAAAACCCCGCACAGGGCGGGGCTCGAAGCAAAGCTTGCAGGGTCTGCTACTGGCCGAAGTAAAAGCGGCCGCTGACCGTGTACGAGCTGACGTCGTCACCCCAACTGCCGCCGAGGCCGAGTGCGAAGGCCTCGGTGAAGCTGTACAAGCCGCCGACACCGAACGCCGTGCCATCACCGCCGTCACCATAGTCGACGTAGTCGATGCCGGCATCGAGTTCCAGTTCCTCGGTCGCGGCGAAGCGCAGGCCGAGGCCCAACCCGAGCCCGTTGTCGTCCACGCTGCTGGAGCCGGGTGCGTCGAGTTCGATGTACCGGTAGGACACGCGTGTTACCAGGTCGACGGTCGGCGAGAGGCTCGAGTTCCAGCCGATACCGGCAGCCCAGCCCGTCATATCCACGTCGAAGTCGAGGCTCGCGGTCTCGTATCCGGCGAACACGTGATAACTGTCGTTGATGGCATACGATCCGCCGACACCGAAGCCGTCGCCATCGACGTCGATGTTGTCGAACTCCATGTTGCCGTAGCCGACGGACAGGTAGTTGTAGTCAAAATCTCCCGCTGATGCCGTTGCCGACAGCGCGAGTAAAGCCATTGCCAGGGTCGAACGTTGCATGTCTTTTCTCCATAAGCATGCCCAGGTGAGGCGCATGCTAGTCGGCTTCACAGCACACATCGTGCGGCCGTTCACAAATTTTCGAACGTCCTGACTATTGTCAAATCGACTGCCTCGAAACAGTGCCATGCGTCTCAGTTACAGGTGCAGCTGTTGCGTCCACACGCCAGGTTTTTCCCGGGAATTTCTGTACCGTGTGTACTATCGCGCAGCTTTCTGGCCTGCGGGTGAGCCGGTAAGCCCCGCGACACGGTATGCCCTTCATGACAACCGTCGTGAGGAGCTCTCCATGTCGCATTCGTCCCGCCTGCCGTTCAGGCACCTGACCCGCTGCTCGATACTCGCCCTCCTGCTCGCCTTTTCGGCGAGTGGCTGCCGCAGCAGCGACGACGACCCGCCGCCGGAGCCTGCCGGCGATCCGGGCCCGGACCCGGCGCCCGGTGGCAATGAAACCGAGACCTTTGCGGTAGGCGGCGCCGTGGTCGGGATGAGCGGCACCGCGCTCGAGATCAGCAATAACGGGAGCGATACGTTGCTGATCGATGCGGACGGCGCATTCGTTTTTGCCGTGGAGCTCGAGGACGGCGCAGCCTACGACGTGCAGGTCACGGCGCAACCGCAGAACCCGGAAAACCTGTGCACGGTGGCGAACGGCAACGGTACGATCGGCGGCGCGGACGTATCGACTGTCGGGATTCTGTGTACCGGACCGCTGGCACTGACGGATGCGACGCCGGGGATGGCGACACGAACGTCTCGCGAGCGGTCACACCGGTGCTTGAATTTTCAGCCGACCTTGACGAGGCCACGGCTACTGCCGGCACGATCGGCTTTGCGTACGGATCCACGAACGTCGACTTCGCAATCGACGTCAGCGGCAGCGAACTGATCCTTTCGCCTGCACAAAAGCTCCTGCCGCTGACCGAATTCCGCCTACAGCTGTCGACCGATCTT
>JBGTLY010000264.1:0-33297 GCA_041743865.1 Woeseiaceae bacterium
ACGCCCCAGCGCAAGCCGCCCGCGGACCTGGCGGGCGTCACCGGGACCATGAGGCCACCCAGCAGCATGGTGCTGCCCGCAACGCCCAGAAGCCGCCGGCGTCCGATATCCACCTCTGGCTTGTACTTTGTCCGATCATCGGGCCCCATCGTCCTGCCCCTTTACGTTGTCGGGCAGGCCAAGAATACGCGAGAAATCTGCATCGTTCACACGCCACCGTCGTCTCTTGTCCACTTGCCCGCGACGATGGCAATCGAATGACCCGGGAGCCGAAGCGTGCAGCCGTCGTCGTCAAGGCTTGCATCGGCGCTGGCGAACCGCACCGACCAGTCGCAGTCCGGGACGAGGGGTGCCAGTTCGAAGAGCAATTCGTCTCGCCACGCATTCATCAGTACCGCGATCGCCATTGCCTCCCGGCCGTGTTGCCGGCGTTCGAGAAGAAGCCCAAACGAATGTCCGAAGTCCCAGTCTTCGTCGGTACGAAGGCCACCGTCCGGGTTGATCCAGCCGACGGCCGTCTCGATTCCGTCCCGTGTGTCGCGCCCATGGACGTAGCGGTTGAGCCTCAGGAGCGGGAATTCCCGGCGTATTGCGAGCAACGTCTTCACCGCATCGGTGAATTCCGGATCCTCGTCCAGGCCGCGCCAGTCGATCCAGCCTGTTTCGTTGTCTTGAGCGTACGCATTGTTGTTTCCCTGCTGACTGTTTCCCGTTTCATCTCCGGCAAGCAGGAAAGGCGTTCCCTGTGAGCAAAGAAGTGTCGCCAGCAGGTTCAATCGCTGTTGTCGCCGCATCCGGAGGATTGCGGGATCGCTGGTCGGACCTTCCACGCCGTAATTGCGACTGAAGTTGTGCGGGTTGCCATCACGGTTGTCCTCACCGTTGGCATGGTTGTGCCGCTCTTCGTAGGCAACGACATCGGCAAGCGTATAGCCGTCGTGGCTCGTAATCTTGTTGACGCTGGCATGCGGCGGGCGGCCACTGCGTTCGAACAGTTCCGCCGAGCCGTGCATGCGTCGCGCGAGTTCACCGCTCATCTTGAGATCGCCACGCCAGAATCGACGCGCCCCGTCGCGGAATTTGTCGTTCAGTTCGGACCATGGGGCGGGGAAACTGCCCAGCTGGTAACCGCCAGGACCCGGGTCCCAGGGTTCGGCAATCAGTTTCGCTGTCCTGAGCGAAGGGTGTTTGCCGATCGCGTGCAGCAGGGGGTGCGCCGTGCTGAATCCATGCGCATGTCGTCCGAGAACAGTCGCGAGATCGAATCGAAAGCCGTCCACTCCCATGTCCCGATGCCAGTAGACGAGGCTGTCCAGCACCAGATTCTGTACGACGTCACTATCGGCATTGATCGTGTTGCCACACCCGGTGTCGTCAACGTAACGGGACCGGTCATCGGCCGCGAGGCGATAGTACGCCACATTGTCGATGCCACGGAACGAGACAGTCGGGCCGTGATGGTTCCCTTCCCCTGTGTGGTTGTACACGACGTCGAGCATGACTTCGAGTCCGGCATCATGAATAGTGCGCACCATGTCGCGGAATTCCTCGAGGGGATCCGCGTTGCCAAAGCGAGGCATCGGTGCGAAGAACGCGATCGAGTTATAACCCCAGTAGTTGCGCAAACCGCGCTTTGCCAGGTGCTGTTCGTCAATGTACGCGTGAACCGGCAGCAATTCGATGGTGCTGATGCCCAGTGTTCGAATGTAGTCGATTACGGCTGCGTTCGACAGTCCGCGGAATTTTCCCCGGTCTGCAGGATCGACGGCAGGATGCCGCATTGTGAACCCGCGCAGATTGGTTTCGTAGACTACGGTGTCGCGCCACGGTATTTGCGGGTACGACGTCCTTTGCTCGGACGGCATGCGCACGACGGACTTTGGAACGAATGGCGCCGAGTCCACCTTGCTGCGGCCCCGGACCGACGGATGCCAGCGGAAATTGCCATCGACTTGTCGCGCATACGGATCGACGAGCAGTTTTGCCGGATTGCACAACTGGCCGGCAGCCGGCTTCCAGGGACCGTAGACCCGGTAACCGTAGCGCTGCCCCGTGCCGAGGCGGGGCACAAAACCGTGCCAGACATCGCCACTTCTTTCCGGAAGCGGGTGCCGGACCGTCTCGTGTCCCCTCACATCAAAAAGGCACAACTCTACAGCGTCTGCGACCGATGAATACAGCGCAAAATTAACGCCGTCCGACTGGACACTGGCGCCGAGTGGCGCGGGTTCTCCGCGTTCCATCAGCGCTTGGGAAGCTTCACCGGGTCGAGGTGCCAGATGTTCTCGTTGTAGTCGCGCATCGTACGGTCCGTTGAAAAACGGCCCGATGCCGCGGCATTGAGGATGCTCATTCGTGTCCAGCGCTCCGTATCCCGCCACGCGCAGTCCGCTTCGCGCTGAGCAGCGATAAAACTGCGAAAGTCAGCGGCGGTCATCCATGGATCGGCAGGCTCGCGAATGGCGCGGATTACGGGATCCAGGACGCCGGGCTCGAAGCGATTGAAGTGGCCGCTCTGTAGAAGATGCATTACGCGTCCGAGCGCGTCGTCCGCCTGTATCAGTGCCTGGGGGTCGTAGCTGTTTCGTCGCTCCGCTATTTCGTCTACCGTCAGACCGAACAGGAAGAAATTCTCCGCGCCGACCGCCTCGCGGATTTCGACATTCGCACCGTCCAGCGTGCCGACCGTGATTGCCCCGTTCATCATGAATTTCATGTTGCCGGTGCCGGATGCCTCTTTACCTGCGGTTGAGATCTGCTCGGAGATATCTGCGGCGGGGCAGATCAGCTCCATGGCCGAAACGTTGTAGTCCGGGTAGAAAATCAATCGCAGCCGATCATCCATCATCGGGTCTGAATTGATGACTCGCGCAACATTGTTGATGCACTTGATCACGTTCTTGGCCATGACGTAGCCGGGCGCAGCCTTGCCACCGATGATGATCGCACGTGGCGGCAGGTCGTCTGCTGTTCCGAGGCGGATACTGTCGTACAGGTGAATGGCGTGAAGGACGTTGAGAAGCTGCCGCTTATACTCGTGAATGCGCTTGACCTGGACGTCAAACAGCATGTTTACGGGCACCGGAATACCGGTCTTTTCTTCCAGCACACGTGCGAGACGCACCTTGTTCGCGAGCTTGGCATGCCGCCACTCACTCTGGAAGTCTCGGTCGTCAGCGTGCTTGCGCAGAAGCTCGAGTTCCTCCAGGTGCGTGACCCAACCATCACCGATGCGGTTGGTGATCAGCGCGGACAGCGTGGGGTTACAGGCGGCCAGCCAGCGTCGCTGGGTAACGCCGTTCGTCTTGTTATTGAACCTGGTTGGCCAGAATTCGGCAAAATCGCGAAAGAGACCTCCCGTGAGCAGGCGCGAATGCAGTGCGGCGACGCCATTGACGGAGAAGCTTCCGACAATTGCGAGATACGCCATCCGCACCATCGGTTCCTGTCCTTCCTGAATCAGTGACATGCGCCGTATGCGCTCGTTGTCTCCCGGCCAGCGGTTGCTCACTTCGACAATGAACTTGGCGTTGATCTCGTAAATGATGTCGAGCAGTCGAGGCAACAGGCGACGGAACATGGACACCGGCCACAATTCGAGCGCCTCCGGGAGCAGGGTATGGTTCGTATAGGCCATCGTTCCCGAAGTTATCGCCCAGGCACGGTCCCAACTCAGGCCGTTTTCGTCCATCAAAAGGCGCATGAGTTCCGGCACCGCAATAGCCGGGTGCGTGTCGTTCAGCTGGAAGCAGTTCTTTGCGGCAAACTCGGAAAAATCACGCCCGTGATGTTCCATCCATATCCGCAGCGTGTCCTGCAGGCTGGCAGATGCCAGAAAATACTGCTGCCTCAGCCGCAGTTCCTGGCCATTTTCCGTTTCGGCGTTCGGGTAGAGCACCATCGTGATATTTTCGGCGGCGTTCTTCGACGCCACCGCATCGGCGTAGCTGCCGGCATTGAATTCCTCGAGATCGAACTCGTCGGTCGCCGCCGCGGACCAGAGTCGCAGCGTGTTGACGATACCATTGCGGTAACCGGGCACAGGCACATCGAAGGGGATCGCCAGTACATCGCTTGTGTCGGACCAACGGTACCTCGTGCTTCCGTCGGATCCCGTGTACGCGCCGGTGTGTCCGCCGAAGCGAACCGTCTGCGCATATTCGATTCGCTCGATCTCCCAGGGGAAACCTTCGCGCAGCCAGGCATCGGGCTCCTCGACCTGGTAGCCGTTCACGATTCGTTGGTGAAACATGCCGTACCGGTACCGGATGCCGTATCCGACAACGGGCAGTGCGAGAGTCGCACAACTGTCCAGGAAACAGGCGGCGAGCCGGCCCAGGCCACCGTTGCCGAGACCGGCGTCCGCTTCGCGCTCGTAGATGTCCTCGAGTTCGATGCCGAGCCGGCTTAGAGCCTCGGCTGTATCCCCTTCGATGCCGAGGTTGATCAGCGCATTACGCAGCAGCCGGCCCATCAGGAATTCGAGAGAAAGGTAGGCGGTACGCCGGTTGTCGTCACGTTCAATCGCCATCCGCGTCCGCGCCCAGCGCTCCATCAATCGGTCACGCGCTGCGTATACGACGGACTGGTAAAGGAACGGGGAGCGCGTCTGGATCGTACGCCGCCCCAGCATGCGCCCGAAATAATGCGTGAAATCCTTGAGTATGGCGTCGGCTGTCATCGGCAGGTCAGGTGCCTGCAGGAGCTCGATATCACCGACGCCGGATTGCTTTTTGGATCGTACAGCCATGTATGACTCCGTATGCCTAGAGGTGATTGCGTTGCAGGATGACAGTCGCGAGTGGCGGTAACTGCAGAGCAATCGACCAGGACCTTCCGTGCATGCCGATTGATTCGGTGTCGACACGCGGATTGCATATTCCACTGCCGCCGTAGCGATGGTCGTCGGAGTTAAGGATTTCCCAATATCGCCCGGCTTCCGGCACACCGATTCTAAACGCCGGACGCACCACGGGTGTAAGGTTTGTGATGCAGATGACGGCACCGCCGCTCTTGTCACGCCGGATCCACGAAAGGATGCTGTTGTCGCGATCGCCCCAGTCCAGCCATTCGAAACCCTCCGGGGTGAAGTCCAGTTCGAAGAGAGCCGGCGTGCACCGGTACAGGGCATTCAAGTCGCGCAAAAGTGCCTGAACGCCGTGGTGGGGTGCGTCGGTGAGCAAATGCCAGTCGAGTGAGCGGTCATGGTTCCACTCCTGGCGCTGTGCCAGTTCACTGCCCATAAACAGCAGTTTCTTGCCGGGGTGCGCGTACATGAAACTGAAGTACGCTCGCAGGTTGGCAAATTGCTGCCACTCGTCCCCGGGCATGCGCCCGATCAGGGATCCCTTGCCGTGCACGACCTCATCGTGCGACAGCGGCAGTACAAAGTTCTCGTTAAACGCGTAGACCAGTCCGAACGTCATCTTGTCGTGATGAAATTTCCGATGGACCGGATCCTCACTCATATACCGCAGCGTGTCGTTCATCCAGCCCATGTTCCACTTGTAGGTGAAGCCGAGGCCGCCGGCATCGGTTGGCCGGGACACCCCTGGCCATGCCGTGGACTCCTCGGCAAAGGACTGGGCCCCATGCGCGTGCAGTTCGGCATTCAGTTTCTTCAGAAATTCGACCGCCTCGAGATGCTCGTTGCCTCCGAACTGGTTCGGTATCCACTCGCCCTCTGAGCGTGAGTAATCGAGATACAGCATCGACGCGACCGCGTCGACACGCAAGGCATCGATATGAAACTCGTCGATCCAGAACAATGCGCTGCCGATCAGGTAATTCACGACTTCCCGGCGCCCGAAATTGAAAATCAGGGTACCCCAATCGGCATGCGCACCCTTGCGCGGATCCTCGTGTTCATACAAGGCGGTCCCGTCAAATCGCGCCAGCCCGTGCTCGTCACGCGGGAAATGCGCGGGCGCCCAGTCGATGATGACGGCGATACCCGCGGCATGACAGCAATCCACCAGGTAGCGGAACTCGTCGGGATCGCCGAAACGCTGCGTGGGCGCGAACAGTCCGATCGGCTGGTACCCCCAGGAACCGTCGAACGGATGTTCCGTGACGGGCAGGAATTCCAGGTGTGTGAAGCCCATCATCACGACGTACTCGACGAGTTCAGCCGCCAGTTCACGATAAGTCAGGTAACGGTTGCCCTCATCAGCTTTCCGGCGCCACGACCCGAGGTGGACTTCATAAATACTTACAGGCCTGTCCAGCCGAGCCATTGTCGAACGCGCGGCCTGCCACTCTGAATCCTGCCACCTGTAACGGCTGCGATTCACGAGTGCCGCATTCCCCGGCGGCGCTTCGAAGGCGCGGCCGAACGGGTCCGCTTTGAGCGGCAGCAACTGACCCTGCCGGTCGAGCAATTCGAACTTGTAGTGATTGTTGCTTCCGACGTGCGGAATGAAGATTTCCCAGATGCCGTTTCCTGGGTGCAACCGCATGGCATGCCGGCGACCGTCCCAGTCATTGAAGCTGCCAACGACACTGACGCGCGAGGCATTTGGCGCCCATACGGAGAAGCGAGTCCCATCGACGCCGAAAATGCGCATCGTGTGCGCGCCAAGCTTGTCATAAATGCGCCGATCGGTTCCTTCACCCAGCAGGTAGCGGTCGACATCACTGAGCGTTGAAGGAAACCGGTAGCAGTCATCGATCGTGTAACTGTGTGAGCGATGGTCGGTGATACGCAGCCGGTAATTGCGAAGCCGAGGCGGTAGCGGCGCGACGAATAAACCGTCTGCGTGCACGCGCTCCATGCTTGCGAGCACGAGGTCATCGCGGCCCACCAGGTCTACCGAGCGTGCCTGCGGCAGGAATGCACGGACGACACGCGTCCTGCCCTGCCGGTGCGGGCCGAGAACCGCAAACACGTTGGTGTGACTGCCCTCCGCGATGGACTGGTAATCAGTGCGTTTCATACATGTCCTGGATATAGCGTCGGGCGGCACGGGCCCAATCGAAGCGACGGGCGCGCGCCGCCCGTCGGATCGACTCCCAGCGTTCCGGTTCATTGTGGCGCAGGGCAAGGGCGTCGGCGACACGTCGAACGAAATGCTTCGATTGCGCCTCCGGGCTTGGGCCGTTAAACACGAACCCGGTTTGTTCGTCCTCGACGGTGTCCCTCAGCCCTCCTACGCCATGCACGACGCAGGGCTGTCCGCTGCGCATCGCGAGCATCTGGCTGATGCCGCAGGGTTCGAAGCTCGACGGCATCAGGAACAGGTCCCCTGATGCATACAACGCGGCGCTCAAGGCCTCCGAATACCCCCTCAGGAACAGCAGGTTTCGTGAGCGGCCGGCCAGGCGCACCAGTTGCGATTCGTACGCACGGTCGCCGGTGCCGAGCAATATGAAGAGCCCGCCCGAGTCGAGTTCGCGAAGAATGCATTCGAGCGAGGTCGCGTTGCCTTGTGCCGGCGTGAACATGAGCCGCATCTTCTGGTCGACAATGCGCCCGACACTCGTCAACAATGGCTGTGGCCTGTCCGCCAGCGTCTGCAGGGTTACGGCAGCCAGTCGATGCGCTTCGAGCGCGTCGGGTTGCTGATCCCGCGCCTGCCAGTCGGCCAACGCGTTCGCTACCAGTTGCCGGAGCGCGCTCCACGGCAGTGGCTCCACAGGCGTGGCCGGGTAGTCACAACCGTTCAATATGCCGGTCAGCGCATTGTCCTGAGCGCGCTGACCCAGTATGCCTTCGAGATTTTCGCCACCCACGAAGCCCGCTTCCGGCCGGCTCGGCTGCTGGATTTCGCTGGCGTACGTCGGTGATACCGCATTGACGCGGTCCGACAGGCGGATCGCCGCTGCCATCGGATTGAATACCTCCGCATTGTGCGGGTCGGCGACCAGCAGAGGGTCGTAGGGCAGGGCCGGGAACCAGGTGTCGAGTGCCGAGACGTCACCGCGCTTCGGACGCTGGCCCTGGTAAGCAAGATTGTGAATGGTGAAGGCCGACCGGATTGTTCGCAGCGAAGTGTACCGCGAATCGAACTTGCGCAGGACCGCCAGGGTCCCGCAATGCCAGTCGTGCAGGTGCAAGGCATTCGGCACTCTCGCCTGCGCCGCGAGCCAGGCCGCCGCCGCGGCGCCGAAGAAAGCGAACTTGCCGGCATCCGTGGCGTACGGCCTGTCCGCTGCGTCGCCGTGGTACACGATACCAGGCTCCGTGGGCGCGAGGAGCGGGTGGTCGAGGATGATACATCGCACCGCCCCGTTGCCTCCCGGCACGACGTAGGGTGTGAACACGAAGGAACGTCCCCGGAACGCAACACGCAGAGGCGTCTGTGCCCGCGCACCTGGGAGGCGGTGCAGGCTCCCGTAGGAAGGATTCAATACCGTAACTCGCCAACCTTCAGCCGCGACGGCGGCCGGCAGCTCACGAATGACGTCGGCGACGCCGCCGACCTTGGCACCGGACAGCGCACCGTTCTCAGCGGCGACGAAAATGACTTCGCGGTCGGAAATGGGTGTACGTCCTCGGTACTAGCGGGTGAAATGCATCTTTTGACCGAGCATTTCCGGCGTTACGAGCGTCACGTCCTTCTCGGTGACCCGGAAGCCGCGCCGGCGATCCTCATCCTTGTCTTCGCCGATCACCATGCCCTCTGGGATCGTGCAGCCACGGTCGATGATGGCACGGGCGATGCGGCTCCCTTCCCCCACGTCGCAATCGGGCAGAACCACGGAATCGTTGACCCGGCTGTACGAATGGACACGGCAGCGCGAAAAGATCAGCGAATTGCGCACGGTGGATCCGGAAATCACGCAATCTCCCGAGACCATCGACTGGATGGCCTCGCCCCGTCGGCCCGGTTCATCGAACACGAATTTCGCCGGCGCGGATTGCCACTGGTGGGTAAATATCGGCCACTCCCGATCATAGATGTTAAGTTGCGGGGTGACGGCCACGAGCTCCATGTTTGCTTCCCAATACGCATCCAGGGTGCCCACATCGCGCCAGTATGCCTGAGTCCCGGTCGCCGGATCGCGATACGGATAAGCGAAAACGCGGCAGTCCTTGAGTATTGACGGAATGATGTTCTTGCCGAAGTCGTGTTGTGTCCCGGGCGTATCGGCATCCTTGATAACCTGCTCGTAGAGGAAGTCCGTGTTGAAAACGTAGTTGCCCATGGAGCCGAGACAGATACCCGGCTTGCCTGGAATAGAATTGGGCTTGGCCGGCTTTTCGTCGAAACGGACGATGCGCCCGTTCCCGTCGACCGTCATGACGCCGAGTTGCCCCGCGGCCTCTTCGACCGGCACTTCGAGACAACAGATCGTCATATCGGCATCGAACTCGGAATGCGCGGCCAGGAAGGGACCGTAGTCCATCTTGTAGATGTGGTCGCCGGCGAGAATCAGGACCTGCCTGGGTTCGTGAGTACGGATGATATCGAGGTTCTGGTAAACGGCATCGGCGGTCCCGCGGTACCACTCACCGCCGATACGCTGCGATGCCGGCAGTACCTCGACGAATTCCTGCCGCGATGCCCGGAACCATGACCAGCCGTGCACGATGTGCCGGATTAGCGAATGGGCCTTGTACTGAGTCAGCACCGCGATGCGGCGTATGCCCGAATTGAGACAATTGGACAGCGGAAAGTCGATGATCCGGAATTTGCCGCCGAAGTGCAGCGCAGGCTTTGCCCGCCAGTTGGTCAGTTCGTGCAGGCGCGAGCCCTGGCCTCCGGCGAGTACGAGGGCCAGTGTTTCACGTGTCAGACGACTGACAAAACGGCCGTCGTCACCCTGTGTCGCGTCTGCCATTATTCCCCTCCCGAGCCATAGTCGTGACGATTTGAGCCACATTGTCGCAAAGTTCGGCGCCAAAGTGGGCCGCAGTGCTGCGCCACTGCCAGCTCGCGCCGGTTTTGCCCGGCGTATTCATCCGCGCTTCGGAGCCGAGCTCAAGAAGATCCTGCAATGGCGCCACGGCGAGCCGGGCATTGCTCGCAAAGGCCTTGCGGACAAAATCGAGGGCTATGGTGTCAGGCGTGCCTCCGGTCAGCCGCAGGGCAGCTTCACGGGTGGCGCGAATCTCGTCGGCTGTACGGGTTTCGTCGCTGCCGCCATGAAACCAGCCCGCCGTCGTGTCATTGTCGTGGGTACCGGTGTAACACACTTCGTTCTCCGCCATGTCCTCGAGCCGAAAGCCCGGGTCGCCCACCGTGAACTGCAGCACCACCATTCCCGGCAGGCCGTGTCGGTGCCGCAGCGCTTCGACCTCGTCGGTGATGACGCCGAGATTCTCGGCAACGATCGGGAGGCCGCCGAACGCTGCGCGGAGCGCATCGAACAGTGCGTCCCTGGGGCCTGGCTCCCAGCGGCCTTCGCGCGCGGTGGCTGAGCCGGCGGGCACCGTCCAGTAGGACTCGAAGCCACGGAAATGGTCAATGCGGACGAAATCGGCGAGCGCCAGGGAGGCACACAGCCGTGCAATCCACCACGCGTAGCCTTGGGCCTCATGGCGGGGCCAGTCGTACAACGGGTTTCCCCACAACTGCCCGTCCGCGCTGAAATAGTCCGGCGGGACACCCGCGACGACGCGAGGCCAGCCATCGGCATCGAGGCACAGGAGGGCGGGATGCGCCCAGGCATCGGCGCTGTCCAGTGCTATGTAGATGGGCAGGTCGCCAAACAGCCGTATGCCTGCATCCGCCGCGTAGCGGCGAAGAGCATTCCACTGGCGCCAGAACAAGAACTGGATTACACGCACTGAATCGAGGCGGTCCCGATGTTCGGCTGCGAATGCGGCGAGTGCGGCGGGTTCCCGCCGTCGCAGGGCTTCGGGCCATTCCTGCCAGGGTCTCGGCTCATACGCGCTGCCAGCAATGCGAAACAGGGCATAGTCATTGAGCCACTCCGGATCGTGCCTTGCGACGAACGTCGTGAATTCCTGTTTCAGGGCCGCGCTTGCGCGTGACGAAAATCGTGTCGCCGCAAGATCGAGCAGCCCGGTCTTGAGTGGGATCAGGCGGTCGAAGTCGACGTGGTCGGCTGGCAGTTCGCGAAGTCTCGCGGTGTCCTCCTCTTCAACCAGACCGAGTCCCAGCAAATCGTCCGGCGCGATCAGGAGTTCGTTTCCGGCAAACGACGACAGGGGCTGATACGGCGAATTGCCATAGCCCGTAGGTCCAAGGGGAAGAAACTGCCAGACCGAGAGCCCGGCGCGACGCATAAAATTGACGAAGTCGCGGGCGCAGGTGCCCAGGTCGCCGATGCCGTACGGTCCGGGCAATGAGCTGATGTGCAGGCAGACGCCGGCTTGGCGACGGTCTGACAACGGGCCGCTACTCAACAACTGCTGCTCAACAATTCATGGGTTCCATTGTGCGCCGAGCATCGGAGCGCGCCGGCGTCCAGAGGTGTGTCGGCCGATTCTAGTACGGGTCGCCAGCAGCGTAAATCGGCGCAAGGGTACGGCCTCGACGTCAAGTCGGACAGCGCAGAACGGATTGGCGTTGCGCACTTACGCGCGAAAGCGGCTGAGCAGGCAATTCCGACGTGGCATCCGGGGTCGCGGGTCAGCCGCGCGAAAGAAACGTCCCGAGGCTGGCCAGCCGCCGAGATCCGGCCCACTACGACGCTTTCCGGTTCCGTTGGGGACTCGACACTGTCGCCGTCTCCCGACAACACGGCGCCCAGGTGTGACGCCGTCGAAACCTTCTCGAAAAAAATGTTGACATCAGTTCGCACCGACTTATATTTGCGGCGAATTCAGGGGCAATCGCCCGGACGATCCGACGGGCCGGATCGGACAAACACCTGCAGGTCGCCCAACTGCACCAGGTCTACGTAGGTGACACTCAATACGAGTCCCCTGGAGGAACCTCCGCAACCGGTCTCCTCCGACCCCGTTTCCACCGCAATATCGCACTCCTCCCCGCCGATCCCCAATAAACGTACCGGTCCCACCGTCATCCGCTCGCGTCGTCCGGCATTCCGGATTTCCGAGCGAAGCGATGCATTTCGCCGTGCCTACTATCCGGACGCGTCTATCGCTGACTGGAACGACTGGCGCTGGCAGAACCGCAACCGGGTGCGGACGCTCGCAGACCTCGCGCGGATGATCGAACTTTCGCCCGACGAGACGTCAGCGATCCAGCGTCATACCGGCAGCCTGCCGGTGGGTATCACGCCGTACTACGCCAGTCTCGTTGACCGTCATGACGCGACCCAAGGATTGCGCAAGACCGTCGTTCCGGTGCTTGGCGAGTACCTCAAGACGCCTGGCGAAGACCAGGACCCGCTCGGGGAAGACGGGCACAGCCCGGTTCCAGGCCTGGTACACCGCTACCCTGACCGCGTGTTGCTGCTCGTGACGAATTTCTGCTCTGTTTATTGCCGTTATTGCACACGCGCGCGCATGGTCGGCTCAGTTGGCGAGCGGAGCGTCAAGAAAACGGATATCGAGGCGGCACTCGACTATATAGCGGCGACAGAATCCGTGCGTGACGTCCTGATTTCCGGGGGCGACCCCTTGAGTCTCGATGACGACCGGCTCGAGTATGTCTTGCGCCGGCTGCACAAGATCCCGCATGTCGAGTTCGTACGCATCGGCAGCAAGCAGCCGGTCGTGCAGCCCATGCGGATAACGACGTCTCTTACGCGCATGCTCAAACGCTATCACCCCTTGTGGATGAGCCTGCACTTCACGCATCCGGATGAACTGACCCCGGAGGTCAGCGAGGCTTGCGGCCGGCTTGCCGATGCGGGCATACCCCTCGGGAGCCAGACGGTGCTGCTCAAGGGCGTCAATGACGACATCCCTACGCTGAAGCAGCTCGTTCACGGCTTGCTCGCCATTCGCGTACGCCCGTACTACCTGTATCAGTGTGATCCCATCACCGGTTCCTCGCACTTCCGAACGCCGGTTTCTCGCGGTGTGGAACTGATCCGAGGCCTTCGCGGACACACGACCGGCTACGCCGTACCTACGTTTGTCGTCGATGCCCCCGGGGGGGGCGGCAAAATTCCCCTGTCACCCGACTACACCCTGGGTCGAGACGGCGACGACGTGCTGCTCCGAAGTTTCGACGGTGATGTCTATCGATATCCCGACCCGGAACCGCCTGTGTCTCTGACCGGGGAGCGCGACCAATGAATCGCAAACTCCGGGTCGGCGTAACCTACGATTTGCGGGACGACTGGCTGGCCGAAGGCTATAGCGAACTCGAAACCGCGGAGTTCGATCGTGTGGATACGATCGATAGCATCGTCGAAACATTGTCGGCGCTCGGATTCGAGCCCGTCCGCATCGGCAACCTGCGACAGCTTGCGAGCCGTCTGGTCGGCGGCGAGCGCTGGGACCTCGTGTTCAACATCTGTGAAGGAATGCACGGCATCGGCCGCGAGGCCCAGGTGCCGGCCCTGCTGGACGCCTACGCCATCCCCTATGTGTTCTCGGATCCGCTCGTTTGTGCGCTGACGCTACACAAGGGCATGACAAAGCACATCGTTCGCGCCGCCGGCGTCCGGACCCCCGACTTCGCCGTGGTGCAGGACGTCACCGAGTTACGCGACGTCGATATGCCTTTTCCGCTTTTTGCAAAGCCGCTCGCGGAAGGGACGGGCAAGGGCGTCGACATCACCTCCCAGGTCGGCAATCGCAGGCAGTTGCAACGCGTAGTGCGCAGCCTGCTGCGCGAATTCAGGCAACCGGTCCTCGTGGAGCGGTTCTTGCCGGGGCGCGAGTTCACCGTGGGCATACTCGGAACCGGCGTTGCCGCGATGGCACTTGCCACGCTCGAGATCGTGTTGCGCCCGGGTGCGGACGCCAATGTCTACTCGTACCGTAACAAGGAACTTTGCGAGGAACTCGTGCATTACCGACTCCTCGACGAAGATTTGTTGCGGCGGGACGTAGAAGAGCTTGCGTTACAGGCATGGCGGGCACTCGGCTGCCGTGATGCCGGCCGCATTGACGTACGGCTCGACGAACGCGGCGCTCCCCATTTCCTGGAAGTGAACCCGCTCGCCGGTATACACCCGGAACATTCTGACCTTCCGATCATGGCCACCCTGGTTGGCATGAGCTACGCCTCGCTCATCGGCCGGATCATGGAGTCGGCGCTGAAACGGGTCGCGCCTGCGCAGGCGCGACTGGCCCGCGTCGCAGCCTGAGCCGGAAGTCGGTGGCAGGTAACCGGGGCGCCGTCGCGTTGGTGCGAGAGCGTTTCGCGCCGGACGCTCGACCGGACGAGAAGGATGCGCTGGTCCAGGCAGAGGAAGTA
Organism: Woeseiaceae bacterium; assembly: GCA_041743865.1. Classification (GTDB taxonomy): domain Bacteria; phylum Pseudomonadota; class Gammaproteobacteria; order Steroidobacterales; family Woeseiaceae; genus UBA1847. Next base: position 14,250 of record JBGTLY010000264.1, read on the forward strand.
TCCGCGGCGCTCAGCGCGCTGGGCTTCGATACGACGTGCATTGATCTCAATCTCGACCTCGGCGAGCTGCTGGAACGGCTCGAAACGCTGAATCCGGACCTCGTGTTCAACCTCGTCGAGTCTCTCGCGGGCCAGGGTGCTCTGGTCTCCACCGTGCCTGCCTTGCTCGAGAGCAGGGGCTACCGCGTAACCGGGTGCGATGCCCGCTCGCTGTATCTGACGTCGAACAAGATCCTGGCGAAACAGTGGTTATCGCAGCACGGTCTTCCAACGCCGGATTGGATCCTGGGCCGGGATTTGCCCGCCGTCGCCGACGGACGCTGGATCGTCAAGTCGGTGTGGGAACACGCTTCGCTTGGCCTCGACGACGGCTGCGTGGTCTCCGGGGCAGACGCCGTCATGCAACGAATCGCGGACAGCAAAGCGCAGTATGGCGGAGAATGGTTTGCGGAACGATTTGTAGACGGACGCGAGTTCAACGTATCGGCGCTGGGTGGCGAGGGGCGGCCTGAAGTATTGCCGATTGCGGAAATCGTCTTCGAAGGATATGCCGCAAGCAAGCCGCGTATCGTCGGCTATGCGGCAAAGTGGGAGCCCAACGCCATGGAATATCACGCGACGAAACGCGTTTTTCCGGCGCTCGCCGCGGGCACGGCGGCGGAGATCGTATCCCTGGTGGAGAGATGCTGGAAGATTTTCGGCCTGTCCGGGTACGCCCGCGTCGATTTTCGCCTCGATGCCCAGGGCTCGCCATGGATTCTCGAGGTCAACGCAAATCCCTGTCTGGCGCGCGATGCCGGCCTCTTCGCAGCCGTGCGCCAGGCAGGCATGAGCTATGAGAGGCTGATCGAGCGCATCGTCGCCGATGCCGGAACCGGTTCAAAGTGAGCTTTCGCGCCGAGGTGCGGGCGACGGACACTGCACTGGTGCGCAGGCTGGTGACGGACACAGGCTTTTTCCGACACGACGAAGTCGATATCGCTGTTGAACTCGTCGACGATGCCATCCGGCTGGGCGAGGCCAGCGACTACCGCTTCCTCTTTGCGGACTCGCCGGAGAACAGCTCGCTATCCGGTTACGCCTGCTTTGGGCGAGTGCCGGCGACGAAATCCGGGTTCGACCTGTACTGGATCGCGGTCGCACCGTCGACCCAGCGACACGGCCTGGGCAGCCGACTCATGGCAGCGACCGAGGTCGCGTGCAGGGCAGAGGGCGGCGAACGTCTCTACGCCGACACATCCGGTCGCCCCGACTACGCACCGACCCGTGCGTTTTATCACCGCAGCGGTTTCGTCGTCGCCGCGGTTTTCCCGGATTTCTATGCTGACGGCGACGATAAGGTGGTTTTCAGCAAGCGGCTGTGAGCCGCCGCCCGAAAAGCCGGCGCGCTGCGCGACGCCGCTGTCGCCGGGCGACGACAGAAGAATTCCTATCGTGCACTTCTTACCGAGGCTTGAAAAAAGTTCTCGCAGCGCCCCTGTCGTAAAACCGCGACAGCGGCCGTAGAAACCCAGCATATTCGCCCTGCGCGGTCACCCGCTCCGCGTTGGCACGACGATTGCAATGTAAACACTGAACGAACAGTACGTGTTCACAAAAAATCATCAACCAACTGGAGACGCACATGAACAAGTTAATCGTATCTCTCGCCGCACTTGGGCTGGGCGCCGCCGCCTACGCTGGCGATATGGACAAGAAGACCTCTTTCAACGAACTCGACGCCAACAGTGACGGTCTGCTGACGCAGGAAGAAGCCGCTGCCGACGAGAAAGTTAGCGCCGATTTCACCGGTGCGGACAGCAACCAGGATGGTTATGTGACCGCAGCCGAGTACGACGAGGCGCACGCTGACGAGTACAGCGAAGAGGAAGACGCCGAGTAAGAATTCAGCAGTAGTTGACCAATTGCCGCAGGTTTAAATTACGTTCCCCGTAAGTCCTTCCCCGACATACCTGTAGGCGCTTTGGTCTCCCCGGCTCGCCCCTGCCAGCCGCCACGCATCCGCTCCCCGTAAGGTGATGCGCCGGCTGGCACGGGACGAGCCGGGGTTTTTTTGATTGACGGCCGGCTGGCGAGCCGGCACCACGATTGCAGCGATACAGTGGACCCGTTTTCCAGAGTCGCCAGTTCATCCGGTACGGATGTAGAAGCCAGCGCTGCTTTTCCGAAATGCGCCGCATCGACCCCGCATCCAAAGAGGTGCGTGTTCTCGTGATAGCGTGACTTTGCTTCTTATAGGCGGTAACCGCCGGTGAAAACCACATCGGCCGCCGCCAGCAGTTCCCGCTCGCGCTTGCCCATCTCCGGAGGCGCAAACCGAAAGTTGGCGAGCTCGTCCATACGATCGTATACAACCGCTACTGCGCCGAATTGTCCCAGGAAGTGCGCAACCGGCATCGGCGAGTAAAACACACTCCTCTACATTCAATCGAATGCTCAGTTAGTTGGACTTGGATCGCAGGTGGCCAGGCAAGCCAAAAATGTCTTTGAAAGTAGCGAGCCAAGCAAGCGGGGACGCGTGAGCGAGGGCTTGTGAGGCGGATGTCGCGGCCTGATCGACGCGACCGGTAATATTTGCAAGGTCGTCCATTAACGACACGGATCGCGCGTTGGAGCGGCTGTCGGCCTCGGATGACTCGTGCAGATTCGAGCCGGGATAGCGGCCGGGAGACTACTGATTGTGGAAATCAGTGAGCGGCGGAGGTGTCGACAAGCATATTGTTATATATCAATGCACTATGATTCCATATGACAATACGCTAAGTGTTCTCAACGTGAAATTAAGATAAAAAATGCAAAAACCGGAGGATAGGCTACGAGATTCCAGACTGGCAGTCGCCCCGATGATGGACTGGACAGACCGGCATTGCCGCTTTTTCATGCGGCTGCTATCGCCGGGAAGCCTTCTATATACCGAAATGGTGACAGCCGCAGCCGTCGAGCACGGCGACGCGGCACGTTTGCTCCGTTTCGAGGCCGCCGAGCACCCGGTCGCCGTCCAGCTGGGAGGCAGCGAGCCGGCGTTGATGGCGAGCGCAGCCGCGCGCTGCGCAGCCCGGGGTTACGATGAGATCAACATCAATGTGGGCTGTCCCAGCGACCGCGTGCAAAGCGGCCGTTTCGGGGCCTGTCTCATGGCCGACCCCGTGCGCGTTGCCGATTGTTTTCGGGCGATGCAAGGCGAGGTCGGGATACCCGTCACCGTAAAGTCACGCATCGGCATCGATGACCAGGATTCCGATGCATTCCTGTGGCGTTTCGTCGATACCCTGGCCGCCGCCGGCTGCCGCAAGTTCGTCGTGCACGCACGAATCGCACTTCTCGACGGCCTGAGCCCTAAACAGAATCGTTCGATCCCGCCCCTGAACTATGACCGCGTGAGGCGCCTCAAGGTATCATTTCCCGAACTCGACATCGTCATCAACGGCGGCATAGAAGATCTTGGCGCCGTCGCGAGTTTGCTCGACACTTTCGACGGGGTCATGATCGGCCGCCGGGCATACCAGGATCCCTGGTTCCTGACGCAACTCGAGCAGCGCTTCCTATCGGGAATCGAGCCCCCAAACCGACGCACGCTCGTCGAGCGGATGCTGCCCTACATAGAACGACAATTGGCAGAGGGCGAACGGCTAAGCCGCATAACCCGGCACATGCTGGGCTTGTTCGCGAACGAACCGGGTGCCCGCGCCTGGCGGCGCTACCTGAGCGAGCATGCTCATCGTAACGACGCCGGGCCGCAAACTCTGCTTGCAGCGCTCGACGCATTACCCCAAGCTGCATAAAATGCGAGCCTTTGCGGCACGCTTCCCGACCGAACGCATACCAAGGAGCAAACGCTTACCTATGAGCGCGAAAGCGAAACCAAAGAAGCGGACGATGGCCGAGGAGGCCGACATTCATGAGCTCTATGAGCATGCTGTCCAGAACGTCGAGAACGAAGTCGAGTTTTTGCAGGTGACCTTTCAGGAGCTGCGCGGGCGGACCGGCTATCTGTTGCGCGAGGATTTCTGCGGCACGGCGGCAGCTTCCTGCGAATGGGTGAAACAAGGGCCGGAGTTCCAGGCGATCGGCGTAGATATCGACCCCGAGGTGCTCGGCTGGGGCCGCAAAAACCGTGTGGGCCGACTGCCCGCCAATGATCAGCCGCGCGTAAGCCTGGTCGAGTCCGATGTCCTTACGGTCGAAACGCCGCCTGTCGATATGCTGGCGGCATTCAATTTTAGCTACTGGATTTTCGAAGAGCGCTCGACGATGCTGGCCTACATGCGGCGGTGCCATGCGGCGCTCAAGGATGACGGTGTCCTTTTTCTCGACATGTTCGGGGGGCCGGAATCATTCGAGGAAACCCGGGAGAAGACCAAGTACGACGATTTCACCTATATCTGGGATCAGGCAGAGTTCCACCCGGTTACAAACCACATGCGCTGCCACATTCATTTCAAGTTCTCTGACGGCTCGCGAATCAAGAAGGCATTTACCTACGAATGGCGCCTCTATACCGCGCCGGAACTCCGGGACATCCTGCTCGAAGCCGGGTTTGGCCGGGTGACGGTCTACTGGGAAGGGGAGGATGAGGAGGGCGAGGGCAATGGCATCTTCACGCCCGACGGGAAGGGTGTAGCGGACCTGGCATGGATCGCTTATATCGTTGCGGAAAAATAGCTTGTAAAATCCGCAGATGGCACGCGATCTTGAAGTGGCAATTGTCTTTGCGGACGTCGTCGGCAGCACCCAGCTTTACGACCAGTTCGGCGACACCAAGGCGAGTGAAACCGTGGCAGCTTGCCTCGAAATCATGAAGGATGCGACCCAGCAGTATAACGGTACGGTGATCAAGACCATTGGCGACGAGGTAATGTCCACGTTCGACAGCGTCGATGATGCCATGAGCGCGGCCATGATGATGCAGGGCCGCATTACAGCCGATACGCGCCGGGAAGGCGGTATTCCGGTGTCGATCCGCATCGGCTGTCACTTCGGGCCCGTGGTACAGGAACAGAACGACATCTTCGGGGCCGCGGTACATACCGCCAATCGAATGACGTCCCAGGCGAAGGCGCGTCAGATCATCATTTCGGGCGAGACCGTCAAAAAGATGAGCCCGGAGCTGCAAAAACAAACCCGGCAGATCGACGTAGCGACGGTGCGCGGACGCCTCGATGAAGTGGCGCTCTACGAACTCCTGTGGAACCCGGAGGAAGCGACGAGCATGCTGCCCACGATCGAGTGGGAGCACAAGGATCGAAAAGTATCACGCCTTTTGCTGAACTTCCGGGACACGGCTATAGAGTTATCCGACAAGCGCAAGAGCGTCACCATCGGACGGGCGGATGACAACGACCTGGTCATCAAGGGGAATCTCATTTCCCGGATCCACGCGAAAGTCGAAATGCGGCGCGGCAAATTTGTGCTGATCGACCAAAGTACGAACGGCACTTTCCTGCAGGATGTGCAGGGCAACGAGGTGTTCGTACGCCGCGATTCGCGCGAGCTGCATGGCGAAGGAACCATTGGCCTCGGCCGGGCGGAGCAGCCGGGTTCCTCCTTGTGTATACACTACAAGGCGCTGTCCTGACTCAGGAACGGCTGGGACGGGCTTTCAGGTCGCTTCTTCGAGTGCTTTTGTAACGCGCGCCTGTTCGTCCCTGAGCGCGCGTGGCAACCGCTCTCCGAATACGTCAAAGTATTCACCGATCGAAATCATCTCGGCCTTCCATTGCTCAGGATCTATCGTGGTCAGCTCAGTGAGCACTTCGCTGCTGACGTCGAGGTTTGTCGTGTCGAGACTACCTGGGGCCGGCAGGAAACCAATTGCCGTCTCCACCGCGGCTGCCCGATTCTCGCAGCGGTCGATAATCCAGCGCAGAACGCGCAGATTTTCTCCGAAGCCCGGCCATAGGAACCGGCCCTGGGCATCACGCCGGAACCAGTTCACGTGAAATATACGAGGCAGCTTGTCGGATCGCGCCTCGAAGGAAAGCCAGTGGGCCCAGTAGTCGGCGAAGTTGTAGCCACAGAATGGCTTCATTGCCATCGGGTCGCGTCGCACGATACCGACTTCGCCGGCGTTGGCGGCGGTCGTTTCAGATGCCACGCCGGCGCCCACGAGCACGCCATGCCGCCAATTCCTGGCCTCATAGACGAGCGGCGCAAGTTCCCGGCGCCGTCCGCCGAAGACGATCGCTGAAATGGGCACGCCTTCCGGTGCCTCGGCGAGGCTCGAATAGCTTGGATTATTCGTGGCAGCAACCGTAAAGCGTGAGTTCGGATGGGCCGCCGGGCCGTTACCGGCGCGGTACGCGCGGCCCCGCCAATCGATACAGGGCTCACCGACTTGCTTATCCTCCCACCAGGGCTCATTCGACCGAGTCCGGGCGACATTCGTGAAGATCGCATCATGGGTGATCATTTCGAATGCGTTTCTGTTGGTTCCGGCATTCGTGCCCGGGACGACGCCAAAGTAGCCGGACTCCGGGTTTATAGCGCGTAGCCGACCCTCGGCGTCGAGATGGAGCCAGGCAATGTCGTCGCCAAGCGTCCATATCTTCCAGCCCGGCTGCGATGCCGGCGGAATTAGCATTGCCAGATTGGTTTTTCCACAAGCAGAGGGCAGGGCGCAGGCAATATAGTGCGTTTCGCCGTCAGGGCTCTCGACGCCGACGATAAGCATGTGCTCGGCAAGCCAGCCTTCGTCGCGGGCCTGGTAACTCGCAATGCGAAGGGCGTGGCATTTCTTGCCCAGCAGCGCATTGCCGCCGTACCCCGACCCTATGCTCTTGATCAGGAGCTCTTCGGGAAAATGCATGATCAGCCGCCGGTCTGGATCAAGATCACCGATAGAGTGCAGCCCCTTGACGAAATGACCGTCACGTTCGATTCGCGATAGGGCGGTCCGGCCCATTCGTGTCATAAGCTTCATGTTGACGACGACATAGGCGCTGTCAGTAATTTCTACGCCGCACCGCGCGTACGGCGAGTCGAGCGGTCCCATGCAGTAGGGCACAACGTACATCGTGCGGCCGCGCATGGCGCCGGCAAACAATGCATCGACCCTGGCATGCGCGTCGGAGGGCGCCATCCAGTGATTGTTCGGTCCCGCATCGTCCTTATGGCTCGTGCACACGTACGTGAGGTGTTCGACGCGAGCCACGTCCGATGGGTCGGAGAGATGCAGGTAACAGTTCGGGTAGTTTTCGTCGTTCAGCTGGGTCAGGCTGCCGTCGGCGAGCATTCCCTCGACCAGGCGCACGTACTCCTCCTTCGTGCCGGTACACCAGTGAATCGCTTCAGGCGTCGTCAGTGCTGCAACGTCGTCGACCCATCGCCGCAGAGAGTCCAGGTTCGTCGTCATCCTTGCGTCTCACTTTGGTCGTCAGGGTCGAATGGATCGCGCGAAGTGGGGACGCGATTATAGCTGCCCCGGCGAGCGATGCATCTTTGGGAGCGCTAACATGACGGACGCACCGGTCATCCACCCGAACGGTTCTGCAGGCGTTCGATTTGCCTCAGGACGCGACGATAGCTTTCGTAGCGCCGCGCGTGGATGGTACCGCTATCAATAGCACCCTTGACGGCGCAATCCGGCTCTCTCAGGTGGCGACAATTGGCAAAACGGCAATTTTCCGCTTCCGCATGGATCTCGCGAAATCCGGCCTCGGCGTCGGTGACCTCGCTCATTGCGGGCGCATAATCGCGCACGCCGGGGGAATCGATAACGGCTCCGCCGCCGGGTAGCGGCAACATCATCGAGTTGACGGTCGTGTGGCGGCCCTCGCCCGACTTGCGCGAAATGCCCGACGTTTTCTGATTCGAAGGTCCCGACAACAGGTTGATCAGGCTTGACTTGCCAACGCCGGACTGGCCGACGAGGATGGCCGTCCGAACGCCGATGCTCCCGCGCAGGTCATCGAGTTGCTCGCCGGTTTCCGCGCTCGTACGGTAAACCGGGTAACCGACCTCCTCGTAGTTCACCAGGGCGGCGTCGGTGCCTGGCAGCCGCGGTTCGTCTGTCTTGTTGTAGACGAGGATCGCATCGGCCCGCATTAGCTCGGCGGCGCAGAGGTAACGATCGACGATGAACCAGTCGGGTGCCGGTGAGGCGGCGGCAACGGCGACGACGACGTCGATATTGGCTGCCAGGACCTCGACAGAGCCGCGACGATTCGGCCGCGACAACTGATTGTGCCGGTCCTCAATAGCCGTAATCAGCCAATCGTCCTCTCCGGACAGCGTTTCGACGCGCACGACGTCGCCGCACACCGGCTGAAGCGTTTTACCCTTGATTCGCGCAAAAGCCTCGTCGCCCTCCGGGAATGCGATATGCATCCGGCGGCTGAAGGTTGCGATGACCGTGGCGGACCGGCTGCACATTCCGATATTCCCTGGCTCCGATGGTGGAAGTATGCCCCCAAGCCTTGCGTGCTGCACTGCCTGCCGCGCTACACTTCGGGAATGGATAAGAAGAAGAACCTGATCTGGATCGACCTCGAGATGACCGGTCTGGATACCACGCGCGACAGCATCATCGAAATAGCAACGGTCGTCACAGACCCTCAGCTGAACGAGCTGGCCGAAGGCCCTGTCATTTCCATACGCCAGACGCGCGAAACGATGTCCGCGATGGACGCATGGAACACCCGTCAACACGCGGATTCCGGACTCTCTACGCGGGTACTGTCGAGCACGGTGTCACATGCGGAGGCAGAGCGGCTTACCCTGGAGTTCCTCCGGCAATGGGTCGACGAGGGCGTATCCCCCATGGCTGGCAACAGTATCTGCCAGGACCGGCGTTTCCTTGCACGCGAGATGCCCAGCCTGGAACGTTATTTTCACTATCGAAACCTTGATGTCAGTACCTTGAAGATCCTGGCCCAACTCTGGGCGCCCGCCGTGGCAGCGGGCTTTACAAAAAGCTCGGAACATCGTGCGCTGGCCGACATCCGGGATTCCATAGCGGAACTGGCATGGTACCGGTCGAACCTGATGGCGGCCGATGCGCTGGCGGCGGGCTGATGCCGGTACCCACGTTTTCGGCCGCTGCAGTTCGAAACAGCGAACCGATTCTCGGCGTGCTGCGAACCGAACTGGCCGGTTGCAGGTCTGTGTTCGAAATTGGCTGCGGAACGGCACAGCATGCCGTCTACTTCGCATCAGCCCTGACGGAACTCGAATGGCAGACCAGCGATCTGCCGGAACATCTGGAGCTGATAGACCAACGTCTCGCCGAGGAGGGGCTGGCCAACGTACTACGCCCAATGGTGGTGGACATGCGCGATCCACCAGTGGTCACGACCCGCTATGATGCGGTTTACTCGTGCAACACCCTGCACATTATGGGCATGCCGGCGGTGCGAAAGCTGTTCCCGTTCGTCTCGGCGATATTGCGAGACAACGGCGTATTCTGCTACTACGGCGCTTTTCGCCGCGGTGGTGCCTTCAACGCGGACAGCAACGCCGAGTTCGATCGTTCGCTGCGAGAGCGCGACCCGCAGATGGGCCTGCGCGAGCTCGAGGTGATCGACCGCCTGGCCGCCGATGCCGGGCTACGGCTCGAGCGAATCTATGCTATGCCGGCGAACAATCTTCTGGTCTCATGGGCCCTTGGCCTGCCCGCTCACGCCCCGTGATGCAACCTGATTTGCCCCGCGCTTTTGAGCGACTGATATCCGGCCAGTCGACTGGCCAGACCGGTCCGCTTCCCTTATAGTTTCGCCAAAGACACACATGCAAGCGACAATGCCCCTGAAAGCCCTCGGCCTGATCCTGCTTCCCTTTCTCCTCCCTGGCCTCGCGACGGCAGAGACCGCCTGGGTCAGTGATGTATTCGAGGTCAACGTGCGTACCGGGGCGAGTACCGAGCACGCCATCAAGTTGATGCTGAATAGCGGGACCGCGCTCGAGGTGCTCGAACGGGACGATGCCACCGGCTACGCACTAGTACGTACGCCAGGCGGCACCGAGGGCTGGGTTCTGACCCGCTATCTCATGAGCGAGCCAAGCGCGCGGGAGCAACTGGAACGTCTGAGCTCGCAGTTGTCGACGGCAACGACCCAGGGTTCCTCGCTAACCTCTCAGCTGGACGCGGTTCGGGGTGAATACGAGACGGCCCAGAGCAGTATCGATAACCTGGAACAGGCGAAGGCCGAGCTCGAGAATGAGCTGGCGGAAATCAAACGCACAGCCGCCAATGTGCTGTCGATCAACCAGCAGAACAAGGAACTTCGCGAGCAGCTGGTGAATGCCGATGTTCGCGTCGAGTCGCTGGAGCAGGAAAACCGCGAGCTGTCGAGCCAGACAAGCCGCTACTGGTTCATGTCGGGTGGGCTTTTGCTGGTCGTCGGCATCGTTCTCGGACTCTGGCTGCCACGCATTCGGTGGCAGCGGCGGCGCTCCCGCTACGATCGATTCTGAGCCCGGACGCTTGGCTTTATAGCCAAAGCCTGAGCGCGTATGCGCACCGCGTCGCCCCTGCGTTCTAGACCGTCTCTCCGGCGAGGAACAACCAGGTCTCGACGACGCTGTCCGGATTCAACGACATGCTCTCGATGCCCTGGTCAAGGAGCCAGCGCGCAAGGTCGGGATGATCGGACGGCCCCTGGCCGCATATTCCGACATACTTGCCCCGGGCCTTGCAGGCCCGGATGGTCATTTCGAGCAATGCCTTCACTGCATCGTCGCGTTCGTCGAAAACGTCGGCAACCAGCGCCGAGTCCCGGTCCAGGCCGAGCGTGAGCTGGGTCATGTCGTTCGAGCCGATTGACATGCCGTCGAAATAGTCGAGAAACTGGTCGGCCAGCAGCGCGTTGCTGGGCAGTTCCGACATCATGATGATCTTCAGGCCGTCCTTCCCGCGCGCGAGACCGTTCTCCTCCAGGAGCTCTATGACCTGGCGCCCCTGCTTAACTGTGCGAACGAACGGGATCATGATCTGCACATTGTCCAGCCCCATGTCTTCGCGGACCCGCCGCAATGCGGCGCACTCCATATCGAAACACGGGCGGAAACTCGCGGCAATGTACCGGGCTGCGCCGCGAAAGCCGAGCATCGGATTTTCTTCCTCCGGCTCATAGCGCTCGCCCCCAATGAGGTTGGCGTACTCGTTTGACTTGAAATCGGACATGCGAACGATGACGGGATCCGGGGCAAATGCAGCCGCAATCGTCGCAATTCCCTCAGCCAGCTTGTCAACATAGAAACGTATGGGGTCCGGGTAGCCTGCCATTTGTTCATCTACTGCCTCGCGCGTGGCAGTGTCCAGTCGTTCGTACTCGAGCAGAGCCTGCGGGTGCACGCCGATCATGCGGTTGATAATGAACTCGAGGCGGGCCAGCCCCACACCGCAATTCGGAATGTTCGCGAAGTCGAAAGCGCGGTCGGGGTTCCCGACGTTCATCATGATCTTGACGGGTATCTCGGGTAAGGAGTCCAGTTCGATTACTTGCTCGTCGAAATCGAGTGCACCGGCGTATACGTAGCCTTCGTCGCCCTCGGCGCAACTGACCGTGATCACATCACCGTCGCGGATGGCCCCGGTTGCATCGCCACAGCCGACGACTGCCGGAATGCCCAGTTCGCGCGCGATAATGGCAGCATGACACGTGCGGCCGCCCCGATTCGTCACGATTGCAGCGGCTCGTTTCATCACAGGCTCCCAGTCCGGATCGGTCATGTCCGACACCAGGACGTCTCCCGGACGTACGCGACCCATCTCACTGGAATCGCGAATGACGCGCGCCGTCCCGCGGCCGATCTTCTGCCCGATACTGCGACCCGTGGTTACAACGTGCGAACGATTCCTGAGCGTGTAGCGTTGGATTGTCCGTCCACTGCGGCTCTGAACCGTTTCGGGACGTGCCTGGAGTATGTAGAGCCTGCCGTCGTTGCCGTCCTTACCCCATTCAATATCCATAGGGCGTTGGTAATGCTCTTCAATACTGACAGCCATGCGTGCGAGTTCCACAATTTCACTTTCCGTGAGTGAGAACCGAAGGCTGTCGGCGACATCGACATCGACGGTGTCCACTGTGTGACCCGGCGAAGGATTGTCGCTGTAGACCATTTTGATTATCTTGCTTCCAAGGTTCTTCCTGAGAATCGGAAATCGGCCTTTAGCAAGTGCAGGCTTGTAAACGTAAAATTCGTCCGGATTGACCGCGCCCTGGACGACGGTTTCGCCGAGGCCCCACGACGAGGTGATGAACACCGCGTCACGGAATCCTGACTCGGTGTCCAGTGTGAACATGACGCCAGCCGAACCGATGTCGCTTCGAACCATGCGCTGGACGCCGACCGACAAAGCCACCTGTGAGTGGTCGTATCCCTGGTGCACGCGATAAGCGATCGCCCGATCGGTGAACAGGGACGCATAGACCCTGTGCAGTGCCTCGACGATCTTGTCGAGGCCTCGCACATTGAGAAAGGTTTCCTGTTGGCCGGCAAAGGATGCATCGGGGAGGTCCTCCGCAGTTGCAGAGGAGCGGACCGCCACGGCGATATCCTCGCCGTCGGAAAGCTCTTTCCACGCTCCGGCGATTGAACGCCGCAGCCCGTCCGGCAACGGGCAGTCCATGATAGCCGTGCGAATCGAACGACCTGCGGCAGACAGTGCCTCGAGGTCTTCAACATCAAGACCTTCAAGTATCTCCTTGATACGGTCACCGAGACAGTCGGTGCGCAGGAACTCCCGGTAGGCTTCCGCGGTCGTTGCAAATCCACCCGGGACACTCACGCCCACATCACTGAGCTTGCTGATCATCTCGCCCAGAGACGCGTTTTTGCCGCCAACCTTCTCGATATCGCCCATGCCGAGTTCGTCGAGCTGGACTACATATGTATCCAAAAGGCTACTCCCTTGTGTTCCCTGTCAGGACGTGGACAATCGACCGGGTGGACGAACGCACTGTTTACTTTCTATCCGACCAGACCGGCGTCACGGCGGAGACGCTGGGTCACAGTCTCCTGACTCAGTTCAACAGCCAGAATTTTCGGCAGGTGACTTTGCCATTTATAGATAGCGAAGACAAGGCAAGGGATGCAGTACGCAAAATCAACGAAGCGGCCGGGAGTTCGACGTTGCGCCCGATCATTTTTTCTACGCTTGTGCAGGACGAATGCCGGGCGATCATACGGCAGGCGGAAGGTCTGCATCTCGACATTTTCGACGCATTTCTCGAACCCCTGGGTGAGGAGCTTCATGAACAGCCCACGCACGCTCCCGGCCGCGCACACGGAATGAGCGACATCGATGCGTACATGAGACGCATCGAGGCGACGAACTTCGCGCTGGCGAACGACGACGGCGGAATCAGCCGCAACTATGACGCCTCGGACGTTGTGCTGGTCGGCGTTTCCCGATCCGGCAAGACACCGACCTGCTTGTACCTGGCGCTGCAGTATGGCGTCTATGCGGCGAACTATCCCCTGACCGACGAGGAGTTCGAAAGTGGGGAGTTACCGGAGGTTCTGGCGAGCCAGAGGAAAAAGCTGTTTGGCCTGACGATCTCACCGGATCGTCTTCACCAGGTTCGCCGGGAGCGGCGCCCTTTAGGGCGCTATTCGACGACACAGCAAGTACGTTTTGAGATCCGCGAGGCAGAAAAGCTGTTCCGGAGGTTCGCGATCCCTTACGTGGACACGACTGAATTCTCTATTGAGGAAATCGCCAGTCGAATTCTTGATAGTACCGGTGTAGAACGTCGAGTGCGACCCTGATTTTCAGTACGGGTTGCTGCTATATTCCGGCCATGTTGCTCGATTCCAGGCTCGTACCGCAGACCATAGTCAGTCCCCGCAGCTTTGTAGGGCTGATGTCGGTGTATGAGAGCAACTACCTGCGGCTTCTCAGCCTGATTCCCGATCTCGAAAGTATTGACGGCTGCTACCGGTCCCGGGTGGCGGGCGACTGTGATTTGCACGTGGAGATTCTCGAACGGTCACGCTACACGGTTACGCTTACCCTGACGTATTACTTCAAGACTGATGACCGGCGCGTCGCCGACCCGGACATGCTCGTTCGAGCCTATCTGGATGGCCGGCTGGCGGAAGCCGTTCGGCTGGGCCGCCAGCATCGGCACACCGAGTTCCGTCGTTTGCTCCGGGAACAGCAGCGAGACCTCGGTACGCGCTGGAGGCGAAACATGGTCCTGAACAAATGGCTCGACTATCTGCGTGAGCAGGGCCATTTGATTCTCGATCGCTGAACGCCGGGTAAATCGCGAAATTGTCGACCGTGTCCGGATTTGAGGCACGGTGGACGGCATTATCTGGTCCGCAATGGCCCGTTTTCGCGGCTTCCGGGTTATGTAAAGGGACACAGTGACGAGTCTGACCGCAATCTTCGGCCACTCACGCGGCGACGCCCGGGATAGCGAAAAGCTGCTCGAATTATATTGGAACCGGGCGGAACTCAAAAAAGAATTTGCGAACCTGCGCAACGAGACGTTTAGCCTCAAGGACCGCGTAAAAGAACAACAAGGTCTGGCCGGGCGGGCGCAACAGCAGCTCCTGTTGCTTGAAAACCTGCTTCTCGATCCGGAGTGGGTGCACAATGTTGGCGTCTACTACCAGTTCCGCGCACTCAACGCGCACCTCGAGCGCAAAGTCGCAAGATTTGCCGAGCAGCTCAAACAGCAACGGGAGCAGCGGCAACATCGACAGTTGCTCGCCGCCTGGGGTGCGCAGAGAGACGCCGAGGCGGCAACACTGGAGGCGCGGCTTGCGGAAGTAGTCGACCGTATGGGCAGTGCCGCCGCGGAGCTTCAGGCCGTACAGCAGAAATACTCCTCTACGAACCGTTTCCTCCGCTTTTTCAGAAAACGGGCGACCAAACGCACACTTGACCGGATTGCCGGATGCCTCGAGACGGACCAGCAGCTGGAATCCGAGCTCAAACGCACTATGGCGAAACTCAGTCAGGGCGAACCACCCGACGTAGAGGGTCTGGACGTCCATGCCAAGCGCTCGATCAATTGCATGATCCTCTCTTTTGCCCAGCAGGTATTCCTGCATTTTCGCGACGATGGCATGGCAAGCATGGCCCGTGAAGCCGGCAGCAGGGGAGCGGGGTCGGTGCGTTACGGCTCGAAACGTGATTGTGACCAGCTGCTGTTGGCTATTCGCCGGCTGCAGGATTCGATGGGGAAAACCAGTGAATACGCCGACTTGCTACAGCTCCGTGCGAAAAGAATTGCCGAACGCGCCAGGTTCCACGGCGACGACAACGCTGTGCCGCACCTGCCGTCCGTGGCCACGGTATTGGATATTCACGAAACCGGGCAGGTTCGGGAACTGGAGGTAAACCTCCTACAGGACAACTACTGGGGGATATCGGGCGTGCTGAGTCGCTGACGGCGACGTTGGCTTAGATGTCCGTTCGGTACATCTGACGGCGATAACGCAAGGATTCTTCGTCGGACACCCCGGGCAGATCAGCCTCAGCGGCGTTGGTTTCCGCATCCTCGCTGGCCGACACGCCGGTCGTGGGCAGGTCGTTTTCTGACAGTTCGGCCGTGGGGCGGCGCAACGTCACTTTGCCGTCAGTGCCTGGCGGCAGGTCGTGTGCCGGAACCCGCGCTACGTCCAGCGTATCGTTGCCGACCGTTTCGCCGAAAATCTCCCTCAGGATCGCGAGCGAGCGGGCGCGCGATGAAAGATCCGGAACGGGCCCCTCGGACTCTTGAATGACATCAGTGAGATCGGAATCCTGCCTGAAACCGTTGAATGCTCTGCCGAGCTCGGCGCCACTGGCTTCGTCGTCACTGGTGCTGAGGTCCACGATACGGACCTTGAGACGTTCGGACGGGACAGTGAGCGAGCTGGCACGATCACAACGGACGTCGGTGGCAAGGACCGCGGAGGGCGCAAGAAATGACCCGAGCAACAGCAGCCATGTCGCAGGCAGGGCGCCGGATACGGCGCGAATCACGCTGTGTCGGTCTTTTCCCAACTCACACCACCAGGGTTGGCCAGCTGCCAAGTGATGCCCGAGTATAGCACCTGGCCAAGACCGTGCAAGCCGCCCCCGATCAGCGCACTGGCTTGTCTACCTGTGCCGTCTGCGCCGGTGGCCGGCTCACGGCGCGCAACTCCGCCATATCCCGGACGATGTCGGCAGCCTGGCGAAGCAGAACGTCAGGCATATCGTCTTCCTCGATATCTTCCGTGCTTTCGAGCGGCTCGAGATTCAGTGCCCGGCGGCGTTCGTTCTCACGGACAAGGCGACGTTCCAGTTCCTCTTCGCGCTCCGTGTGCCGGACGTCTACGTTCAGAGATACCGTGTCCCTGGACCTGATTTCCTCGTACTCTTGAATACCTTCGAGCAGCCAGCGGAAGTTGGGATCCTCTTTCGCGCGGCCTTCCTGGTTCACGATGAGCGACTGGATTGTGGAATTCAGCGGCTCCCCGGCGGCGAAACGCGTGGTCTTGATCGTATCCCAGGGCAGCGCACTGTCGCGAATGGATTCGCCTACCTCCTCGGCGTCGATAGCCGAGGGCAATGCGATGTCTGGGTTGACGCCACGATGCTGGGTGCTCTCGCCGGTGACCCGGTAATACTTGCCAATCGTCAGAGTCAGCTGGCCGAAGCCGTCCTGGCTGTCCTTCTCCGGCTTCATGTACTGGTCGAGGGAATACAGGTTTTGCACGGTTCCTTTGCCGAATGTCTGCTGGCCGATAATGATTCCGCGCGCGTAGTCCTGGATGGCTGCGGCAAAAATTTCGGACGCCGAGGCACTGAAACGATCAACCAGCACAGCCAGGGGACCGTCGTATGCGACCTGCGCCATCGGGTTCGGGTCGTCCAGTCGCGAAATACGGCCGCTGGCGTTGCGCAGTTGAACGACAGGACCATTGTCGATGAACAGGCCCGAAAGGGCGGTCGCCTCCGTCAAATGGCCGCCGCCATTACCGCGGAGATCCATGACCAAGCCATCGATTCCCTGCTTCTCGAGTTCGCCAATCAGGCGTTTGACATCCCGCGTGGTGCTCGTGAAGTCTTTGTCTCCGTCGGAGAGGGCGCGATAGTCGCGATAAAAGGAGGGCACGTCGATGACGCCGATGCGCCATTCCCGCCCTTCGTGCGGGATCGAGATGACCTCACTTTTTGCCGCTTGTTCCTCCAGCTTCACCTGGCCGCGCTGTAGTGAAATGACCTTTTCACCGCTTCCGGGCAATGCGTCAGCCGGCAGTACCTGCAGGCGGACCACGGTGTCTGCCGGGCCCCGGATTTTGTCGACGACGTCCTCGAGGCGCCACCCGACCACGTCCACCATCGGCCCGTCACTGCCTTCGCCGACGCCGACTATAAGGTCTTCCGCCTTCAGCTTGCCATCGATTGCAGCCGGCCCGCCAGGGATAATCCCCACGACCTTGACGTAGTCGTCGTCCGGCTGCAGAGACGCGCCGATACCGAAATAGCTCAGGCTCATCTGGATGCGGTATTCCTCGGAGTTACGAGGCGACAGGTAACTCGAGTGCGGATCCAGGGTGTGTGCAAACGCGTTCATGAATCCTTCGAAGACATCGTCGGAATTGACCTGATCCATGCGGCGCAACAGGCGCTGGTAGCGTTTTGTCAGCAAATCCCGCGTTTCGTCCCACGTCTTCTCGTTCAGGATGTGGCGCAGTGCGTCGTTCTTGACCCGCCTGCGCCAGATCTCGTCGAGTTCCGCAGATGTCGTGGCCCACGGTGCTTCGCTGCGGTCGAACTGAAACTCCTCGTCGGCCTTGAAATCGGGTTCGATTTCGAGGACCTCCAGGGCATACTCATGCCGCTCCCGCACGCGGGTGCGGTATACCTCGAACATGTCGTAGATCGCATCGAGCGGTTCGGTCTTCACAAAGTCGTCGAGCTTGTAACGGTACTTGTTGAAGAACTCGATGTCGCTCTCGAGCAGATACATGCGATTGCCGTCGAGGGACTCGATGTACCGGTCGAGGACCTGCGACGACAGTTCGTCGTCCACCGCCGTATGGTTGTAGTGCGACCGCTGGATGAAATGCGTGACGGTCTCGCCGATATTTTCATGCCGCTGCTGTGGCTCGAGGCGAGAGTCCGTTTTCACGTCCGCTGTGCTGGCGAAAACCGGGATTGCGGACAGCGCAATCGCTGTCGCGAAGAGCGACGGCAGGCGCAGGTTTTGGTTCCTTCTCAATGCATTTTCTCCAAGTCTGTTTGGCACTGTCGTTCGCCCGCTGTGTACGCTAGGCTAGATCCCCGGCGCCCCTGGATCAAGGGCATGCCGGGCAAAAAGACCCTTACGCTGACGAGACCGCCTGGCTGCGGTACGGTTTGAATGCGCCCACTGATGGTAATCAACGGCTTCCTGCTCGGCTCATGCCTGTCCATAGCTGCTTCTCTGGCCATGGTCCTGATCGTCTTCCTGCTCATCGGTTCGGACCATCCGCGTATCCAGGACGAGATCCGGCCGCTGGTAACGAGCCTCCTGATCTTCCTCGGTATGACCGCGGTGTCGGCCCTTAGTTTCTATTCACTCGTAACCTGGCGCGCCTGGCGCTGGCCTGCACAGGGCGGGCTCGCAGCCGGGCTTGCGGCCACCGGCTGGTATTTCTGGCCCGCCTGACGCGACGCTGGCTTGCCCGGACCCTGGTTTCAATCGAGCAGCCCCGGCCGGAGCTTGTCATCATCCTGTTCTGATTGCCGCCGCCGGCGCATACGCTCCAGCAATTCCTGGCGCCGGTTTTCGAGCCATTTATTGCGTCTTGTCAGTGGCTTGGAATTCATTTCTAATGCTTTTTCGCGACGAAAGTTGCAGAAGTCGCGGTACGCATCGAGCTCATGCCGCAGCTCCCGGGCCACCAGCTCGATCATGATGGCGTCATCGAGGAACCCCAGACCCGGCACATGGTCCGGAATCAGGTCGTTCGTTTCGTTGAAATAGGTCAGGGCGCTAAGTACCCGTCGGGCGTCGGCATGCGGTAATCGCCAGTCGATATCCGTCAGCATCCTGATCAGGAGCCGCAGTTTTTCCAGCCGCTCGGCGACAAACGCGGGCGGTGTGTGCACCCCGACGCGGTCCAGGCGTTCGTTCGC
>JBGTLY010000265.1:0-3915 GCA_041743865.1 Woeseiaceae bacterium
TTCGTCGAGCAGCGTGCTCTGCACGACTTCGGCGACGACCCCCTGGTGCCGGGCATCGCCGCACAGCTGCGCGAGCCGGGCTCGATTGGCCGATTGCACGTCGATCCCCGCGTCCCGGGCCCGGGCGACAACGGCCTCGACCCTGGGATTGGGTGTCCGGTACTCCGTAAATATGCGGCGGATTTCCGCAGGATCTCCCGCCAGAAGTTCCTCGACAGCCCGCAGTCCGGTCACGTATCGGGACATGAGGGCGTCACTGACCCCGCCGTCGGCCGTTACGCTGCTCCTCGTGTGGCAGGTCGGCCGGGCGGAAATCGATGCGCCTCGTGTCCATGTCCACACGCTGCACCAACACCCGCATGGCCTCACCCAGGCGGAAGGTCTGCCCGGTACGTTCACCCACCATGCGCAGGCTCTGTGCATCGAAGCGGTAATAGTCGTTAGGAAGGTTCGTCACGTGCACGAGGCCATCCACCATCAGCTCCGGAATCTGCACAAACAGCCCGAAGTTCGTTACACCGCTGATAACCCCGTCGTAGGCATCGCCGACCCGGTCCTGCATGTACTGACATTTGAGCCAGGCTTCGACGTCACGCGTCGCCTCCTCCGCGCGACGCTCGTGCGCCGAGGTGATCGCGCCCAGACGCACCATGCCCTGGCGGTCGTAGGAATAGCCGGCGGGCTTGCCGCCCCGCAGTATGTGGCGGATGGCGCGATGCACGAGCAGGTCCGGGTAACGCCGGATCGGCGAGGTGAAATGGGCGTAGGCGTCGAGTGCGAGGCCGAAATGCCCCACGTTATCCGGCGTGTATTCGGCGTGAGTCAGGCTTCTCAGCATCTGCATCGAGATCGCTGCGCTGTCCGGGCGTCCTTCAATCTGGCGAAGCAGCTTGCTGAATTGCTGCGGGGTAATGTGGTCCACGTGCGGCACCTTGAGGCCGAGCGAGACCAGGTAACGTCGCAATTCATCGAAGCGATCGGCATCGGGCTTCGCGTGGACACGGTACAGGCCCGGAATCCTGTTTCGCGCCAGGAAGCGGGCGGCCTCCACATTGGCGGCGATCATGCATTCCTCGATCAGCCGATGCGCATCCCGCCTTTGGACGGTCAGGATACGCCGTATCGTCCCGTCATCGTCCAGTTCGAACTTCACCTGCGGCAAATCGAGCTCGAGTGCGCCGCGCTTTCGGCGCGTATCCGCGAAGGCCCGATAAAGGGCTTGCAGGTCGCGAAGGACCGGCTGCGCCACGTCCGGCACCGCGGTCTCATCACCGTCGAGAAATTCGTTGACCGTGTCGTAGGTCAGTCTCGCCTTCGAGCGCATGACGCCTTCGTGAAATGTGGACCGGGTCACTTTCCCTTCGGCGCTGACTCGCATGTCGCACACCATGCAAAGGCGGTCCACTTTCGGGTTCAGGGAACACAACCCGTTCGACAGGACCTCCGGCAACATCGGTACGACACGGTCGGGAAAATACACCGACGTCCCGCGGGCGGTGGCTTCGCGATCGAGAGCGGAGCCTACATCGACGTAGTGCGCGACATCGGCGATTGCGACGATCAGCCGCCAGCCGTTACCCGACGTCTCGGCATAGACGGCGTCGTCGAAATCGCGGGCATCGGCGCCATCGATCGTCACCAGGTCAAGCTCACGAAGATCGAGCCGGTCTTTCTTTGCAGCGCTCGTCACGATCGTGCCGAACTGCCGGCTCGCATCGGTCACGTCCTTCGGCCAGCTCGAGGGAATGCCATGCGACTGGATTGCGATCTCGGTCGCGATACCACTTTGATCCGGGCTACCGATGACACGCACGATGCGTCCCGTTGCCTGCTGGACATCGGTAGGAAAATCGAGAATCTCGGCGACGACAATTTGCCCGGGCTTCGCGCCGCCGCCGTCGCCCTGACCGACCAGTATCCGGTGCGCAATCTTCGGGTTGTCGGGGACGACCAGCCCGATGCCCCGCTCACGAATGAATTGACCTGCGATTTGCCGGGTGCCGCGCTCGAGGATTTCGACGAGCCTGCCTTCGGGTTTGCCCCGGCGGTCGGTCCCTGCGATCCTGACGGCCACGCGATCGCCATCGAATAGAGCACGCATTTCGCGCGCGGACAGGTAGATGTCGTTGCTGCCATCGTCGGGGATTACGAACCCGAAACCGTCACGATGACCGCTCACCCGGCCCGCGACGAGTTCGAGTTTCTCGGTAAGGCAATACTCGTTTCGGCGATTCTCGATGATCTGCCCCGCCCGAACCATCGAGGCCAGCCGCTCGACAAGCAGGGACCGCATGCGCTGCCCTTTCAGGTCGAAGGCCGCCAGCATCGTATCCACCGGCTGCGGCCGCCCGGCTTCGGTCAAATAATCAACGATTGCGTTGCGGTTCGGAATCGGGTGCTGATAGGACCGGGCCTCACCGGGCTGGCCCGCCGGCTTCTTCCTGTTCTTGCTTTTTCTGGGCAAACACTCGCTCCGCTCGTCGTCGACCGTGTCGGACATTGACAGGTCGCGGCCCCTATGAGTACAGTGCGCGACCTCGTAATTCCCGTAATTGTACGCGGTTACGCCATGCCGAGGTGGCGGAATTGGTAGACGCGCTAGCTTCAGGTGCTAGTGGGGGTAACCCCGTGGAGGTTCAAGTCCTCTTCTCGGCACCACACACGTAAAGGCCCTCGCTTGCGAGGGCTTTTTCGTTTGCGAACGTCGCCTCTTGGCGGCCTGAACACGGACGGCATGCAATATGACGTGGAAGACACTTGCAACGAGGCTGGTATATGAAAACGACTGGATAGCGGTGCGGGAAGACCATGTCATCAACCCCGGTGGCGGCGAAAACCAGTACGGCCATGTGCACTTCAAGAATCTCGCGATCGGCATACTGCCGATCGACGACGACGGGCACACCTGGCTGGTCGGCCAGTCGCGCTTCACATTGGGCGCCTACAGCTGGGAACTGCCGGAGGGCGGCGCGCCCGAAGGCGAAAACCCTCTCGATGCAGCCCGGCGGGAACTGAAAGAGGAGACCGGCCTGGAGGCACGTGAATGGCGTGAACTGATGCGGCTGCACACGAGTAATTCCGTCACAGACGAGGCAGCGATCGTTTATGTGGCAACAGGCCTGACTGAGGGCAAACCCTGCTTCGGGGAAACCGAGGACCTCACTGTACGCCGCGTTCGCATCGACGAGGCGCTGCGGATGGTTTGCAATGGCGAGATAACCGATGCGATCAGCGTCGCTGCGTTACTGCGCTACGAGATGTCCCGCGCACCGGAACGCTGAGCCGCGATGCGTCGCTGAACGGACAGGAACAGCTCGTCGCGCAACCCCAGAAGCTTGAACACCTCGACCACGGTAAAAAACGGCGCCGCGAGATTCGCCTGCACAGGATGCCGGACGAGCAACGGCATCGAACGCTCCACCGCATGCCCTGCGAACTGGGCCAGGTAGCCGCCGACAAAACAGGCTGCGGCGATGGCGCCAGAGCTCTCGATCGGGAGCGCACCGACCCGCGTCGCGAACAGGGCCAATAACCCCCCGGTTGCCAGGAAGGCCAGTGCGAAGACCGCGTCCAGGCTCAGGTAAAAAAGAAAAAAAGCCAGCAACAGGACGTGTGCCGCCGACACGCTCACCGGACCGGCATCGAATGACAGCCAGGTCAGGGGGATCAACACGCCGAGCATGATCGTCGGGATGCCAAGGAGGTGCACGAAAATGTTGAAGGGGTGCTGGTGCGCCGCGGCATAACCGGTCAGCATCTCCAGTAACTTGTTGTCTGGCGCGGACATATTTTGCAGTATACGCAGGTCCAGCCTTCGACGGGAGCGAGCCTTGGGCCTTTTGTATACCGGGGTATTGGTGTGGAGCCTGGTCCACTGGTTCCCGGCGGCGTTGCCCGCCGCGCGTACCCGCGCCG